>JBBIOL010000097.1:0-13142 GCA_037443385.1 Anaeromyxobacteraceae bacterium
GAGCCAGGCGAGGTCCTAGGGCCGGGTGTCGGCGAGCGGCGCCGCGTCGGCGGAGGCAAGGCGCAGGAACTCGGCGGATGTCGTCTCGACGAGCCGCGCGCGCGAGCCCGCCTCGCGCGCCGCAGCCGCGACCGGGTGGCGGTGGCCTTCGACGACCCTCCCCCGGACTGGGCCACCGCCGGGAGGGTCTGCCTCGAGCTCGTGCCCTCCCCGGTGACCTGGGAGCGGCTCGCGGCCGGCCTGCGCCGCGTCGCCGGGCCGGAGGGGAAGCGCTGGCAGGCGGTGCTGGCCGGCGCGCTTCCGCGGTTCCTCCCGCGCGCGCGGGGCCCGGCCCTGCCGGTGGCGCTCGCGCCCGAGCAGGCGGCGGCCCTCGACCTCGCCGACCGGGCCGACGACGTCGCGCTGGTCCACGGCCCCCCGGGCACGGGGAAGACCACCGTGCTCGTCGAGGTGGTCCGGCGCGCCGTCGCGCGCGGCGAGCGGGTGCTTGCGGCGGCCCCGTCCAACCTCGCCGCCGACAACCTCCTCGAGCGGCTCGTCGCGGCGGGCGTGGACGGCGTGCGCGTGGGCCACCCGGCCCGGGGCGTGCCGGGCCTGCTCGACCGGACCCTCGAGGCGCGCGTCGAGGGGCACGAGTCGGCGCGCATCGCCGCCGGGCTCGTCGAGGAGGCGCTCGCGCTGCGGCGCGACGCACGGCGACGGCGGGAGAAGCGGGGCCCAGGGCGGTTCAGCGAGGCGCGGGACGCGGAGCGGCGCGCCCGCGCGCTGCTCGCCGAGGCCCGCGCGCTCGAGGAGCGGGCCGAGCGGGACGTGCTCGACCGCGCGCCCGTGGTGGTGTCGACGCTCACCGGGCTCGACGCGCCGGTGCTCGCCGGCCGCCGGTTCCCGATCACGGTGGTGGACGAAGCCACGCAGGCGGTGGAGCCGGCGGCGATCCTGGCGCTCCTGCGGGCCGACCGGGCGGTGCTGGCCGGGGACCACCTGCAGCTCCCGCCCACGGTGATCTCGGCGGCCGCGGCGGACGGAGGGCTCGGTCGCTCGCTCTTCGAGCGGCTGGGAGACCTCCACGGCGACGCGATCCGGGTGACGCTGGCCGAGCAGCGGCGCATGAACGAGGCCATCATGGCCTTCCCGTCCCGGAGGACCTACGGCGGACGCCTGCGGGCCCACCCCGCGGTGGCCGGCTGGTGCATCGACGACGCGCCGCTCGTCCTCGTGGACACGGCCGGGACCGGCTTCGAGGAGGGCGCGCCGGAGGGCTCCGACTCGCGCCACAACGAGGGGGAGGCGGCGCTCGTCGCACGGGAGGTGGAGCGGGTGCTGGCCCTCGGCGTGGCCCCCGCCGACGTGGCCGTGATCTCGCCCTACGACGCGCAGGTGCAGCGGCTGCGGCAGCTGCTCGCCGTGCGGGTGGACGCCGGGCTCGAGGTGGACACCGTGGACGGCTTCCAGGGGCGGGAGAAGGACGCGGTGGTCGTGTCGCTCGTCCGATCGAACGACGCCGGCGAGGTGGGCTTCCTCTCCGACGTGCGGCGCATGAACGTGGCCATCACCCGCGCGCGGAAGAAGCTCGTGATCGTGGGGGACTCGGCCACGATCGCGCGCCATCCGTACCACGAGGCGCTCGTCCGGCACGCGCAGGAGACCGGCGCGTGGGTGTCGGCGTTCGAGCGGGAGTGAGCGGCGCGCGAGGGACCCGGGCGTTCGTGCCGCCGCGACGGGGTGGCCGCGCCGCCGACACGGGCCGCCGGGCCGGATGCGCCCGCCCGCGCCTCGCGTTACGCTCGACGCATGCTCCGCCGCACCTTCCAGCTCACTCCCGGGATCGGTCCGTGGCGCGAGCGGCAGCTCTGGGCGCAGGGCGTCGCCACCTGGGACGACCTCCCGGCTGCCGGGCCCTGCGGCGCCTCCCGGCTCGACGCCCGGCTCCAGGAGGCGGTGACCCGCGCCCGCGAGGCGCTCGACCGGGGCGACGCCGGCGCGCTCGCCGCCATGATGCCGGCCCGGGAGCGCTGGCGGCTCCTGCCGGACTTCGCCGGCGACGCGGCCTACCTCGACATCGAGACCGACGGCGGCGACACGGTCACGGCGGTCGCGGTCCTCGACCGCGACGGCCCGAGGGTGTTCCTGCGCGGACGCGACCTCGACGCGTTCCCCGACGCGGGGCGCGGCTGGAAGCTCCTCGTCACCTACAACGGGCTCTCCTTCGACGTGCCCGTCCTGCGCCGCGCCTTCCCGGGGTGGAGGCCGCCGCCGGCCCACGTCGACCTGCGCCACCTCTGGGCCCGGCTCGGCCACCGCGGCGGCCTGAAGCTGCTCGAGGAGGCGCAGGGGATCGGCCGCCCGCCCCACCTGACCGGGCTCGGCGGCTGGGACGCCGTCCTGCTCTGGCGACGGCACCTCGAGGGCGACCGGGCCGCGCTGCGCCTGCTCGTCGAGTACAACCTCCACGACGCGGTGAACCTCCAGGCGCTCGCCGCCCTCGGCTACAACCGCATCGTCGAGCGGCTGGGGCTGCCGGCCGCGCCCGTGCCGGTGTCCCGGCGGGGTGACTGGCTGTACGACATGTCCCGGCAGCTCCTCGCGATCGGATGACGGCCGCGGTCGCCCTCGTCCTGCTCGCGCTCGGTGGGGCCGCGCCCGCCGACCCACCGCAGCCGCGCGACGACGACGGGCGCTTCCTCAACCTGGACCCGCGGGAGGATCACGGCCTCGGCGACCTCCTGCGCTGGCAGGTCCTCGACCGGATCGACGGGAGCAAGCGCGCGAGCCCGGACCGCGCGCCGGTTCCCACGGTGACGCCGGACCGGGAGCGGCTGCGCCACCCTCCCGGTCCGGGACAGGGCGCCCGGGTCACCTGGCTCGGCCACGCGAGCTTCCTCGTCCAGCTCGACGGCGTCTCGCTGCTCGTGGACCCGGTCCTGGGGGACCGCATGGGGCCGGGCGGGGTGATGGGCCGCAACGTCCCGCCGGCGCTGCGCCCGGAGGAGCTTCCCCCGGTGGACCTGTGCCTCGTCTCGCACGACCACTGGGACCACATGGACGTGCCCACGCTCCGCGCGGTCGGCGCGCCGGTCCTCGCCGGCCTGGAGACCGACGGGCCGCTCGCCCGCGAGAAGGTGCTCCACCGGGGCCTGCGCTGGTGGCAGTCGGTGCGCTTCCGCGGCGTCACCATCACCTTCGTGCCGGCGCAGCACTTCTCCGGCCGCGGCCTGGGGAACCGGGACCGGACGCTCTGGGGCGGGTGGGTGATCCGGGGTTCCTCGGCCACCCTCTACCACTCCGGCGACACGGCCTGGTTCTCCGGGTTCAGGGAGATCGGGCGCCGCTTTCCGGGGATCGACCTGGCCATGCTCCCCATCGGCGCCTACGACCCCCGCTGGTTCATGCGCCCGGTGCACGTCGATCCCGAGGAGGCGCTGCAGGCCTTCGAGGATCTGGGCGCGCGAACGTTCGTCGCCATGCACTGGGGCACCTTCAAGCAGGCCGACGAGCCGCTCGACGAGCCCCCGGTCCGGCTGGAGGCGGAGCGCGCCCGGCGCGGGCTGCCGGCCGACCGCGTGCGGGTCCTGGCGGTGGGCGAGTCGGTCGAGGTCCCGCCCCCCAAACGGGCCTTGCCCGCCGCCCCCTGACGTCCACCATTCGTGTACCCGGGTGGTGCGTCGCCGGGCTTCCGCCGCGGGCGCTACAATCGACCCCGTACCCCGCAGCCGCGCCGGCCGCGGCGGGAGAGGACCGACCGTGCCCGATGGTGAAAGCCCGACCCTGGCCGCTTCGTTCGAACGCACCGTGGGCGACCGGCTTCTCGCCGCCGAGCGGCTGACCGCCTGGCTCCCCGGCATCCTGGGTGGCGCGCTCGAGAGCGTGGACATGGGCTACAGCCCGGCCACCCACTCCTTCCTCGTCATCGCCCGCACCCGCGGCCTCGGCCCGGAGGCGGAGGCCCGCTTCAGCTACTGGTGCGCGCGGGCCGGCGGCATGCCCTGGAACCTCGCCACCGCGAGGGCCGAGGACCGCAAGATGATCGAGGACCGGTCGGCCCGCTGCGAGGTCCGCTCGGTGGGCGTGCTGCCGCGCGCGGTCCCCGAGGCCGCGGCGCGCATCGCCAACGTGGCCGGCGCCCCGGCCGACCGGCGTCCGGCCACCGACGCGCAGCCCACGCTCTCCATGGACGCCGGGAGCGCCGCCTTCGCGGCGGTGACCTGGGATCCCGCGGCCCACCGGCTCTTCATCCCGGGGGTGAGCGCGCCGCCCATGGGCGACGTGCTGAACGTCCTCCTGCGCGTTCCCCGGATGGACCGGCCCCTCGAGGCCCGGGCCCGGGTGGTCGAGGTGCGCGACGAGCGCGACGCCGCGCCCGGCCGGCCGGCCGGCTTCGCGCTCTCCTTCGACGGGCTGCCGCCCATCCTGGCGGCGGCGCTCGCCACCCACGCCACCAGCGTGAACGACCCGGGCGTGAACTCGCGCACGGCGCCGCGCTACGCGGTGAACGCGCCGGTGAAGGTGCAGGCCGAGGAGGGCCCCACCGCCCGGCTCGAGTACGCCAACCCCGAGGAGTTCGCCGACGACTACGTGGAGAACCTCTCGCAGGGCGGCGCATTCGTTCGTACCACCTCGGCGCTTCCCGAGGGCACCCGGCTCACGCTCGACATGCGCCTGCCCGGCGGGACCCAGCTGCACGCGCCGGCCACGGTGATGTTCCGCAACCCCCGCGGCATGGGCGTGAAGATCGAGCTCGACGAGGACGGGAGGCAGAAGCTCGCCGCCGTGCTGGCCCGCATCTCGGCCCGTCCGCGGCGCGCGCTGGTGGTCGACGACGACGCGCTCATCCTGCGGGCGCTCACCGATTCGCTCCAGGCCCGCGGCTTCGAGGTGCTCACCGCCAAGGACGGCCAGGAGGGGCTCCACATCGTGGCCGACGAGCTGCTCACGCTCGACCTGCTCGTCACCGACGTGCGCATGCCCGCCATGGACGGCGAGACCTTCGTCCGGACCATCCGCGGGGCGGGCGGCGAGTCGGAGCTCGCCATCGTGGTCATCGCCGGCACGCTCGACCCGGCGCTGGAGAAGCGGATGGAGACGGCCGGCGCCGACGCGGTGCTCGACAAGGCGCTCGGCCCCGAGGACCTGGCGGCGGCCGCCGACGCGGCGCTGGAGCGCAAGCGGTTGCTCCCGCCCGGAGGCTGAACGCGGCCCGTCAGGGCGGGCAGACCCCCTCGACCTGGACCTCGCCCGAGGCGCCGGCGAGCCCGTCGTGGACGGTGACGGCGAGCACGCCCATGGGGATGAACGCGCCGCAGGCGGACGGGGCGCCGCACATCGTGAGCAGCGGGCTGCAGGACGCGCCGGAGCAGGCCGGCGGGATCGGCGCCGACGACAGGCAGGCCCCCGTCGCCGTCGCCGCGAGGTCGAGCGGGTCCCCGTCGTCGTCCACGACGATCGCCAGCGCCGACGTGGTCTGCGGGAAGACGACGTCGTGCTGGACGCAGGCGCCCTTTCCGGGGTCCGTGCTGCAGCAGGCGACCGGGTCGGCCCTGCAGGCGACCGGCATCGGCGCGTAGGGAGCGAGCAGGCGGGGAGGGCGGTTGCGGATCTCGAGGCGGGTGGCCCCTGCCGGGCCGGCCTCGAAGGGATCGGCCACCGCGACGAGGAGGTCGTGCGATCCCACCAGCCCGCCCGGGCCCGGACGCCCGGTGAAGGGCGCGCCGCAGGTGACCCAGGCGGTGCCCTGCCGCCCGGCCACCTCGGCGCAGGGCGCGGCGCCGGAGACCGAGAAGGCGAGCGGGTCGCCGTCGTCGTCCACCCAGGTGGAGAGCGCCGCCTGCGCCGCGTAGCGCTGGAACGGGGCCTCGTAGGTGTGATCCACCGAGGCGGCGGCGACGGCGTTCGCGAGCCGGGGCGCGCGGTTCGCCACCTCCACCTGCCAGGCGGTGGAGCCGCGGGCGCCGTTCACGTCGGAAACGACGAGCTCCACCCGGCGCGACACGTCCGGCCCGATGAGCCACGCCGCGTCGGCGGGACGCGTGTAGGGGACCACCACGGTGATCCGCGCGCGGTCCCCGAGACCCTGGACGTCGAGCACGTTCCCGCCATCGCCGGACCGCGTGGCGGTGAACCCCACCGGCTGGACCGGGTCGCCGTCGGGGTCGCTCCAGGTGGCCGGGGAGGTCTCGCCCGAGGCGACGAACCGGGACGTGGCGGCCTCGAAGCCGTGGGGGAGGAGCACCCTCCCGCCGCCGGACACGACCGGCGGGCGGTTGCCCACGTCGACGCGCTGGCGGCCCACGGCGATCATCCCGCGGGAGTCCACCGCCTCGACGGCGAGGACGTACCGGCCGGCGATGGCCGTGCCGTCGGTCTCGATGCGCACCGTGGGAGAGGCGACGTCGTTCCCGGGGAGGAAGGCGACCCGGGGCGCCGGCTGGCCGGCCAGCTCGGGGGGCAGCTCGACCGTCCACCGGTAGCGGAACTGGACGGTGCCGGGAGCCGCCCCGGACGCGGAGACGGCGAGCTCGGACGACGCCCCGTCCCACGGGGTGCAGGTGAGCGGGGTTCCGGAGCAGCGGTGCCCCACCGAGGCGTCCGGCCCGGTGGCGACGACGGGCGGATCGAGCGAGGGCTCCACCCGAAAGCGCACGGTGGCCGGCGCGCTCGCGAGCCCGAGCGAGTCCACGACCGTGAGCGTCACCACGTGCTCGCCGGCGCACGGGAAGACGACCGCGAGATCGGCCGACGTGCCGGCGGAGGGCAGCGGCTCGCACCCGGTCGTTCCGTCCGGTGCGGCGAACGTCCAGGACCACCCGGCGACGCGATCCCCCACGTCGTCGTCGTGGCTCCCGGCCGCGCCGAAGGGGCTCGACCGGTGGCTCTGGACCGATGCCGGCGCCTGGATCACGGCCACCGGGGCCGCGTTCGCGACGCAGCTCCCGGACGTGCACCACGAACCGGCCGGGCACGGGACCGACTCGGAACAGCTCGCGACAGCGGGCAGGTCCCCGCATCCGGCCGCGAGGAGGAGCGGGAGGAGCGGTGCCAGGGAGCGGACGGCGAAAGGAGTGGAGCCCAAGGGGGGTCCCCTTTTAGGTGTAGGTTCGGGTATTACTACGGACGACACCGCGGATCACCTCCCCCCCGGTGCGAAATGCATTCCACGTGGAAGGACCGTTCTGAGAGGGCAGAAGGCGCCATCGTCCGTTCGGGGCGCGGACCCATGGTCCGCGGGGCGGCCGGCCTCGCGGGGAGGCGACCGCGTCCATCCAACGCCCGTGCATGCACCGGCGATTGCAGGAGCTACCGGCCGGTATCGCATGCGCCCGCTGCTCGCCGCCCTCCTCGCCCTGCTCCCGGTCCACGCCGCGGCCGCCCCCGTCGACCTCGAGGCGGCACACCTCGCGGCGGAGGCGGCCACGCGCGCCGGCGACTACCGCGCCGCCGCCGATCGGTACCGGGCCATCCTCGCCGAGCTCGAGACGCTGCCGGCCCCCGAGGCGCCGGAGCCGGAGTGGGTCCGTGCCTGGCTCGGGCTCGCCGTCGTCACCTCCACCCTCGGCCAGGCCGACGCGTCGCGCGCGGCCATGGACCGCGTCCTGGCGCTCGACCCGGCCGCCCGCCTCGATCCGGATCACTTCTCGCCCGTCTTCCGGAAGGAGTTCGAGGCCGCCCGCACCCGCGACGCGTCCCGCCCCCGGTTCCAGCTGCGCGTGACCACGCCCGACGGCTCCGGCCGGGGCTGGGTGCAGGGCCGCCCCCTCGACCCGCTGCCGGCCGGGATCCGTCTGCCCCCGTCCCGCTACCGCGTGGGCGTGGAGTCCGGAGGGCGGGTGCGCACCGTGTCGATCGATCTCGCCCGGGACGAGACGGTGACGCTCGACCCGTCCGCACCGTCGCTCGCCGCGGCGCCGCCACCGGCGTCGTCGGCGCCCGCGTCCGCCCCCACGAGCGGCGGCGGAGGCTGGATCCGTCCCACCGCGTGGACGGCGAGCGGTCTCGCCGTGGTCGCGGCCGGGCTCGCCACCTGGCAGGGGATCGCGGCGGCCGGCTCGTACGCCGACGCGTCCGGCATGCTCCTGCCCGACGGCTCGCTCCGGCCCGGCGTCGACCCCGCCGCCTACGCGGCCTCGGCCGCCGACTACCAGGCGGAGCGGCGCAACGCCTTCATCGCCGGTGGTGCGGCCGTCGTGCTCGGCGCCGGGGCGATCGTGCTCTTCGTCCTCGCCCCGGGCGTGCCGGTGGAGCCCGCCCCGGGAGGCGTGGCGCTGCGATTCTAGGGTGCGGGGAGCGCGCCCTTCGCCGCGGCCAGCCCGCGCTGGAACACGTCGGCGAGCTCCGGCCCGAGGTAGGTCCGCCGGGCCTCGCCGGTGCGCGCGCGCACGGCGTCGGCGGTGTCCACGTAGCCCACGTAGTCGCCGGCGAGCGACACCACCTCGACGCCGGGGCCGAGCGCCGTGCGCCAGGCGTTCCCCACCGCCTCCCCGGGCTCGGCGGGCACCGCGAGCAGCGTGACCGGCCCGATCCGCAGCGCCGAGACGCGCGTGCGCTCGGGCAGCCAGCTCCACAGGACGTTCGAGGCCAGCCGGTCGAGGAAGGGCGGCACGGCGCCGAACGCGGGCGCGGGCAGGGTCACCTCCGCGGTGGCGGCGGCCAGCACCGGATCCGGTCCGGCCGGCGCGAGCGGCAGGCGGAGCACCTCCTCGGCCACGAGCTTGCCGTAGGCCTCGTGGGTGGGGCCCGTGGCGGGCGCGGGCAGGGCCCAGGTCTGGTCCCCCTCCGCCCCCTGCAGGAGCACCGTGACCCCGGGCAGGTCCCGCGCCATCGCCCCCGGCCAGTCGGCGGAGAGGAGCCGGTTCCGGCTCGCGTGGATGGTGGCGTGCGCGGGGAAGACGACGAGTTGCCCCAGCGTGCGCCCGTCCGGGCGGTCGAGCCGGAGCACGAGGAGCCGCCCTCCCCGCTCCCCGCCGTCCCGGTTGCGCACCAGGTCGGGTCGCCGGGAGCCGGCCACGGAGAGGCGCGCCGGGGCGCGATCCGCGGCGGCGGCGCGGATGGCCTCGCCGATCCGGGCGGCGAGCGCCTCCTCCACGGCCGGGTCGTAGGGGCCGGTGCCGAAGCGGGCGCCGAGCGCGTCGTCCCAGAAGCCGCCCGGGCCGGAGTGGGTGTGGGTCGCGACGAGCAGCAGCACGTCGAGCCGGAGGTCGGCCACCCGCGCCTCGACCTTCGCTCGCAGCGCCGCCGGGACGAGCAGGACGTCGGCCGCGGCGACCGCCACGGCGAAGCCGGGGTTGGAGAGGACCACGGCCCGGGCCATGGGCGGGTCCATCACCCCCTCGCTCGCGTAGCGGAGGCGCGGGTACCCGCCGATCGGGACCCCGGGGGGAGCGGGCAGGGGAAGGGCGGCGGCCCCGGCCGAGAGCTCGCCCGGGCCACCCCCGGAGCCGAGGAGGCGCGGAGGGGCCAGGGCACGCGGGCCACGAAGGGGAAAAACCGCGAAAATCAGGATGGTTATCCCGACCGCGACGACGCCCCATGCCGTGAGCTTTTTCCCCACCCAACCGTTATACTGCGGCGCCTCATGGGTTACGACGAGGCGTACGACAAGCTCCAGGACGAGTGCGGTGTCTTCGGCATCTGGGCGCTCGGGGGAGACCTCGACGCCGCCAACTTCACCTACCTCGGCCTGCACGCCCTCCAGCACCGCGGCCAGGAGTCGGCCGGGATCGTCGCCACCGACGGCAAGACCCTCCACGTGCACCGCGGCATGGGGCTCGTGGCCGACATCTTCACCGCGTCCGTGCTCGAGACGCTGAAGGGCGGGGCCGCCATCGGCCACGTCCGCTACTCGACCGCCGGGGCGAGCCACCTCAAGAACGCCCAGCCCATCGCCATCCAGTACGCCGGCGGCGCGCTGGCGGTGGCGCACAACGGGAACCTGGTCAACGCCGAGCAGCTCCGCAACGACCTCGAGGCGGCCGGCTCCATCTTCCAGACCACGAGCGACACCGAGGTGGTGGTCCACCTCATGGCCCGCGCCCGCACCGAGCACCGGCCGGGGACCCGCGAGCACCTACTCGCCGCGCTCCGCCAGTCGCTCGCCAAGGTGAAGGGCGCCTACAGCCTCGTGCTCCTCACCGACGGTGCGCTGGTCGGGGCGCGCGACCCCATGGGCTTCCGCCCCCTGGTCCTCGGCAAGCTGAAGGGCAGCTGGGTGCTCGCCAGCGAGACCACCGCGCTCGACCTCATCGAGGCCGAGTACATCCGGGAGCTGGAGCCCGGCGAGCTGGTGGTCGTCGACGAGAACGGCTTCCACTCCGAGAAGCTCTTCACCGGCCCGGGCCCGGAGCGCACCGGCCGCTGCGTCTTCGAGCACATCTACTTCGCGCGCCCCGACTCGGTCCTCTTCGGCAAGTCGGTCTACGCCACGCGGGCGGCCTTCGGCGCGCGGCTCGCCGCCGAGCAGCCGGCCCAGGCCGACCTGGTCCTGCCGGTGCCCGACTCGGGCGTGCCCGCCGCCATCGGCTACGCCAACACGAGCGGCATCCCCTTCGCCATGGGGCTCGTGCGCTCCCACTACGTCGGGCGCACCTTCATCGAGCCGGCCCAGTCCATCCGCCACTTCGGCGTGAAGCTGAAGCTCAACGCCGTGAAGGACATGCTGAAGGGCAAGCGGCTCGTGGTGGTGGACGACTCGGTGGTCCGCGGCACCACCTCCCGCAAGATCGTGAAGATGCTCCGGGCCGCCGGCGCCACCGAGGTGCACATGCGCATCTCGTCGCCTCCCACGGCGTGGCCCTGCTACTACGGGATCGACACGCCCACGCGGCAGGAGCTCATCGCGAGCTCCCACAGCGTCGACGAGATCGCCCGCTACGTCACCGCCGACTCGCTCGGCTACCTCTCCATCGAGGGCATGTACGCGGCCCTCGGGGAGGAGCGGACGCGCTACTGCGACGCCTGCTTCTCCGGCGAGTACCTGCTCGAGTTCCCGCGCCAGCGCTCGCAGGCCCCGCTACGGCTCGTCGGGGCCTGACGGTCCACGCGGAGGGGAAAACGCCCCATCCGGGCCTCTCGCCTCGAGCCCCTCCGGGGGCCAGGATCCCCCGGTCCGACCTCCATCGAGGATCGGACGAGAAGCCGGAGGACTCCATGGTCCGGGTCGCCGCCGCCGCCCTCGCAGCGCTCGTCGTCCTCGGTGCGCCCGCCGTTCCGGCCGCCCGGGACTCGCAATCCCCGCAGTCCCCGCCCGCCGCCCCCGAACGACTCGCCGCCGACACGCCGATGAGCACCTCGGCCGGGACGACCTTCACCGCCCCGGCGGGCTGGACCTTCGCCCGGCGCGGCAACGTGATCGTGCTCGACCCGCCCGAGGGAGACTCCCATCTCGCCATCGTCGAGGTGGACGCCGCCGACGCGGACGCCGCGGCGAAGGCGGCCTGGGCCGCCTACCGCCCGGAGGCGCGGTGGCCGCCGAGGACCACGACCCCGCGCGCAGCCAAGGACGGCTGGAAGGAGGTCCGGGTCGTCGACTACGAGACCTCGCCGAACGAGCGCGTCACCGTGTTCGCGATGGTGCGCCGCGCCGCCGGGGCCTGGAACGTGGCCGTCGTCGACGCCACCGACGGGACCTACGAGAAGCGCGGCGCACCGTACCGCCTCGTGCTCCGGAGCCTCCGGCCCGCCGGGTACGCGCGGGAGAGCTTCGCGGGGCGGAAGGCCCACCGCCTCGACGCCGCGCGCGTGGCCGTGATCCGGGCCTTCCTCGAGGACGGGATGCGGCAGCTCGACGTCCCCGGCGTCGCCTTCAGCCTGGTGCAGGACGGCAAGGTGATCCACGTCGGCGGGCTGGGGGTGAAGGAGAAGGGCAAGCCGGCGAAGGTGGACCCCGACACGCTCTTCATCGCCGCCTCCAACACCAAGGCGCTCGCGACCCTGCTGCTCGCGAAGCTCGCCGACGAGGGGAAGCTCGCCTGGGACCAGCCGGTGACCGAGATCCACCCGTCCTTCAAGCTCGGGGACGCCGACACCACCCGCCAGGTGCTCGTGAAGCACCTCGTCTGCGCCTGCACCGGCCTGCCCCGGCAGGACCTGGAGTGGCTCTTCGAGTACGAGCGGGAGACGCCCGAATCGGCCATGCGGCTGCTCGGCACGATGCAGCCCACGAGCCGGTTCGGGGAGGTCTTCCAGTACAGCAACCTGATGGCGGCCGCGGCCGGCTTCATCGGGGGCCGGCTCTCCGATCCGGAGGCCGAGCTCGGAGCTGCCTTCGACGGCGCCATGCGGCGCAAGCTCTTCGAGCCGCTCGGCATGCGGACGACCACCTTCGACTTCGCGAAGGCGCTCCGCGGGAACCACGCGACGCCGCACGGCAACGACGAGGACGGAAGGACCCACCCTGCGCCCATCGGACTCAACTGGTCGGTCGTGCCGGTGCGCCCCGCGGGCGGCGTCTGGACGAGCGCACGGGAGCTCACCCGCTACGTCCAGATGGAGCTCGCGAACGGGAAGCTCCCGGACGGCCGGCGGCTCGTCTCGGAGAAGAACCTGCTCGAGCGGCGCAAGCCGCAGGTCGCGCTCGGCGAGGACGCCTGGTACGGCATGGGGCTCATGGTGGATCGGGGCAGCGGCATCCCCGTCGTCCACCACGGGGGCGACATGCCCGGCTACCACAGCGACATGTTCTGGCTCCCCGAGCACGGGGTCGGCGCCGTCATCCTCACGAACGCCGACACGGGGTGGCGGCTGCGCGGACCGTTCTTCCGGCGCCTGCTCGAGGTGCTCTTCGACGGCAATCGCGAGGCCGCGGCCGACCTGGCCGCGGCGGCCTCCACCTGGAAGGCGGAGGTCGCGAAGGCCCGCGAGCGGCTCGTCGTCCCGGCCGACCCCGCCGAGGTCGCGCGGCTCGCGACCCGTTACCGGAACCCGGCGCTCGGGAGCGTCTCGGTGGTCCAGGAGGGTGGCCAGACGATCCTCGACGCCGGGGAGTGGAAGGCCCGGGTCGCCTCCCGGAAGAACGACGACGGGACGACGTCGCTCGTCACCGTGGCTCCCTGCCTCGAGGGATTCGAGTTCGTGGTCGGCACGCGGGAGGGGAAGCGCGCCCTCGTCGTCCGCGACGCCCAGCACGAGTACGCGTTCGTCGAGACCCCGCCCTA
>JBBIOL010000098.1:0-12861 GCA_037443385.1 Anaeromyxobacteraceae bacterium
CGCGGCCGGGGCGGGCTGCGTCGGCGCCGGCGCGGCCGGGTCGGCGAGGTGGACCTGCTGGCCGCAGTGGGGGCAGGCCTGCACCCCGAAGCGATCGGTGTCGAACGTCTTCTGGCAGAAGGCGCAGCGCGCGAGCATGGGGCGGGGAGCTTACCGCGGCGCCGGGGCCGCGTCATCGCGCCCGGCGGGCCTGCCTCGGCCCGCCCGCCCGCGGCGAGCCGCAGGCTACAGGGAGGCGAGCTGCGCGAGGAAGCCGAGCTGGAGGACGAGGGCGAAGGCGACGATGGCGAGGTTCTTCATGGCGTTTCTCCTTGTGCCCCTCCCTACGCCGGCCGGGCCCCCCTATTTCAGCCGCCCCCGGCCGATCTGCTACCCTCCCGGGTCATGCCGATGGACGGCTACAAGCGGCTCCTCGAGACCAACGGGCGCTGGGTGACCGAGCGGCTCGCCGAGCGCCCCGACTACTTCGCGCGGCTGCAGGACGGGCAGGACCCGGAGTTCGTCTGGATCGGCTGCTCCGACAGCCGCGTGCCCGCCGAGACGGTGACCGGCTGCGAGCCGGGCGAGCTCTTCGTCCACCGCAACGTGGCCAACCAGGTCGTGCACACCGACCTCAACATGCTCACCGTGATCTTCTACGCGGTGGAGCGGCTGCGGGTGCGCCACGTCATCGTCTGCGGCCACTACGGCTGCGGCGGCGTGGCGGCCGCCCTGTCGCGGACCGACTTCGGGCTCATCAACCGCTGGCTGCAGAACATCAAGGACTGCGCCGAGCGGCACGAGCCGGAGCTGCGCACGCTGCCCGACGAGCGGGCCCGGCTCGACCGGCTGGTGGAGCTGAACGTGGTGGAGCAGGTGGACCACCTCGCCAAGACGTCGGTGATCCAGCGGGCCTGGGCGCGGGAGGGGCGCCCCTGGCTGCACGGCTGGGTCTACGACATGCGCACCGGCCGTCTGAAGGAACTGGTGCGGCGCACCGCCGGGGACCTGCCCCACGCGGTGCACCGCTTCGACCTGCACCTCGACGAGGAGTGAACCTCGCCCGGAGGAACGATGCGCGGACACGCCGGAAGGTCGCTCTCCCCCCTCCTCGCCGCGCTCGCCCTCGCCGCCCCTCCCCTCCCCGGACGCGCCGCCGACCCGGCCCCGCTCCCGGCCGAGGAGCTCGCGTCCCGCAACGTCGCGGCCCGCGGCGGCGAGGCCGCACTGCGGGCGTTGGAATCGCTCCGGCTCACCGGCAAGGTGGTCTACGGCGGAGACGACTGGTCGATGGAGATGGCCTGGACGCGGATGGTGCTCCGGCCGGGAATGATCCGGGTGGACACCTCGGCCCAGGGCATGACCGCCGTCCAGGCCTGGGACGGCCGGGAGGCGTGGCGGGTCTCCCCCTTCGGCGGTCGCCACGACCCGGAGCGGATCCCGGCCGACGCGGTGCGGGAGCTGGTCCTCGACGCCGACCTCTCCGGGCCGCTCGTGGGCTGGCGCGAGCGGGGGATGCGCCTCGCCGCGCTCGGGCGCGAGGACGTGGACGGGACGCTCGCCCACCGGCTCCAGGTGACCCACCCGGACGGCACGGTGCAGGTGCTCTTCCTCGATCCGGACCACTTCCTCGAGATCCGCGTGGAGACCCGCACGCGCGTGCGGGGCGCGGAGGTGATCGTGGAGCGGGACCTGGGGAACTACGAGCAGGTGGCCGGGGCCTGGATCCCGTTCTCGATCGTCTCGGGCGAGAAGGGGGCGCCGCGCTCGACCCGACTCACCGTGGAGCGGGCCGAGCCCGGGATCGCGCTCGACCCGGCGCTCTTCCGCTTCCCGGCCGCCGGGGCCGTGGTCGCCGGGCCGCCGCCCGCGGAGGGCCCGCCTCCGCCGCCGTCGGCAGCGCCGGGCCGGTCGCGGGCCGGGCCGGTGGTCCTCGACTCGGGGGCCCTCTCCGGCCTGGGGGCCCGCAACGTGGGATCGGCGGCCATGAGCGGCCGCATCTCGGCGGTCGCCGCGCACGGCGAGGGGGGCAAGACCACGATCTTCGTGGGAGCGGCGAGCGGCGGCGTCTGGAAGTCGGAGGACGGCGGCACGACCTTCCGGCCGGTCTTCGACCGGGAGGCGGTCCAGTCGATCGGGGCCATCGCGGTGGACCCGCGGAACCCGCGCAACGTCTGGGTGGGCACCGGCGAGTCCTGGACCCGCAACTCGGTCTCGGCCGGCGACGGCGTGTACCGATCCACCGACGGCGGCGAGACCTGGACCCACGTGGGGCTGCGGGAGTCGGAGCGGGTGGCGCGCATCGTGGTGGACCCGCGCGACTCGGAGGTGGCCTGGGCCTGCGTGCCCGGGAAGCTGTGGGCCGACTCGGCCGACCGCGGCCTCTACCGGACGGGGGACGGCGGGCGGAGCTGGATGCTCGTGCTGCCGGGGCGGAACCTCTCCACCGGCTGCTCGAGCGTCTCCCTCGACCCCGCCGATCCGGACCAGGTGCTGGCCGGCACCTGGGACTTCCGGCGCAAGGGCTGGACCTTCCGCTCCGGCGGCGACGGCCCGGAGGCCCCGAGCGGCAGCGGCCTCTTCCGCTCCGCGGACGGCGGCCGCACCTGGACCGAGCTCGCGCCCGGCGCGGCCGGCCTGCCGCCCGCCCCCTGGGGACGGGTGGAGGTCGTTCACGCTCCGACCGACGGACGGGTGGTGTACGTCTTCGTCGAGTCCACCGCCTCGGGCCTCTTCCGCTCCGGCGACGGTGGGCGCACCTGGGAGGCGCGCGACCGGAGCTTCCAGATGGTCTGGCGCCCGTTCTACTTCGCCCGCCTGGTGGTGGACCCGGGCAACCCCGACCGCGTCTTCAAGACCGACCTCGGCCTCGTGGTGAGCGACGACGGGGGGCGCAGCTTCGTCTACGCCGGCGGCGGCTCGCACGGCGACTGGCACGATCTCTGGATCGACCCGCGCAACCCGCGCCACGTGGTGGGCGGGGACGACGGCGGGCTGTGGATCTCGCACGACGGCGGGAACCGCTGGTGGAAGGGCGAGAACCTCCCCATCTCCCAGTTCTACCACGTGAGCGTGGACGCCCAGGATCCGTACCGGGTCTACGGCGGCCTGCAGGACAACGGCTCCTGGTCGGGGCCGTCCTCCTACCCCGGCGCCATCCCCAACGCGGCCTGGGAGCTCCTCTACGGCTCCGACGGCTTCCACGTCCTCGTCGACCCCCGGGACCCGGACGTGATCTACGCCGAGGGGCAGGGGGGCTTCCTGGGCCGGTTCGACCGGCGCACCCGCGCCGTCCGCGACCTGCAGCCCAAGGCCGCCCGGGGGGAGAAGCTGCGCTTCAACTGGAACACGCCGCTGCACATCCCGCCCCGCGAGCCCGGCACCCTCTACATGGGCGCCCAGTTCCTCTTCCGCACCCGCGACCGGGGCGAGACCTGGGAGCGCGTCTCGCCCGACCTCACCACGAACGACCCGGAGCGGCAGAAGCAGGAGCAGTCGGGCGGCATCACCGTCGACAACTCCTCGGCGGAGATGCACACCACGATCTACGCCATCGCGACCTCCCCCCTCGACGCGCGCACGATCTGGGTGGGCACCGACGACGGGAACCTCCAGCTCTCCCGCGACGGCGGGGCCACCTGGAAGAACGTGGCGGCGAGCGTCCCCGGGCTGCCCCCCCGGTCCTGGGTCTCGTCGGTGGAGCCGGGCCACCACGACCTGGCGGTGGCCTACGCGGCCTTCGACCGGCACGCCGACGGCGACCCGTCGCCCTGGGCCTTCCGCACCGCGGACCACGGCCGGACCTGGACGCGGGTGGCCGGGCCGGAGCAGGGGATCCGCGGCTGGGCCCACGTGATCCGGGAGGACCCGGTCGAGCCGGCGATCCTCTACCTGGGCACCGAGCACGGGCTGTGGATCTCGCTCGACCGCGGCGGGTCCTGGGCCGAGTTCAAGGGGGGGCGCTTCCCGGCGGTGCCGGTGCGCGACCTCGTCGTCCACCCGCGCGAGCACGACCTCGTCGTGGCCACCCACGGGCGCGGCATCTGGATCGTGGACGACCTGGGCCCGCTGCGTGCGCTCGCCCGGGCGGCGCCCCGGACGACCACCTTCCTCCCCGGCCGCCCGTCCCAGCAGCGCATGGGCGCGATCGGCGCCTGGGTCCTGGGCGACGCCGGCTACGCCGGCGAAAGCGCGGCCAGCGGGGCCACCATCACCTGGTTCCAGCCGGAACGGCACCTCTACGGCCCGCTGCGCCTCGAGATCCTGGACGCGGACGGGCGGGTGGTGGACACGGTGGCGGCCAGCAAGCGACGGGGAGTGAACCGGGTCACCTGGTCGATGCGGCTGCCGCCGCCGCGCGTCCCCCGGGCCGCCGCCCTGGCCGGCTCCGCCACGCAGGGGCCGCGCGTCCTGCCAGGGAGCTGGCGGGTGCGGCTCGTGTCCGGGAGCGAGACCGTGGAGGGGCGCATCGACGTCGCCCTCGACCGGCGCGCCCCCTACGGCCTCGACGAGCGCAGGGAGCAGCTCGCGCTCGCGCTGCTGGTACAGGCCCTCTTCGGGCGGATGAGCGACGCGGTGGACCGCATCGAGGGGCTGCGGCGCGCGGCGGCGGCGCGGGGACGGGAGCTGCCGGCCGGGGACCCGCTCGGCACGCGGCTCGCCGCGCTGGCCGACTCCCTGGAGCCGCTGCGGGGACGGATCGTGGCCACCCGGGAGGGCGGGGCCATCACCGGGGAGGAGCGCATCCGCGAGCACGCCGACCTGCTCTACGGCGCCGTGCTCTCCTGGGACGGGCGCCCGCCGGCGACGCTCGGCGACCGGACCGGGGCGCTCGAGCGGGAGCTCGCCGACGTGGTGGCCGACCTGGACCGGGCCGTGGCGCCGGTGCCGGAGCTCGACCGGGAGCTCGGGTCGCGGGGCCTTCCCACCCTCTCGTCGGCGGCCGCGCCCCGGCCGGCGGTGCGGCAGGTCTCGTCGGCGGTGCTGCGGGCCGGGTTCCAGGCCCTCGACGGCGAGCGGCCGTCGCGAGTGGGGAAGCGGCGCTGACCGGACGGGCGGCCCGCGCCGCCCGCCGCTACCGGTCGCGCAGCGCCTCGACCTCGTCCACCGAGACCGTGCCGCGGGTGCGGTAGACGGCGATGACGATGGCGAGGCCGACGGCCGCCTCGGCCGCCGCCACCGCGATGACGAAGAAGGCGATGGCCTGGCCGGACATGCTGCCCTGCTGCCGGGCGAAGGCCAGGAAGGTCAGGTTGGCCGCGTTCAGCATGAGCTCGATGCTCATGAAGACGATGATGGCGTTCTTCTTCACGAGCACGCCGGCGAAGCCGATGGCGAAGAGGAAGGCGGCGAGCGCCAGGTAGTTGCCGACCGGGACCATGGCTAGATCTTCTCCTTGGCCACCACCACCGCGCCGACGATGGCCACGAGGAGGAGCACGCTCGTGGCCTCGAAGGGAAGCAGGTACTGGGTGAAGAGCACCCGGCCCACCGCCCGGACCGTGCCGAAGTCGTCGCCCACCGCGCGCATGGTCCGGACCCCGGCCTGGTCGATGGCGCGGACCACGAGGGCCACCACGCCGGCCGCGCCGGCGATGCCCACCCACTTCAGGACCGAGAGCTTCTCGAGGCCCAGCTCGGCGTCGGTGAGGGAGAGCAGCATGACCACGAAGAGGAAGAGCACCATGATGGCGCCCGCGTAGACGATGACCTGGATGAAGGCCAGCAGGTGCGCGGTGAGCATCACGTAGATGCCGGCCAGCCAGAAGAAGGCCGAGACCAGGCTCATGGCGGCGTAGACCGGGTTGCGGGCCACGAGCACGCCCACCGCCGAGGCCATGAGCGGGACGGCGAAGACCCAGAAGAGGACCTGCTCGGCGGAGATACCCATGGCTCACCTCACCGCGTGGGTCGTGCCGCCCACGGTGGCCTCGCGGGCGCCGCGCGAGACGCCCCAGCCGTCCGCGCCGTGCTTGCAGCCGCCGCGCTCGACGTGCTCCACGAACTCGGCGCGGAACTTCTTCAGGAAGCTCTGCACCGGCATGGCCGCGGCGTCGCCCAGCGCGCAGATGGTCTGGCCCATGATGTTGCCGGGTAGCTGCTCGATGAGCGCGATGTCGGCCATGGTGCCCTCGCCGCGCTCGATCTTCTCGAGGATCTTCCCCATCCAGGGGGTGCCCTGCCGGCAGGGGGTGCACTGCCCGCAGCTCTCCTCGGCGTAGAACATGGCGATGCGGGCCAGCGCCCGGACCATGCACACCGAGTCGTCGATGACGATCACGCCGCCCGAGCCGGACATGGTGCCGGCGGCCTTGATGGCGTCGGGCTCGAGGGAGACGTCGATCTCGGCGCCGGTGAGCACCGGCGAGGAGGACCCGCCGGGGATGACGGCCTTGATCGGCCGGCCGCTGGCGGTCCCGCCGCAGTCCTCCAGGATGAGCTTCTTCAGATTGTAGCCGGCGGGCTTCTCGTAGACCCCGGGGCGCTTCACGTTGCCGGAGACGCCGAAGAGGCGCGTGCCGCCGGTCTTGCCGGCGCCCAGCGCGGCGAAGGCGGCGGCGCCGTTCTCGACGATCCAGGGGACGTTGGCGAGCGTCTCCACGTTGTTGATGATGGTGGGCTTGCCCCACAGGCCGACGATGGCCGGGAACGGGGGCTTGAAGCGCGGGTAGCCCTTCTTGCCCTCCACCGACTCCATGAGCGCCGACTCCTCGCCGCAGATGTAGGCGCCGGCGCCGCGGACCACGTGGACGTCGAGGGCGAAGTCGGCCTTGCCGCCGAGGCGCGGGCCGAGCAGGCCGGCCGCGTAGGCCTCCTCGAGCGCCTTCTCGAGCGCGCGGGCCTGCTTGGCGAACTCGCCGCGGATGTAGATGTAGGCCAGGTGGATGTCGAGCGCGAAGCTCGCGATGGCGATGCCCTCGACGAGCAGGTGCGGGTCGTACTCGCAGATGTACCGGTCCTTGAAGGTGCCCGGCTCCGACTCGTCGGCGTTGATGCACAGGTAGCGGGGGCGGACGTCCTTGGGGAGGAAGGTCCACTTCATGCCGGTGGGGAAGCCGGCGCCGCCGCGGCCGCGCAGGTTGGAGGCCTTCACCTCCTCGACGATGGCGGCGGGCGCCATGCCGAGCGCCTTCTCCAGACCGCGGTACCCGCCGTCGGCCCGGTAGCCGGCGAGCGACGGGTCCTTCTTGTGCCAGCGCTTCGTGAGGATGAGGGTGTCGCTCACGAGAGGCCTCCCAGGATGCGCTCCACCGACTGGGGCGTGAGGCTCTCGTGCATCTCCTCGTCCACCAGCATGGCCGGCGCCGTCCCGCAGGAACCCAGGCACTCGACCTGGCGCAGCGTGATGCGCCCGTCCTGCGTGGTGCCGCCGTTCTCGACGCCCAGCTTCGACTTCAGGTGCTCGAAGATGTCGTAGCCGCCGGCCAGCGAGCAGGAGACGTTGGTGCACACCTCGACCACGTGACGGCCCACCGGACGCGTGTGGTACATCACGTAGAAGGTGGCCACCTCCTCGGCCCGCGTGACCGGGGCGCCCAGCCGGTCGGCGACCAGCTTCTGCGCCGCGGGCGAGAGCCAGCCCAGGATCTCCTGGGCACGGCGCAGGGCGGCGAGCATCGCCGCCTCCTTGTGATCGGCCGGATAGCGCCGGAGGATCTCGGGGAGCGCGGCGTCGAATCGCGCCACCTTCTCCTTCGGCAGCTCCGCGATCTCCTGCGGGCCGCGGTCCGCGGTCGAGTGGTCGTGATGGGACATAAGGGTCGGAGATGCCTCGAAAAAAGTCCCCGCAGGCTACGGATCGGGTCCGGGGTTGTCAAGGAAGATCCGGGCCCGCCGGGACGCCGGAAATCGCACGGAAACGCCGGAAAAACGAGGGGCCCGCCGGGCATCGCCGGCAGGCCCCCAGGTCGTCCGGAAGCGTTCGCCTACTTGCTCTTCTTGTTGAACGCGTCCTTGAGGCCCTTCGCCGGGGCGATCTTCACCACCGTCTTGGCGGCGATCTTGATGGCCTCGCCGGTGGCGGGGTTGCGGCCCATGCGCGCCTTGCGGGCCTGGAGCTTCACGGCGCCGAGGCCGCCCAGCGGGATCTTGCCGGCGGACTTGAGGCTCTTCATCACGACTTCCTCGACGGCCGCGAAGACGGCCTTGGCCTGGGCCTTCGAGATCCCGGCCTTGTCGGCGACGGCGGCGAAGAACTGAGCCTGGGTCATGCTCATGTGAATCCCTCCTTGGGGCACCGCCGGGAAACGGAGCGAAAGGCGCGCCGGGCCGGCGAATCGTGCGTTCCGGATAT
The DNA here is from genome assembly GCA_037443385.1 of Anaeromyxobacteraceae bacterium. Classification (GTDB taxonomy): domain Bacteria; phylum Myxococcota; class Myxococcia; order Myxococcales; family Anaeromyxobacteraceae; genus CAIOAK01. The sequence goes on from JBBIOL010000098.1 coordinate 8,272, forward strand.
CGCTTTCGGATCCGTGAGTCAACAGCCGATCGTCGGATCTTGCCCGTCAAATGGGCCTGATCCGGCGATCCACCGAGCGCGAAGATCGAAATTTCCCGAGAAAACGGCCCTTCCGGGGGGTCGGGGTCGGTCCGGAGGCCGGATCAGGGCCTCCAGAAGGCCCAGACGATCTCCCAGGCGATGAGCACGATGATGGTGATCTCGAGCAGCTCGGCGCGCCGGACGTCGGCGCCGTCGGCGAGGACGCGGTTCACCTCGGCGAGCATGCGGTGCTTGCGCAGCACCGACTCCTGCCAGGCCGGGAGCCGGAAGCGGCGGAGCGCGGCCTGGTAGAGCCGCGCCAGGTAGAAGTCGCCCACGATCTTCACCGCGTTCTCCACGCGGTCCACCGTCTCGGACATGTCGAGGAGCAGGGCGGCGGTGCGACGCGCGAGCCGGCTGTAACGGCGGGTGAACAGGCCGGCGTTGCCGGCGCGCTCGGCCTCACCGCGGAGCGCGGCGAGCTCGCGGTCGAGGAAGGCGTCGTACCAGCGGAGCTCGAGCAGCTGCGCGGTTGCCAGCTCGAGCAGGTCGGGCACGTCGGTCGAGCCGGACGGCTCGTGCACGAAGGCGCTGTTCCAGTCGACCACGGCGAGGTCGGTCTCGAGGTAGGCGAAGCGGTGCTTGATGACGTCGGCCCGCTCCCCGGCGGAGAGCGGCACCGGGTCGGTCTCGCCGAGGAGCAGGCGGGCCAGCGGGGCGTGGGCCACGAGCTCGTCGCCGGTCACCCGGCGGTCGAAGGCCCGCACGAAGAACACGGCGTAGGTCTCGATCCCGTCCCAGTCGTGCGGCCGGACGAGCGCCGGGGCGAGCGAGGCCGAGGCCTCCCGGGCGAGCGCGCGCGCCGTCGCGTCGAGCTCCGGGGTCGGGCGCTCGAGCAGCGCCTCGGCGATCGGGGCCAGGTCCTCGAGCGGGGTGCCGGGCACGATGGGCAGCTCGAAGAGGAAGCTACCCACGCCGTAGTCGAAGAGGCTGGCCTGGATCTCGACGCGGCGGGGCTCCCCGGCGACGCGGACGTCGCGGGCGCCCAGGCCGAGCCGGAGCGGCGGGTGGGCGATCTCCAGCGCGGAGCGCGGGCTGGCGAGCCGCACCCGCGACTTGGGGGCCGAGGCCAGCGCCTCGGCGCGCGCCAGGTCGATGCCGTCGGCGACGTCGAGGATCCGGTAGATCCGGATGGCGCCGTCCTGGACGCGGAAGCTCTCCACGGGGCCCATGCCCCGATCCTAGCGCCGCGCACGCCCCAGGGTGGTGAGCTGCGCGACCGCCACGCCCCAGATGACCACCACCGGGAGCGCCTTCAGGGCGTAGGGCGCGACGAATCGGTTGCGCAACCCGGGCGGGACGAGGTCGGAGTAGCTCACCGAGACGAGCAGGAAGGCGAACCAGAGCAGCGCCCGGCGCGCCGGCGTGGCGGGCTGGGCGAAGTACCAGAGCCCCACGCCGGCCATGGCGATGACGAAGGTGGGCGACTCGCTCAGGTGGTTGAAGGCGATCATCCACATGAGGATGGCCCCCAGGAACACGGTCCGGAAGTCGAGCCGGGGGAAGGCGCGCGGATTCCCGAGCGGGAGCAGCATGAGCAGGCCGGCCACGGCGAGCAGCAGGACCCGCGGCGGGTCGAGGCCGAACCAGGAATGGAGGATCCCGGCGGCGGACAGCCCGACCCCGGAGGCGTGGGTGCTCGTCGTGTGCAGCCTCCACCAGTTCGCGTACTGCCAGCCGAGCTGGGTGGGGGAGACGAAGAGGAGCGGGAGGGCGGCCAGCGCCACCATCCAGGCCGCGGTCCAGGCCACGAGCCGCACCCGCCGCGGGTAGGCGAGGAAGAGCAGCCCGGCCGCGAGCGGAAAGATCTTCACGTAGCCGGCCAGCGCCAGCAGGAGCGCCGCGGCCCAGTCCCGCTCCCGCTCGGCCATGGCGAGCACGAGCAGGAGCAACCCGACGATGGCGGGGTTCGTCTGCGAGTGCTGCGCCGAGCCGATGAACTCGGGGAGGATGAACCAGGTGAGGAGCGCGCGGGCCCGCACGTCGAGGCCGGGGATGGAGCGGATGCCGGCGACGAGCACGCCGGCGACGGCGACGTCCCAGAGCAGCAGCCCGAGCCAGACCGGCAGCACGGCGAACGGGGCCATCATCGCCGCGAAGGTCGGGCTGTAGAGGAAGTTGTCGAAGTGCTCGGCGGGGAAGAAGCGGTAGAGGTCGCGCCCCTCCACGAGGTGCACGAAGGCCTGACGGAAGATGATGAAGTTGTTGTAGTGCGTGTAGCCGCCCGGCAGCGGGTTGCGCCAGGTCTGCAGCATCATCTGCAGGCCGGCCAGCACCGCGAGCACGAGCGGCGCGGCGAACGCCACTTGGGGGGCGAGGAACAGGTCGGCGGCGCGGCGGCGCAGCGCGGTCACTCGCGGACCTCGGAGGGGCGGACCAGGCGGAGCTGGGCCGCGGCGCAGTCGACCGCGAAGCGGTCCGACTCCAGGTAGCGGAGCTCCGCGCCCCGCGCCGCCGCGGCGGGCTCCGGCCCCGGGAGCCCGGGGTGGCACATGAGGAGCCCCCGGTCGGCAAGGTCGAGCAGCCACCCGTGCACCAGCCCGGGATAGTCGGAGCGGGCCGACAGATCGTAGACGCCCGCGAAGTCGGGATTGTGGGGGACGCCCTCGCGCTGCAAACGGCCGAGCAGCGCGCGGGCGCCCAGGCCGGCCACCACCGCCGCCTTGGCGCCCCGCGGCCGCAGCGGCACGACGTTGCGGACGTACGGAGGGGGGCGATCGCGGTGGCGCTCCGAGAGGACGGAGAGCAGCGCCTCCCGCACCGGCCGGAGCTGGTGGACGTGGTGGTGCCCGTCCACGAAGGCCGGGGGAGCGCCGGTGGCCGCCTCGAACGCGTCGAGCTGGGAACGAATGCGATCGGCGACGCGCGCGGGATCGACGAGCCCCAGCGCGCCGCGGGCGGCGAGCGCGAGCAGCTCGCCCGCCGAGCGGGTCCCGAGGTCGAGGTGGAGGCCCGCGTCGGCCCGGTCCCGGACGCCGGCGAGCGCGCGCGCCCCCTCCCGCCAGGCGGGCATCTCCACCATGCAGGCGATGGCGGTGACCCGGCCGGCCGCGGCCAGGCGCAGGATCCCGTCGTTCACCGACGGTTCCATGCCGAAGTCGTCGGCGCAGACGACCACCCGGCGCGCGGCCGGGACGGGGATCGGGCTCATCCGGCGCGCGGCTCCCCGCCCGCCCCGAGGCGCCCGTGATCCCGCTCCTCGGCGACGAGGAAGTTGGGGCGGCGCTTCGACTCCTCGAAGACGCGGCCCAGGTACTCGCCGATGATCCCCAGCGAGAGCAGCTGCACCCCGGAGAAGAACATGATGGAGACCACGATGGTGGGGTAGCCGGGGACCTTGGTGCCGTAGACCATCTCCTCGACGATGACCCAGGCGCCGTAGCCGAGCGCCACCACCGACACCACGCCTCCCAGCACGGCGACGAGCCGGAGCGGCAGCGTGGAGAACGAGGTGAGGCCGGCGAGCGCGAGCCGGAACAGGTTCCCGAAGCCGAACGAGCTCCGCCCGGCGGCCCGCGGCGGCGGCTCGTACTCGATGGGCACGGCCCGGAATCCCACCCAGGCGTAGAGCCCCTTCATGAAGCGGGCCCGCTCCGGGAGGCGCCGGAGCGCGTCCACCACGCGCCGGTCGAGCAGCCGGAAGTCGCCGGCGTCGGGCGGGATGTCGACCTGGGCCGCGCGCGCCATCCCGGCGTAGAAGAGCGCGGTCCCGGTGCGCTTCAGCCACGACTCGTCGCGCCGGTGTGCGCGGACCGCGTAGACCATGTCTGCGCCGGCCCGCCAGTGCTCGAGCATGCGGGGGACGATCTCCGGCGGGTGCTGGCCGTCGCCGTCGAGGAGCACCACCACCTGGCCCCGCGCGGCCTCCAGCCCGGCCGAGAGCGCGTTCTCCTTCCCGAAGTTGCGCGAGAGCTCCACGTAGCGGACGGCGCACTCCCGGGCCACCTCCAGCACCCGTTCCCGGGTGTCGTCCGGGCTCCCGTCGTTCACCACCACGATCTCGAACGCGTCGGTGAGCCCGGCGAGCGTGGCCGCGAGCGAGCGGAGGAACGCGGCGGCGTTCCTCCCCTCCCCGTACATGGGCACGACGGCCGAGATCCGGGGGCGTGCCGTGGGGCGTTCCTGGACGGGGATGGAGTCCATTCGGGGGAGCCGATTGTCGCACAGGTGGCCCCGGCGGGGAGGCAGGACGCGGACGGCCGGTCACATCCGCGCGGCCGGCGCCTCCGATCGGCAGGGGAATCCACCCCGCCTCACGCCGTGCGGAGAGCTCCATGACGACCCGGAAGGTCCGGCGCGAGGCCTCGCGGTCGACGACCTGGCGGGACCTCGTCGAGATCGCGTGCCTCTTCCTCGTCCTCGGCGCCTTCGTCCACCAGGTGTCCACCTCCCACCGCTCCGCGTCCACGAGCCGGCCGGCGGGAAGGGCGGTCGCCGCGACCGCCGGCCTCGCCTAGGGCGGGGTCTCGACGAACGCGTACTCGTGCTGGGCGTCGCGGACGACGAGGG
>JBBIOL010000099.1:0-12819 GCA_037443385.1 Anaeromyxobacteraceae bacterium
CGGGGGCGAGCCCGCCCGGAGGCGGCGGGGGCGGCGTCGCGGGGCGGCGGGCGGCGCAGCCCGCGGCGAGGAGCACGGCGAGTGCGGCCGGGAGGGACGGGCGCATGGATTCCGCCGTTCTACTACTTGCCGAGGATCTCGGACACCTTGCTCCAGAACCGGCTCGCCACGGGGTGGGTCTCCTCCCCCGACAGGGCGGCGAAGCGCTCGAGCAGCTCGCGCTGCTCCGCGCTCAGGCGGGTGGGGATCTCCACCTGGACGCGGACGTGCTGGTCGCCCCGGCCGCCGCCACCCAGCGGCGCGATCCCCTTGCCCTTCAGCCGGAAGGTCTTGCCCGGCTGGGTCCCGGCCGGGATCTTGAGCTTGTGCGGCCCCTCCAGCGTCGGCACCTCCACCTGGGTGCCCAGCGCGGCCTGGGCGATGGAGATGGGCATGTCGCAGACGATCTCGGTCTCCTGCCGCTGGAAGATGGCGTGCTCGCGGACCTGGACGATGACGTACAGGTCGCCCGGCTCGCCGGAGGGAGACGGGGCGGGCTCTCCCTCGCCCCGGAGCTTGAGGCGCGTGCCGGTGTCGACGCCGGGCGGGACCCGGACGTCGACGGCCGACTTCTCCGCGATCCCGCCGGCCCCGCCGCAGTCCGGGCAGCGGTCGGTGATGATCTTCCCCTCGCCGCGGCACTGGCCGCAGGTGCGGGAGACGGCGAAGAACCCCTGCTGCATGCGGATCTCGCCGTGGCCGCCGCAGGCCGGGCACGTGCGCGGCTGGGTGCCGGGCCGGGCGCCGCTGCCCCGGCAGGTCTCGCAGCGCTTCGGGCGCTGGATCTCGATGCGCGCGGTGGTGCCGAAGGCCGCCTGCTCGAGGTCGAGCTCGAGGTCGTAGCGGAGGTCGGCGCCGCGGGACCGGCGCTGGCCCCGGCGGTGGGCGCCGAAGACCTCGCCGAAGATCTCCCCGAAGATGTCGTTGATGGAGGCGGCCCCGGCGAACCCGGAGAACGGGTCGAAGCCGGCCGCCCCGCCCGCGTGCCCGAAGCGGTCGTAGCGGGCCCGCTTCTCGGCGTCGGAGAGCACGTCGTAGGCCTCGGCCACCTCCTTGAAGCGCTCCTCGGCGGCGTGGTTGCCCGGGTTCCGGTCGGGGTGGAACTCCATGGCGAGCCGCTTGAACGACGCGCGGATCTCCTCCCCGGATGCGGTCCGGGACACGCCCAGGACTTCGTAGAAGTCTCTCTTCTCGGTGCTCATGGATGGCCGGGGGCGAACCTAATGCAGCCGCCGCCAGGGGCAAGCGGCGTCGGTCCGGGGAGGCGGCTAGGCGCCGGCGCCCCCGTCCTGGCCCTGCGACGAGTAGATGGCGTCGGCGATGCGGTAGGCGGAGCCCTCCAGGCGCTGCAGGGCCTCCTTCAGCCGGCCCGGCTCGGGCGACCCGAGGACCGCCTTCAGCTCGGAAAGGTCGGCCCGGATCTCGGCCAGGTCGTCGGCCTTGAGCGCGCTCGCGTACTCCTCGAGGCTCTTCTCGGTGGTGTAGATGAGCCCCTCGGCGTTGTTGCGCAAGTCGGCGAGCTCGCGCTTCGCCTGGTCCTCGGCGGCGTTCTGCTCCGCGTCCCGGATGGCCCGCTGGATGTCCTCCTCGGAGAGGCCGGACCGGGCCGAGATGCGGATCTGCTGCTTCTTGCCGGTGCCCAGGTCCTCGGCCTCGACGTGGACGATGCCGTTCGGGTCGATCTCGAAGCGGACCTCGATCTGCGGGACGCCGCGCGGCGCCGGAGGGATGCCCACCAGCTCGAAGCGGGCCAGCGTCTTGTTGTCGGCCGCCATGTCGCGCTCGCCCTGGAGCACGTGGACCGACACGAGCGGCTGGTTGTCCACCGCGGTGGAGAAGACCTGGCCCTTGCGCACCGGCACGGTGGTGTTCTTCGGGATGATCCGGGTGAAGACGCCGCCCGCGGTCTCGACGCCGAGCGAGAGCGGCGTGACGTCGAGGAGCAGGACGTCCTTCACCTCGCCCTTCAGGACGCCGCCCTGGATGGCGGCGCCCACCGCCACCACCTCGTCCGGGTTCACGCCCTTGTGCGGGTCCTTGCCGAAGAACTTGCGGACCGTCTCCTGGACCCGCGGCATGCGGGTCATGCCGCCCACCAGGATCACGGTGTCGAGCTGTGCGGCGGTGACGCCGGCGTCCTTCAGGGCGATCTTGCACGGGTCGATGGTCTTCTCGACCAGGTCGCCCACCAGGCTCTCCAGCGTGGCCCGGTCGATGGTCTCGGCGAGGTGCTTGGGGCCGGTCTGGTCGGCAGTGATGAAGGGGAGGTTCACCTCGGTCTCGGTGGCCGAGGAGAGCTCGTGCTTGGCGCGCTCGGCGGCCTCCTTGAGCCGCTGGAGCGCCATGCGGTCCTTGCGCAGGTCGATGCCGGTCTGGTCCTGGAACCGCTTGGCCAGCCAGTCGATGAGCCGCTGGTCGAAGTCCTCGCCGCCCAGGAAGGTGTCGCCGTTCGTGGCCTTCACCTCGAAGACGCCCTGGTTCAGCTCGAGGATGGTGATGTCGAAGGTGCCGCCGCCCAGGTCGTAGACGGCGACGAGCTCCCCCTTCGCGGACTGCTGCTTGTCGATGCCGTAGGCCAGCGCCGCCGCGGTGGGCTCGTTGATGATGCGGAGCACCTCGAGGCCGGCGATGCGCCCGGCGTCCTTCGTGGCCTGGCGCTGGGCGTCGTTGAAGTAGGCCGGGCAGGTGATGATGGCCTCGGTGACCGGCTCCCCGAGGTAGTCCTCGGCGGTCTGCTTCATCTTGGCGAGCACCATCGCCGAGACCTCGGCCGGCGAGAGCTGCTTGCCCGCGGCCTCGACCCAGGCGTCGCCGTTCTCGGCGGGCACGATCCGGTACGGGACCGATCCGGCCGTGCGGGTGACCTCGCGATCCTTGAACTTGCGGCCGATGAGCCGCTTCGTGGAGTAGATGGTGGACTCGGGGTTGGTGACCGCCTGGCGCTTCGCGATCTGGCCGACGAGCCGGCTGCCGCCGTCGGCGAAGGCCACCATCGACGGGGTGGTGCGTGACCCCTCGCTGTTCGGGATCACCACCGCCTCGCCCTGCTCCATCACGGCGACGCAGCTGTTCGTGGTCCCGAGATCGATGCCGATGACCTTTCCCATCGCCCCTTATCCCCCGCTCCCTTCGGGCGGCGGCTCGGCCGCCGCCACCGCCACCATGGCCGGGCGAAGGAGCCTCCCGTGGAGCATCCAGGCCCGCCCGTGCTGCGCCACCACCGTGCCGGGCGCCGAGCCGGGCGAGGCGACGGTGGCGAGCGCCTCGTGGAGCGCGGGGTCGAAGGGCTCGCCGAGCGCGCTCCTGGGCTCGACCCCGTGGCGCAGGAGCGCCTCCTCGACCTGCTTCAGCACCATGCGGACCCCGTCGGCGAGCGGGTCGCCGGCCGGGGCGGCGGCGAGCGCGCGCTCCAGGTTGTCGACTGCCGGGAGCAGGTCCTTCACCACCGGCCCGGCCGCGGTCCGGGCCGTCTCCTCCCGTTCCCGGGAAACCCGCTTCCGGAAGTTGTCGAGGTCGGCGGCGGCGCGGAGCAACCGGTCGTGCTCGGCCGCGAGCTCCGCCTCGAGCCGCTTCACCTCGGCTGCGAGGTCGCCCTCCGGCGGAGTGACCTCGACCGGCGGGTCGGCGGGATCGGCCTCGTGGCGCGCCACCGCCTTCACCGCCTCGTCCAGGACGGAGGCGGGGATGTCCGCGGCAAAGCTCCCTTTTTCTCCGGATCCGGACATGGTGGGCTCACGGGGCCAGGGAACTGGCCGCGAACCATGAATATCGCACACCGGTCGGGGGCGCGGCAAGGATGCGCCCCTCCCAAGTGCTCGGGACATCAGGGGAAAGGTGCGACGTCGTCCGCCTCAGTGCCTGTCGGAATCGGAGAGCGCCCGGGAGATCTCCCGGGCGGTCAGATCGACGAGCGGGATGACCCGGCCGTAATCCATCCGGGTCGGGCCGATCACGGCGAGCGCGCCGAGGACCCTTCCGTCCCGGACGTAGGGGGCCGCCACCATGGAGACGTCGGAGGTGGAGGCGAGGTCGCTCTCGGCGCCGATGAAGATTTGCATCTCCCGGGCCTGCAGCACCCGGTCGAGCACCCGGAGGATCCGGTCCTTCTCGGAGAAGGTGCGGAGCAGCGCCCGGGCCTTGCCCATCTCTGCGAACTCGGGGGCGTCGAGGAAGGTGGCCTCGCCGTCGAGGAGCACCCGCTCGCTCCCGGGCACCGGAAGGGCCCGCTCGGCGAGGACGAGCGCCCGCTCCATGAGGTCGCGCAGCGCGGTCTGGTCGGCGCGCATGTCCTGGACGATGGCCTCCCGCAGCCCGTCGATCCCGGTCGCCTGGAGCTTCTCCGACAGGTAGGCGGCGGCCTGCTCCAGCTCGGCGGCGGTGTAGGGCGCGTCGAGCTGGACGAGCTTGTTCGTCACCAGGCCGGCCTGGGACACGAAGACCGCCAGCACGCGGTTCTCCCGGAGCCGCACGAACTCGACGTGGCGGGTGGGATCGGTGCGCGGCGGCGGCGTCGAGACCACACCCACGTGCTGGGAGAGCGCGTGGAGCAGCTCGGCGGTGCGGCCGAGCATGCTGTCGACCGCGGGGGCGCCGAGCGCGACCTGCTCGATCCGTTCCCGGTCGGCCGGGCTGGGCGGCCTCACCTTGACGAGCAGGTCCACGAAGAGCCGGTAGCCGGCCGACGTGGGTACGCGCCCGGCGGAGGTGTGGGGCTTCTCGAGGAGGCCGAGCTCCTCCAGGTCGGCCATCACGGCGCGGACCGTTGCCGGGGAGACCTCGAGGTCGTGGCGGGCCCGCAGCGTCTGGCTCGCCACCGGCTCGCCGGTGTGGATGTGCTCCTGCACGATGGCGCGGAGGATCTCGCGCTCGCGCCGGTTGAGCTCGTGCTCGGGGGAGGCCACGGCGCCTCAGGGCTCCGCGAGGTGGCGCAGGGCGGCCTGGACGAGCACCGGCAGCCGCCCGGCGCGGAGCTCCCGCCAGCGGGCGGCGGCCGTCACCCGGTCACCGGCGGCCTCGGCCTGGAGGGCCTCGAAGTGGATGCGCTCCTCGGGCGACTCGAAGACCAGCTGTCGGCGCGCTCCACCGTCGGCGTCGAGCCGCCAGGCGTCGGCCACCAGCCGCGGCGCGTCGGCCTCCCCGCGCGCGTCGGCGAGGAGCGCCTGGGCCCAGGCCGGCTCGGCGCGCGCCGGGTCGATCTCGCGGGCGGCCACGAGGTGGGCCTGGGCCGCCTGCACGAGGCCGTCGCCGGCGTAGACGTCGGCCAGGTTCACCAGCGCGGCCTGCTGCTCGCGCGGCGTGCCGCGGGCCACCACCTCGTCGAGGAGCTGGCGCGCCGCCTCGGAGTGCCCCTCGAGGAGGTAGGCCACGGCGAGGTCGTTCAGCGCGTCCATGCGCTCGGGGTTTCCCCGCACCACCGAGTCGAACCCGACGCGCGCGGCCCCGAGCTGACCCGCGCGCAGCTCGGACGTGCCCGGCCCCGCCGTGCGCACGAGCAGGCCGGGCACCGGCATGCCGTTCCCGCGCAGCGCCGGGTCCTGCCCGCCGCAGGCGGCGATCAGGGCCAGCGCCGGGAGGAGCAGGAGCCGGGCGGGGCGGGTGGGCGGCATGATGGACGGGCCTCGGGGACCGGGAAAGTGTAGCGACGCCCCCTGCGGGGATCAACCGGCCGCCCCTCCTCCCTACTCCCGCCCCGATCCCGTGTTAAGCACCGGGCCGCCGTGTCCGAGACCACCGTCGCGCCCTGGAAGGAGCTCGCGCTCGCCGCACGCGGCGGCGGCGCCGACGCCGTCGGCCTCGTCGGGGCCGCCCGCGGCCTGGCCGCGCTCCGGGTGCTCTCCGCGACGGGGGGGCCCCGCGCCCTGCTCGCGGTCGGACCCGACGAGGAGGAGGCCGATCTCCTCGCCCGCGACCTCGCCTTCTTCCTCGGCGAGGGAGGCCCGGGCGCGCCGGCGGTTGTGCGCGTCCCCGCCGACCCGGTCCTGCCCTACGACGACCTCTCGCCGGACCGCGGCCTGGAGATGGACCGGCTGGCCGCGCTGGCGCGGCTGCACCTCGATCCCCGTTCCGTCCGGGCGGTGGTGGTCTCGGCGCGCGCGCTGGCGCGTCGCCACGTGCCGCGGGCCGAGCTCGGGAGGCACCTCGAGCTGCTCGGCAAGGGCGTGACGGTGGACCGGGACGCGCTCGCCGCCCGGCTGGTGGAGCTGGGCTACGCGCGGGTACCGCTCGTCGAGGATCCGGGAACCTTCGCGGTGCGCGGCGCGGTCGTGGACGTCTGGAGCCCCGTCCACGCGCACCCGGTCCGGCTCGAGCTCTTCGGCGACGAGGTGGAGAGCGCGCGGTCGTTCGATCCCGGCGGGCAGCGCTCGCTCGGCGACGTGGACGAGCTCGTGGTGGCGCCGGCCCGCGAGGCCCTCTTCACCCGCAGCGGGAGGGACGCCGCCGTCCGGGCGGTCCGGGAGCTGGCCGAGCGCGTCGACCGGCCCACCTCCAAGGTGCGCGAGGTCCTCGAGGCCATCGAGGCCGGCACCCCCTTCTTCGGCCTCGAGGCGCTCCTCCCCGGCTTCCACGGGGGCGGGCTCGCCACGCTGGCCGAGTACCTGCCTTCGGGCTGCGGGCTCCTCCTCGACGACCCGGACGCCGTGCAGCAGGGGCTCGACGACCTCGACCGGGCGCTCGAGCGGGAGCACGCCGCGGCGCTCCGGCGCGACGAGCTCGCCTTCCCGCCCTCGGCCCACTTCCTCGACCGGTCCGGGGTGGAGGCGCTCTTCCGCGGGCTCCCGGCGCTGCGCTGCCACCGGGTCTTCCTGGGCACGGGCGAGCCCCTGCGCTTCACCCTCGGGGACACCTCCACCATCCGCGGCGAGATCGAGGAGGCGCACGGCGACGAGGGGGCGCTCGCCCCCCTCACCCGGCGGCTCCAAGATTGGCGCAGCCGGGGGGTCACCGCGGTGATCGCGGTCCACGCGCCGTCCTCCGCCGACCGGCTCCGCCGCCTGCTCGAGGACCGGCGCATCGCGGTGCGCGTCCACGCCGCGCGCCCGGACGACCTCGGCCCGCTGCGCGACCCGTCGATCCACGTCCACCTCGTCCCCGGAGACGTGTCGCGCGGGTTCGTGGACGTGCAGGGCGGGCTCGCGCTCCTCGCCGACGAGGAGGTGCTCGGGCGCCGGGTGCGGCGGCGCGCCCGCGCGGCGCGGGTCGAGAGCGCGATGGTGGCCGGCTTCCGGGACCTGAACGAGGGCGACCTCGTGGTCCACGTCGAGCACGGCATCGCCCGGTACGGCGGCCTCACCAAGATGCAGATCCGGGGCGTGGACGGGGACTTCCTCGTCCTCCAGTACGAGGGCGCCGACCGGCTCTACCTCCCGGTCGCCAAGCTCCGCCAGGTCCAGAAGTTCACCGGCGCCGCTCCCGACGCCATCCGGCTCGACCGGCTGGGCGGCAGCTCCTTCGCGCTGCGCAAGGCGCGGGTGAAGGAGCAGCTGCTCAAGATGGCCGCCGAGCTGCTCGAGATCTACGCGGCCCGAGCCGCGCACCACGGCTTCGCCTTCGCCGCCCCCGACGAGACCTTCCGGGAGTTCGAGGCCGAGTTCCCCTACGACGAGACGCCCGACCAGGCCCGGGCCATCGCCGAGGTGCTCGCCGACATGACGAAAGGGCGGGCCGAAGGAGAGGGGCAGCCGGCCTCCCCGCGGGCTCCCATGGACCGGCTGGTCTGCGGCGACGTGGGCTTCGGCAAGACCGAGGTGGCGCTGCGCGCCGCCATGCTGGCCGTGCTCTCCCGCAAGCAAGTGGCGGTGCTCGTGCCCACCACCGTGCTCGCCTCCCAGCACGAGCGCACCTTCCGCGAGCGCTTCTCCGGGTACCCGGTCCGGGTGGAGGCGATCTCGCGGATGAAGACCCCGGAGGAGGTCCGCCGCATCCTCTCCGACGCCGCGGCCGGCAAGGTCGACGTCCTCGTGGGAACCCACCGCCTGCTCGCCACCGACGTGTCGTTCCGCGACCTCGGCCTCGTGGTGGTGGACGAGGAGCAGCGCTTCGGCGTCGCCCACAAGGAGCGGCTCAAGAAGCTGCGCAAGCTGGTGGACGTGCTCACGCTCACCGCCACCCCCATCCCGCGCACGCTGCACATGTCGCTCGGCGGCGTGCGCGACATGTCGATCATCGCCACGCCCCCGGAGGATCGGCGCTCCATCCGGACCTTCGTCGCCAAGTTCGACCCGGGCCAGGTGAAGGAGGCCATCGAGCAGGAGCTGCGGCGGGGCGGCCAGGTCTACTTCGTCCACAACCGGGTCCGCTCCATCCACGCCATGGAGAAGTTCCTCCGCGAGCTGGTGCCGCGGGCCCGCATCGCGGTCGCCCACGGCCAGATGGGCGAGGGGAAGCTCGAGGAGGTGATGAGCCGGTTCGTGTCGCGGGAGACCGACGTCCTGCTCGCGACCTCCATCATCGAGAGCGGCCTCGACATCCCCACCGCCAACACCATCATCGTGAACCGGGCCGACCACTTCGGCCTGGCGCAGCTGTACCAGATCCGGGGCCGGGTGGGCCGGAGCCGGGAGCGGGCCTACGCCTACCTGCTCGTGCCGGCCCGGCGGCCGGTGACCCGCGATGCACGGCTGCGGCTCGAGGCCCTGCAGCGCTTCACCGACCTGGGCAGCGGCTTCGCCATCGCCAGCCACGACCTCGAGATCCGCGGGGCCGGCAACTTGCTCGGCAAGGACCAGTCGGGCCAGATCGAGGCGGTCGGGTTCGACCTCTACTCCGAGCTCATGGCCGAGGCGGTGCGCGAGCTCCGCGGCGAGGCGCCCCGGGAGGACGTCGATCCCGACGTGCAGCTGCCGGTGCCGGCCTTCATCCCGGACGCCTTCATGCCCGACGTCCACCAGCGGCTCTACTTCTACAAGCGGCTCGCCCAGGCCTCCTCCGACGAGGAGCTCGACGAGGCCCGGGCCGAGATCGTCGATCGCTACGGCGACACGCCCGACGAGCTGGACGCGCTCCTCGAGGTCATGGCGGTGAAGGTCCGGCTGCGGGCGCTGCGGATCCGGGGGCTCGACGCCGGGCCGGGCCGCCTCGTCTTCTCCCTCGGTCCCGACGCGGCCATCGATCCGTTCGCGCTCGCGAAGCACGTCCAGAGGAGCGGCGGCGCCCTGCGCCTCACGCCGGACATGAAGCTCGTGGCCACCGTCGGGCCCCGGCCGGCCTCGGCCACGCCGGCGCGAGGGCCCGCGAAAAAGCCCGTGAATCCGGCGACGTCCGTTCCGTCGGTCCCCGGCGCCCGGGCCAGCCCGGCGGCCCAGGCCGCGCGCGGCCGGGAGATCCTCGAGGAGGCCCGGAAGGTGCTCGCCGGCCTCGCCGCGTGCTCCCGTACGGAGTGACGGGGGATCCTTGATCCCCGCGCGTTTTCGTGGTTTTTTCCCGCCGCCTCCCGGGAACGTCGGCGCGCCGCCGTCGGTTTCCCGGAGACGTTGGACCTCATCCGACCGAACACAGGAGCCTCCCCTCGATGACGCGTGCACTCGTCGCGACCGGTATCGCGGTCGCCCTCGGCCTCTCCGGTTGCAAGCCCTCCTCCCCCGGTCCCCAGAAGAGCGGCCCGGTCGTCGCCCAGGGCGACGGCATCGTCGTCACCGTGGCCGAATACGAGGCCCGGCTGAACGAGCAGTCGCCCTTCCTGCGCCAGCGCTTCCAGAACATCGAGCGCAAGAAGGAGTTCCTCGACAGCATCGTGAAGTTCGAGATCCTGGCCCGGGCCGCCGAGAAGGAGGGGTACGCGAACGACCCCGACGTGCAGATGACGCTCAAGAAGGCCATGGTCCAGAAGCTCGTCCAGAAGAAGTTCGGCGACGGCGACCCGAACGCGGTCTCCGACCAGGACGTGCAGAAGTTCTACGACGAGCACAAGGACGACTTCGTGAAGCCGGCGCGGGTGCGCACCTCCGCCATCCTCCTCACCGCCACCGACAAGGACCGGGCCCAGAAGTCGGCCCTGGCGAGGAAGTACCTGGCCCAGCTGAAGGCCAGCGCCAAGAAGGACCCGCAGGCCTTCCAGACGCTCGCCCGCAGCGCCTCCGACGACGCGGCCACCAAGGGCAACGGCGGCGACCTCGGCTTCCGCTCCCAGGAGGAGTACGAGAAGCAGTTCGGCGCACCCTTCGCCAAGGCCGCCTTCTCCGGCAAGGACGGCGAGGAGACCATCGCCGAGACGCAGCAGGGCATCTGGATCGTGAAGGTCACCGGCCGGCAGGAGGGCGTCTCCCGCACCGTCGACCAGGTGAAGCCCCAGATCCAGGCGCGGCTCCAGCGCGAGCGACGCACCAAGGAGTTCGACGAGTACGTGAAGAAGCTGCGCGAGGAGGCCAAGGTCACGGTGAACGACGCCGAGCTCGAGAAGATCACCGTCTCCGCCGCGCCGGCCCCCGTTCCGGGCGGGATGGCGCCCGGCGCCATGCCCCCGGGCGCGATGCCGCCCCCGGCCATGCCCCGTCCGGCCGCGCCGGCGCCCGCTCCGGCCGCCGCCCCGGCACAGAAGTAGGTTGCGGACCGCCGTCCCCATCGCCGCGGCGCTGGCCGCCCTCCTCGCCGCCGGGTGCCGGTCCTCCGGCCCCGGCGCGGAGGCGAGCGGTCCGGCCCCCGTGGCGGTGGTGAACGGCGAGCCCGTCCCGCGCGCCGCGCTCGAGCGCGAGCTGCAGCAGGTCCGGGTGGGTGGCGAGGGCGGCGGGACCGAGGTCCTGCGGACCCGCATCGTCGACGAGCTGGTGGACCGGACGCTGCTCCTGCAGCAGGCACGTTCACGCGGAGTCACGGTGGGCCCGGAGCAGGTCGACCGCGCCCTGCTCGCGCTGCGATCCGAGTACCCGGGGACGGCCTTCGACGACATGCTGGCGCAGGAGCGGCTCTCGGTGGCCGAGCTGCGCACCCGCCTGCGGGACCAGCTCACCATCGAGAAGCTCTTCCAGGACGAGGTCTTCCCCCGCGTGCAGGTGGGCGACGAGGAGGTCGCCGCCTGGTACGCGGCCCACGCCGCCGACTTCGACGACCCGGAGCGGGTCCACGCCCGCCAGGTGGTCCTGCAGTCGCGCGAGGAGGCGGTGCGCGTCCGCGACGAGCTGCGCCGCAAGCCGCAGTCGTTCGCCGCGGTGGCGAGCCGCTCCTCCATCGCGCCGGAGGGCAAGCGGGGCGGCGACCTGGGCTGGTTCGGCAAGGGCCAGGGCATGCCCGAGGTCTTCGACGCGTGCTTCCGGCTCCCGCCCGGCGCCGTCTCCGACGTGGTCCCCTCTCCCTTCGGCTTCCACGTGTTCCAGGTGATCGAGCGGAAGCCCCCGGCGCGTCGCTCGCTCGAGCAGGCGCGCCCCGTCATCGCCGCCCGCCTGCTGCGGGAGCGGCGCGCCCGGGCCCAGGAGGAGTACGTGGCCGCCCTCCGGGCCCAGGCGAAGATCCAGGTCGACCCCACGGCCGTCGCCTCGGTGAAGCCTTGAAGAACGCCTCCCTCCTCCTCGCCCTCTGCCTCGTCGCCTCCCCGTCGGCGCGCGCCGCCGACCGCCGGCCGGTGGACCGGGTGGCCGCCGTCGTGAACGGCGACGTCATCACCCTCTCCGAGCTCTCCGAGCGCGCCGGGGCCGAGCTGCGCCGCGCGAGCGACATGCCGCCGGGCCCCGCGCGGGACCAGGCGCGGGCCCGGGCCCTGCGCGCCGCCTACGAGATGGTGCTGGCCGAGCGGCTCGTCGAGGCCGAGGTGAAGGCGCTCGGCATCGAGGTCACCGAGGCCCAGCTCGACGGCGCGGTCGAGGACGTGAAGAAGCGCAACAACCTCTCCGACGACATGCTGAAGCAGGCGCTCGCCGCGGAGGGGCTCTCCATGGAGGTCTACCGGGCCCGGCTCCGCAAGGACTTCGAGAACCACCTGCTCATCGCCGCCAAGGTGCAGAACCGGGTCAAGGTCACCGACGACGACGTGAAGGCCTACTACCAGACCCACCAGGCCGAGTTCGCCGGCGACGAGCAGGTGAAGCTGCGCCTCATCCTCCTCCAGGTGGCGGCCGGCGCCCCGGCCGCCGAGGACGCGCAGGTGAAGGCCACCGGCGAGACGCTGCTCGCCCGGCTCGCCGCCGGCGAGGACTTCGGCGACCTGGCCCGCCAGGTCTCGCAGGGTCCGGGCGCGGCGTCGGGCGGGGACCTGGGCTGGGTGAAGAAGGGGACCATGCCCATCGACCTGGAGCGGGTGGCCTTCGCGCTCGCCCCCGGGCAGAACTCCGGCCTGGTGCGGGCCCGCACCGGCTGGATCATCCTCAAGGCCGAGGAGCGCCGCACCGCCAAGGCCCCGCCCCTCGACGACGTGAAGGAGCGGATCCGCGAGAAGATCGGCAACCAGCAGGCCGACGTGTACCGCAAGCAGTACATCGAGGACCTGAAGCGCGAGGCCGTCATCGAGCTCAAGATCCCCGAGCTCGAGGCCCCGCCGGCGAGCTGACCCGTGGCCGTGCGCGTGGCCGTCAGCCTGGGCGACCCGTCGGGCATCGGCCCGGAGGTGGCCGCCCGCGCCCTCGCCGCGCTGCGCGGCCGGGTCGTCCCGCTGGTCTTCGGCGACGCCTCCTTCGAGCGGGTCGCGCGCCGGGCCGGGCTCGTGCTGCCGTGCGTCGCCCCCGCAGCCCCCCTCCCCCGCGGCGGAGCGCTGGTTCGGGTGACGCGTCTCGCCGCCGCCGACCGCCGGCCGGGCCGGCCCTCGGCCGCGGGCGGCGCCGCCTCCCTGGCCTACCTGGAGGCGGCCTTCGCCGCGGT
>JBBIOL010000100.1:0-12677 GCA_037443385.1 Anaeromyxobacteraceae bacterium
GGGCCTGTCGCGGGCCTGGCTCACCCGTCTCGCCGAGGCGGCGGCGCTGCGCTCGCTCACGCCGGGACGCCGCGCGGCCCTCTGGACGACGCTCGGGCTCCCGCCCGGGGACGGCGAGGGCGATCTCTTCGCCGGCCGGCTCCCTCCCGAGCCCCCGGCGCGGCTCGCCGAGCCCTCGGCGGCCGAGGAGGTGGCCCGCGACTTCGCCGCCGTCGGCCTCTCGGAGCGGGCCCACCCCGTCTCCTTCCTGCGACCGGCGCTGGCGGCCCGGGGGGCGCGCACCGCCCTCGAGCTCGCCCGCATGCGCGACCGCTCCGCGGCCGAGATCGGCGGCATCGTCATCGTCCGCCAGCGGCCGGAGACCGCGGCCGGGATCACCTTCGTGTCGCTGGAGGACGAGACGGGCATCGCCAACCTGGTGGTGATGCCCGACGTCTACGAGCGGTTCCGCCCGCTGGTCCGCAACGCCCCGTTCCTCCTCGCCCGGGGCCGGGTCGAGCGCAACGGCCGGGTGGTGAACCTCCGGGTGCGCGAGCTCCTGCCGCTCTCCCCGCTCGAGGAGGTGCGGACGGCGTCCCGCGACTTCCACTAGTCGCGGGAAATCCCGAACCGGATAAGATGACCCGGTCCACGAAACCGGAGGATCCCGCATGCGTCTCGCCGTCCTGATCGCCGCCCTGATCGCCGCCCCCTCCCTCTCCCTCGCCGCCGACCCGGCGGCCGCCGCGCCCGCCGGCAAGGCCATCGAGATCAAGGTCACCGAGAAGGGCTTCGAGCCCCAGCAGATCAAGGTGAAGAAGGGTCAGCCGGTGACGCTGTCCTTCCTGCGCACCACCGACCGCACCTGCATCAAGGCCATCGACATCCCCGCCGAGAAGGTGAAGAACTTCCAGCTCCCGCTCGACAAGGCGGTCACCCTCACCATCACCCCCACCAAGGCCGGGGTGGAGAAGTTCCACTGCACGGCGATGGCGATGGGGGACGGGAAGATCGTGGTGGAGTAGTGGCGGCGCCTTCAGGCGCCGCGAGAACCACCCACGTCACCGCCACGGGGATCGGAGCCTTCCCGCGAACGACGAAGGGCGCCCCCCGGCAAGAGGGCGCCCTTCCTTCGTTTCGCCTTCCGAAGACCGGAACCGTTCCGATCCTGGCTCCTGCGCCGGCCGAAGTCGGCGCCGCCGCTACGAGCAGCCCGTCGTCGTCCCGCAGTTCAGGCACTTGTAGCAGGCGCCGTTGCGCACCGTGATGCTGCCGCAGTTCGGGCAGGGCGGCGCGTCGGACTGGGCCAGGTAGGGCGAGTCGCCCTGGGCGGGAAGGGCGATGACCGGGGCCACCGCCTGCTCGCCCGCGTCCTGGGCCGCCGGGACCGCGCTCGCCGCCACCGTGCGGGTTCCCGCCTTCAGCCGCGGCGCGGCCGGTGCGGCGCCCGGGGTGAGATCCTTCGCCACCGGGAGCCCCTCCTCCGAGGGCAGGAACTTGAGCGACAGCCAGCGGAAGATGTAGTCGGTGATCGACTTGGCGATGGGGATCTCGGGATTGCCGGTGAAGCCCGACGGCTCGAAGCGGGTGTGGCTGAACTTGTCGACCAGCACCTTGAGCGGGACGCCGTACTGCAGGGCCATGGAGATGGACGTGGCGAAGCTGTCCATGAGGCCGGACACGACCGAGCCCTCCTTCGCCATGGTGACGAAGAGCTCGCCGGGCGTGCCGTCGGCGTACATGCCGACGGTCATGTACCCCTCGTGGCCGCCGATGGAGAACTTGTGGGTGATGGCGGCGCGCTCGTCGGGCAGCCGGCGACGCTGCAGGCTGGCCTGCACCTCGGCCGACGGCTCCACCTTGGCGGCCTCCGCCGCCTTGCCGGTGTTGAGCGGCTGGCTGCGCTTGCAGCCGTCGCGGTAGATGGCGATGGCCTTCAGCCCCATCTTCCAGGCCTCGACGTAGGCGGTCTGGATGTCGTCCGCCGTGGCGCTGTTGGGCATGTTGACGGTCTTGGAGATGGCGCCCGACAGGAAGGGCTGCACCGCCGACATCATGCGCACGTGGCCCATGTAGTGGATGGTGCGGCTGCCGTTCTGCGGCTTGAAGGCGCAGTCGAAGACGGCCAGGTGCTCGTCGCGGAGCCCGGGCGCGCCCTCGATGGTCTCCACCTCGTCGATGTACTGGAGGATGGAACTGATCTCGCCGGAGGAGTAGCCGATGCGCTGCAGCGCCAGCGGGACCGTGTTGTTCACGATCTTGAGCATGCCGCCGCCCACCAGCTTCTTGTACTTCACGAGCGCGATGTCGGGCTCGATGCCGGTGGTGTCGCAGTCCATCATGAAGCCGATGGTCCCGGTGGGGGCGAGCACGGTGGCCTGCGCGTTGCGGTAGCCGTGGTGGGTGCCGAGGGCGACCGCGTCGGCCCAGGCGCGGTGGGCCGCCTCGAGCAGCTCGGGGGCGACCCGATCGGAGTCGATGCGGGACACGGCCGCGGCGTGCTTGCGCATCACCGAGAGGAACGAGCTCCGGTTCTTCTCGTATCCGGCGAAGGGCCCGGTGTGGGCCGCGATGCGGGCGCTCTGGGCGTAGGCCTCGCCGGTCATGACCGCGGTGATGGCCGCGGCGGTGGCCCGCCCGGCGTCGGAGTCGTACGGGACGCCGGTGGCCATGAGGAAGGCGCCCAGGTTGGCGTAGCCCAGGCCGAGCGGGCGGAAGTCCTCGCTGTTCTTGCCGATGGCCTCGGTCGGGTACTTGGAGTTCGAGACCAGGATCTCCTGCGCCAGGATGGTGAGGTCGACCGCGCGGCGGAACGCGTCGGTGTCGAACCCGCCGTCGATGGAGCGGAAGTGCATCAGGTTCAGCGACGCCAGGTTGCAGGCGCTGTCGTCGAGGAACATGTACTCGGAGCAGGGGTTGGAGGCGTTGATCCGGGCGGTGTCCGGGCAGGTGTGCCAGGCGTTCACCGTGGTGTCGAACTGAAGCCCGGGGTCGCCGCACAGCCAGGCAGCCTCGGAGATCTGGCGCATGAGCGCGCGCGCCCGCACCCGGCTGATGGGCTTGCCGTTGGTGCGCGCCGTGAGCGGCCACTCGGCGTCGTCGACCACCGCGTGCATGAAGGCGTCGGTGACGCGCACCGAGTGGTTGGCGTTCTGGAAGAAGACCGAGTCGTAGGCGCCGCCGTGGACGTTGAACCCGCCGTCGTAGCCGGCCTCGATGAGCGCCCAGGCCTTCTTCTCCTCGGTGGCCTTGGACGAGACGAACTCCTCGATGTCCGGGTGATCGGCGTCGAGGATGACCATCTTGGCGGCCCGGCGGGTCTTGCCGCCGGACTTGATGACGCCGGCGAAGGCGTCGAAGCCGCGCATGAAGGAGACCGGGCCGGAGGCCTCGCCGCCGCCGGACAGGTACTCCCTGGAGGAGCGGATGCGGGACAGGTTGGACCCGGTGCCCGAGCCGTACTTGAAGAGCATGCCCTCGGTGTGGGCGAGCTTCAGGATGGAGTCCATCGAGTCGGACACGGCGTTGATGAAGCACGCCGAGCACTGCGGGTGCTCCTCGACGCCGACGTTGAACCACACCGGCGAGTTGAAGCTCATCTTTTGGCGGTAGACGAGGTGGCCGAGCTCGGCCTCGAAGGCCTCGGCGTCGGTCTCGGAGGCGAAGTACCCGTCCTTGCGACCCCAGGCGGAGATGGTGCGGACCACCCGGCCCACCAGCTGCCGGACCGAGGTCTCGCGCTGCGGCGTGCCCTGCTGGCCGCGGAAGTACTTGGAGGCGACGACGTTGGTCGCGAGGAGCGACCAGCTCTTCGGGACCTCGACGTCCTTCTGCTCGAAGATGACCTTGCCGCCCTCGCCGGTGATGGAGGCGGTGCGGGTCTCCCAGGCCAGCTCCTCGGCCGGGTCCACGCCGGGGGTGGTGAAGTACCGGGGGACGGTGATCCCCTTGCGTGCCGACTTGCGCTGCTGACGTGCGCCGCGACGCGGCGCGGACGTGCTCTCCCGCTCGATCATCCTCGACCTCCCGACCGGCCCTCTTCCGGCCATGCGTGGGGCGTGAAGCGTCGTCGCCATGCCCCGTTTCCCAACCCTTCCTCCAGGTCCACCGCGGGGTGGACCGGAGGCTCTACCCGTCGCCTCTGACACGGGGGGCGCGCCACGCCCCTTCGCCTCCTCCGGCCTGCCCGACGCCTGGGCTGCGCGTACGTGCGGCGATGGCGGACGATATCCGCGCGCCCGGGGCTGTCAAGACGGCAACCACAATATATTGTGGGACATGGTCTTGACAGACACCACATGCGGTGAATGTCACGAAAACAGTCGGGTAAGCGAATGTGCGATGTCGCGATCCGGCCAGGGCGACCACCCACCCAAGGTCCCCCCGAGGTGTGTACCCGGAACCCATGACGCAAGGCGTCACCCCGGGGCCTCACGGGGGGTGTGCCGGTCGGTATCGCGTGCTAGAAAGCCCCGACCCGATGGCCGACTCGAACAAGAACATCCGCAACTTCTCCATCATCGCCCACATCGACCACGGAAAGTCGACGCTGGCCGACCGCCTGCTCGAGCACACCGGCACGGTGACCGCGCGCGAGGCCCAGGCCCAGTTCCTCGACAACATGGAGCTGGAGCGGGAACGCGGGATCACCATCAAGGCCCAGACCGTCCGCATGAACTACCGGGCCCGGGACGGGAAGGACTACGTCCTCAACCTCATCGACACTCCCGGTCACGTGGACTTCGCCTACGAGGTCTCGCGCTCGCTGGCCGCCTGCGAGGGCGCGGTGCTGGTGGTGGACGCGACGCAGGGCGTCGAGGCCCAGACGCTCGCCAACGTCTACCAGGCGCTCGACCACGACCTCGAGATCGTCCCGGTCATCAACAAGATCGACCTGCCCAGCGCCGACGTGGAGGGCGTGCGCCGCGAGATCGAGGAGGTCATCGGCCTCGACGCCTCCGAGGCGGTCCCCACGAGCGCCAAGGAGGGGATCGGCATCGAGGAGATCCTCGAGCAAGTGGTGCACAAGGTGCCGCCGCCGCCCGGGGATCCGGAAGCCCCGCTCAAGGCCATCATCTTCGACTCCTGGTACGACTCGTACCGCGGCGTGGTCATGCAGGTGCGGGTCTTCGAGGGCACGCTGCGGCCGGGCCAGCAGATCCTGCTCTTCTCCAACAAGAAGCAGTTCGAGGTGCAGGGCCTCGGCGTCTTCGCCCCCTTCTCGCGCCCGGTCCAGCAGCTCCAGGCCGGTGACGTGGGGGTGGTGGTCGCCAACGTGAAGGACGTCCACGACGCCAAGGTGGGCGACACCATCACCGAGGCGCGGCGCCCCACCGATGCGCCGTTCCCGGGCTTCAAGGTGGTGAAGCCCATGGTCTTCAGCGGCGTCTTCCCGGTGGACGCCGCCGACTACGACCAGCTGCGCGACGCCCTCGTCAAGCTGCGGCTCAACGACTCGGCCTTCACCTTCGAGCCGGAGACCAGCCAGGCGCTCGGCTTCGGCTTCCGCTGCGGCTACCTGGGCCTGCTCCACATGGAGATCGTGCAGGAGCGGCTCGAGCGCGAGTACAACCTGACCCTCATCACCACCGCCCCGTCGGTGGTGTACCGCATCACCGACACCCAGGGCGAGGTGCTCGAGATCGACAACCCGGCCCGGCTGCCCCCGGTGCAGAAGATCGCCACCTTCGAGGAGCCCATCCTCACCTGCCACATCCACGGGCGCACCGACGACGTGGGCAACATCCTCAAGCTCTGCCAGGACCGGCGTGGCATCCAGCGGGACCTCAAGTACATCGGCACGAAGCGCGTGCAGATCACCTACGAGATCCCCCTCGCCGAGGTGGTCTTCGACTTCTTCGACAAGCTGAAGAGCGTCTCCCGCGGGTACGCCTCGCTGGACTACGAGCTGAAGGGCTACCAGGAGGCCGACCTGGTCCGGCTCGACATCCTCATCAACGGGGAGCCGGTGGACGCCCTCTCGGTCATCGTGCACCGCGAGCGGGCCTACCAGCGCGGCCGGGACGTGTGCCAGAAGCTCCGGGAGGTCATCCCCAAGCAGATGTACGAGGTGGCCATCCAGGCCGCCATCGGCGCCAAGATCATCTCCCGGGAGACGGTGAAGGCCTACCGCAAGAACGTCCTCGCGAAGTGCTACGGTGGCGACATCAGCCGCAAGCGGAAGCTCCTCGAGAAGCAGAAGGAGGGGAAGAAGCGCATGAAGCAGGTCGGCCAGGTGGAGATCCCGCAGGAGGCCTTCCTCGCGGTCCTGAAGGTGGAGGAGTAGCGTGGCCCCCGCCCCGGGGATGCCCCGCATGTCCGCTTCCCGGCGAGCGGGGAAGCGGCTAGAACGCGGGACGGCGAGCTGGGTGACGGTGCTCCTCGTGCTGGGCCTGGCCGCCGCCGCCTACGCGGCGGTGGTCTTCGTCCCGCCGGCGGTGCTCCACTACGAGGTGAAGCAGGTGGTCCGCGACTACGGCAACCAGGCCGTGAAGAACCCCGAGGACGAGAAGCTGATCCAGGGGATGGTCGTGAAGATCCGCTCCCTCGACGACGTGGAGGGCGTGGACGAGGCGGGGCGCAAGGTCCGCTACCCGGTGGTCGATCTCCGGCGGGAGGACGTCTCCTGGGAGCGCACCGCCGATCCGCCCTCGCTGCACGTCACCTTCGAGTATCCCCGCACGCTCGCGCTGCCCTTCCTCGACCGGGAGATCGAGCGCGTCTACCGGGTGGACCTGACCATGGACCTGACCCGGCCGAACTGGGGCCCGGCGCGGTGAACGACGAGGGGGCGAGGACGACATGAACGCGGAGGCGGTGCAGCGGGCGGTGCAGCGGATCGCCCACGAGGTGCTGGAACGGGCCCGCGCGCAGGGCGCGCTCGACCGGCTGGCGCTGGTGGGAATCCGTCGCGGCGGGGTCCCCCTCGCCGAGCGGATCCGGGCCGAGGTGGCCAGGGCGACCGGCCAGGCGCCCCCCCTCGGGACCCTCGACATCGCGCTCTACCGGGACGACCTGTCCCATCGCGGGGCCGCCCCGGTGGTGGGCCCCACCGACGTGCGCTTCCCGCTCGAGGGGCGCACCATCGTGCTCGCCGACGACGTGCTCTACACCGGCCGCACCATCCGGGCCGCGCTCGACGAGCTGGTCGACTTCGGCCGGCCTCGCCGGGTCTGGCTGGCGGTGCTGGTCGACCGGGGGGGGCGCGAGCTCCCCATCGCCGCCGACTTCGCCGGGGCCCGCCTCGAGGTCCCGGAGGGAGACGACGTGCAGGTGCGCTGGCGGGAGAACGGCGCGCCGGAGGACTCGGTCGTGGTCCGCCAGGGGAGGAAGCCGTGATCGGTCGCCATCGCCACCTCATCGCCCTCGAGCCGCTCGCGCGCGAGGAGATCCTCCAGGTCCTCGACCTCGCCACCTCCATGAAGGAGGTGCTCTCCCGCCCGGTGAAGAAGGTCCCGTCGCTGCGCGGCAAGAACGTGGTGAACCTCTTCTTCGAGACCTCCACCCGCACCCGCAGCTCCTTCGAGATCGCCGCCAAGGTGCTCTCCGCCGACGCCCTCAACTGGACCGCGGCGCAGTCGTCCACCACCAAGGGGGAGACGCTCCTCGACACCGCCAAGAACCTCGAGGCCATGCGTCCCGACGTGCTCGTGGTGCGCCACTCCGCCAGCGGCGCGCCCCAGTTCCTGGCCCGCCACGTGGCCTGCGCGGTGGTGTCGGCCGGGGACGGCGCGCACGAGCACCCCAGCCAGGGGCTCCTCGACTGCTTCACCCTGCGCGAGCGGTTCGGCAGCCTGGAGGGGCGCACCGTCGCCATCGTGGGCGACATCAGCCACTCCCGGGTGGCCCGCTCCGACCTGCACTCCCTGCCCAAGCTGGGGGCGAAGGTCCGCCTGTGCGGTCCGCCCACCATGATCCCGCAGGGGGTCGAGCGGATGGGCGCCACCGTCCACCACGACCTGCGCACCGCGGTGGAGGGGGCCGACGCGGTGATCATGCTGCGCATCCAGCACGAGCGGATCGGCGACCCGCTCATCCCCAACACCCGCGAGTACTCGAAGTTCTGGGGGCTGAACGCCAAGAAGGCGGCCGAGTGGCTCGAGCCGCACGCGGTCATCCTGCACCCGGGCCCCATCAACCGCGGCGTCGAGCTCTCCTCGGACGTGGCCGACGGGGCGCGGAGCGTGATCCTCGACCAGGTCCAGAACGGCGTCGCCGTCCGGATGGCGATCCTCTACCTCCTCGCCGGCGGCGCCGGCGAGGACCGCGCGGAGAAGGTCTCGGCATGAGCAACGGAAACGGCGTGGTCGTCATCCAGGGCGGCAGGGTCATCGACCCGGCGAGCGGGACGGACGGCGTCCGCACGGTGGTCCTCCGGGATGGCAAGGTGGCCGCGGTGGCCGAGCGGGTCGAGGTCCCGGCCGGCGCCCGCGTGCTCGACGCCCGCGGACGCTGGGTGACCCCGGGCTTCGTCGACCTGCACGTGCACCTGCGCGAGCCCGGGCAGGAGTACAAGGAGAACGTCGCCACCGGCACGCGGGCGGCGCTGGCGGGAGGCTTCACCTCCGTCTGCGCCATGCCCAACACCGTGCCGGCCAACGACAACACGAGCGTCACCGAGCTCATGCTGGCCCGCGCCGCGGCGGCCGGTCTGGCCCGGGTCTACCCGGTGGGCGCGGTCACCAAGGGGCGGAAGGGGGAGGAGCTGGCCGAGTACGGCGAGCTCCGGGCCGCCGGCTGCGTGGCCCTCTCCGACGACGGGAGCCCGGTCATGTCGTCCTCGATGATGCGTCGCGCGCTCGAGTACGCGCGGGCCTTCGGGCTGCCGCTCGCGGTCCACGAGGAGGACCTGCACCTCGTCGGCAAGGGCGTGATGCACGAGGGCCCGGTGGCCACCCGGCTCGGGCTGAAGGGCGTCCCGGCGCAGGCCGAGGACGTCATGGTGCTGCGCGACCTGTCGCTGCTCGAGCTCACCGGCGGGCGGCTGCACCTCTGCCACCTCTCCACCGCCGGCAGCGTCCGCGCGCTGCGCGACGCCAAGCGGCGTGGGTTGCCGGTCACCGGCGAGGTGACCCCGCACCACCTGGCCCTCACCGACGAGGACGTCGCGGCGAGCGACTACGACCCCGACTTCAAGATGAACCCGCCCTTGCGCTCGGCCGCGGACGTGCGGGCGCTGCGCGAGGGGCTCGCCGACGGCACCATCGACGCCATCGCCACCGACCACGCGCCCCACTCCCCGGAGGAGAAGAAGCTCGAGTTCGACGCGGCGCTGAACGGCGTGCTCGGGCTCGAGACCGCGTTCCCGGTGTGCCTCGACCTCGTGCGCCAGGGACTGCTCTCCGAGCGCCGCCTGGTCGAGGCCCTCACCGTCGGGCCGGCCCGATGCTTCGGGCTCCCCGCCGGCACCCTCGCGGTGGGCGCGGCGGCCGACGTGGCCGTCCTCGATCCCGGGGCGTCCTGGGTGGTCGATCCCATGAAGGGCTTCAGCAAGAGCCGGAACACCCCCTGGAAGGGCCGCACGCTCGTCGGCCGCTGCACCCAGGCCTTCGTGGGCGGGCGGCTCGTGCACGACCTGGGAGGGGCGGCCGGATGAAGAAGGCGATCCTCGCCCTCGCCGACGGGACCGTGTTCGAGGGGCTGCCCTTCGGCGCGACGGGGGAATCCACCGGCGAGGTGGTCTTCAACACCTCCATGACCGGTTACCAGGAGATCCTCACGGACCCCTCGTACGTCGGGCAGATGATCTGCATGACCTACCCGGAGCAGGGGAACTACGGCACCAGCCGGGCGGACGCCGAATCGGCCCGGCCGCACGCCACCGGGTTCATCGTGCGCCACTTCGCCGCCGAGCCGTCGAGCTTCCGCGCCGAGGAGGGGCTCGCCGACTACCTCGCCCGCAACGGCATCGTCGGGATCCACGGCGTGGACACCCGCCGGCTCACCCGGCACATCCGGACCACCGGGGCGCAGATGGGGGTCATCGCCACGGAGGGCAGCGCGCGGGCGCTCGTGGACCGGGCCCGCTCCCTTCCCGGCATGGAGGGGCAGGACCTCGCCACCCGCATCTCCACGCCCGAGCCGTACGCCTGGGACGAGTGCGGCGCCGACGCCTGGACCGACGAGGCCCGGCACCCCGCCACCGACACCCGCTTCCACGTCGTGGCCTACGACTGGGGCCTGAAGCGGGCCATGCTGCGTCTGCTCGCCGAGGCGGGCTGCCGGGTCACCGTCGTCCCCAGCCGCACCACGGCCGGGGAGGCGCTGGCGCTGCGGCCCGACGGCGTGTTCCTCACCAACGGACCGGGGGACCCGGCGGCGGTGGTGGGGGCGCGCGACACGGTCGCGGCCCTGCTCGGGAAGGTCCCGGTCTTCGGGATCTGCCTGGGGCACCAGATCCTCTCGCTCGCGCTCGGGGCCTCCACCTACAAGCTCAAGTTCGGGCACCGGGGCGCGAACCAGCCGGTGAAGGACCTCGCCACCGGCAGGGTGGACATCACCGCCCAGAACCACGGCTTCGCGGTGGACGACCGCTCGCTCGGGAAGCGGGCCCGGGTCTCCCACGTCAACCTGAACGACGGGACCGTGGAGGGCATCGAGGTCCTCGACGCCGCGGCCTTCGGCGTCCAGTACCACCCCGAGGCATCGCCGGGGCCGCACGACGCGCGGCACCTCTTCGGGCGCTTCGTGGGGATGATGGAGCGCAACCGGTGACCCTCGCCGAGATCCACGACCTCCTGCTCGCCTGGGCCGGAGCGGAGGAGCGCCAGCCCTGGCTCCTCGCCGCGCGGCAGGCCTGGTTCGCGCGGGTGGGGGAGCCGCACGAGGAGGACAAGAGCTACGAGGCCCGGATGAACGGGTTCCTCGACCACTACCTCTACGATCACCGCCCGGACGGGGTGAACCGGACCTTCGAGCTCTTCCTCCGGGACGCGGCCGACGGCCTCACCACCGACGCGCGCGCCCAGATCCGGGAGATGGGACGCTGCCGGCGCGCGCTCTTCGAGGTGCGCCGGATCCGGCCGGGGCGGGTCGAGCTGTCGGAGGTGCTCGGAGGCGCCCGGCACGAGGTGGTGGAGCGTCGTGCCGTGGTCGCCCTGCAGAAGGGCGACATCCTCGAGGCGCGGCTCCTGCCGCACGAGGGCGCGCTCCACTTCTCGGCCTCGTCGGTCTACCACCCGCGCGAGGTCCGCCGTGCCATCCTCAAGGAGGCGAAGCGGCTCGAGCGCGAGGCGCGGCCCGGGGAGGCCCCCGACGAGGACGAATTCCTGGCACGGCTCTCGCGCATGGCGCTAAAGCTCGAGCGGTACCGGAACGTGCGCGTCGAGTCGATCTACGACTTCGACGCCCCGCAGGGGCGCCCCGCCGCCTGACGCGCCGTCCGGAAGGCGGCCATGGACTTCTCGCTCCTCGAGTTCGTGCCCGACGGGATCGTGGTCGTCGACGACCGCGGGATGGTCGTGTACGTGAACGCGACCGCGGTGTCGCTCTTCGGGTGGGCGCCCGCCGAGATCGTGGGCCAGGCGGTGGAGGTCCTCATGCCGGCGCGGTACCGGGCCGGCCACGACGGGCACCGCAAGGGCTACGCCGAGGCGCCGCGCGCCCGCCCCATGGGCATCGGGGTGGACCTGGCCGCGCTGCGGAAGGACGGGACCGAGTTCCCCGCCGAGATCAGCCTCTCGCCGCTGCGCCACGCCGGGTCGGGCTGGGCCATCGCCGCCGTGCGCGACGCCACCGAGCGGCGGCGGGTGGAGGCCCGGGCGCTCCTCTACCGGCAGGCGCGGGAGGAGGTGCGCGCCCGGGACGAGTTCCTCTCGGTGGCCTCCCACGAGCTGCGCACGCCGGTGACGGCGTTGCACGTGCAGGTCCAGATGCTCGACCGGGTGCTCACGCGCGGCGGCGCGACGCCGCCGGTCCGGGAGCGCATCGACGCGCTCGACCGCCAGGTCCGGCGACTGGCCGGCCTCGTCGAGGCGCTGCTCGACCTCTCCCGGATCCGGCTCGGGCGCATCGAGCTCACCCGGGAGCCGGTGGACGTCTCCGCGCTGGTCCGCGAGGTGGCCGGCCCGTACCAGTCCGACCTCGACCTGGCCCGTGGCTCGTCGATCCGCGTCGTCGCGCCCGAGCCGATCGTGGCCTCGCTGGACCGCGTCCGCATCGAGCAGGTGGTCGCCAACCTGCTCTCCAACGCGGTGAAGTTCGGGGAGGGGAAGCCGGTCGAGGTGCGGGTGGAGCGCGTCCCCGAGGGGGTCCGGGTGCAGGTGTCGGACCACGGGGTGGGCATCCCCCCCGAGCAGCTGGAGCGCATCTTCGGGCGGTTCGAGCGCGCCGCCCCCGCCCAGCACTACCCGGGGCTCGGCCTCGGGCTCTACGTGGCGCGCGAGATCGTCGAGGCCCACGGCGGGCGGATCCGGGCCCACGGCGAGCCGGGCCAGGGCGCCGTCTTCTCGGTCGATCTCCCGGCGTGAGGGGCCGCGCGTGACCGGGCCGGTCGTGCTCCTCGTGGCCGACGACCTGGGCTACGACCCGGCGGTGGACGCCGGGATCCTGGAGGCGCACGCAGGCGGCGTGATCACGGCCGCGAGCGCCCTCGTCGACGGCCCGTTCGCGCCCGCGGCCCTGGCGGCGGCCCCGCCCGGGCTGGCCGTCGGCCTGCACCTGCGCCTGGAACCCGGCGCAGGCCTCGCGCGGGCGCGCGA
>JBBIOL010000101.1:0-12659 GCA_037443385.1 Anaeromyxobacteraceae bacterium
CGCCCGACGCCGCCGCCGAGGTCCTGCGCGCCGCGCGGGCGGGCGACATGACGGCGGCCATGCGCGCGGTGGCGAAGCCGGTGCGCCGCGCGCTGGAGTCCGCGGCCCGCGCCGAGGACGAGGGAGCCGGCGACGTCTACAACGCCGGGGCCGCGCTCTCCGAGGGGGCGCTCCAGGCCTGGCTCGACGCGGTGGGGCCGAAGCGCACCGTGCGCCGCGTGGAGGTGGACCCGGAGCGGCTGCCCGAGGAGCTCACGTCGCGGTGGTGGTTCGGCGCCGGGCTCCAGAGCCTGGTGGTGACCTTCCACGCCGACGGCCTCCCGGCGGAGATGTTCCGCCAGGTCGGCCGGGCCTGGTTCAAGGGGCTGGGCGAGGTCCCGGTGTGGGAGATCGCCGCCGACGTGGGCGGGCCGGCGGCGCTCTTCCAGGCCATGGCGCCCACCTGGCGGACCGGGCGGGCGCCCGCGGAGGCCGCTACGAACGCTGCGGGTTCTTGACGTTGTCCTCGCAGATGCGCTCGTAGAACGCCGCGCCGGCCGGGGCCCCCGCCTTCCGCAGCGACGCCGCGCGCGAGAGCTGCTCGTCGACGACCTTCTGGAAGACCTCGTACGGCTGGGCCCCCACCACCTGCCGGCAGTTCACGTAGAGCGTCGGGGTCCCCTGCGGTGCGACCCGCGCGCCGATGCGGGCGTCCTCCTCCACGCGCGCGCGCGTCGCCGCGGAGGCGACCGAGGCCTGGAACCGCTTCATGTCGAGCCCGAGCTGGCGGGCCCAGGCGTCGTACTGGTCGGGCGCGAGCTTGCCCTGGTTCTGGAAGAGCAGGTCGTGCATCTCCCAGAACTTGCCCTGCTCGCGGGCCGCCTCGGCCGCCAGCGCCGCCGGCATGGCCTGGGGGTGCATGGCGAGCGGGAGGTTCTTCCAGACCACGCGGACGTCCTCGGGGTAGGCCTTGCGGAGCTGCGCCAGCGTCGGCTCGACGCGGCTGCAGAACGGGCACTGGAAGTCGGAGAAGACCACCACCGTGACCGGCGCCGCGGACGGCCCCTGCTGCGGGTCGTCGCCGCGGAAGTCGATCTTCTGGGCCTGCGCCGGGGGCGGGGGGGGAGGCGCGGCCTGGGCCTGCTGGCCGGCCGGGGCCGGCAGCATGACCGGGGCGGTGGCGGCGTTCTCCAGGATGCGTGCGTAGACGTCCTTCGCCGGGACGCCCCCCTTCACCAGGGCCTCCGCCCGGGCGAGCTCCTCGTCGATGACCGCCTTGAAGGTCTCGTAGGGGACCGCGCCGGCGATCTTCCGTCCGTTCACGAAGAAGCTGGGCGTGCCGTTCGCGCCCACGCCGTTCACGAGCGCCTGGTCGCGCCGGATGCGCGACTCGTGGCGGTTCTCGTCGAGCGCCTTGCGGAAGGCAGTCATGTCGAGCCCGGCCGCCTGGGCCACCGCCTCGAGGGCCGGCCGGTCGAGCGCCGGGGCGGACTCGAAGAGCCGGTCGTGCATCTCCCAGAACTTGGCGGTGCCGCCCTGGGCGCGCCCCTCCTCGGCCGCGATGGCCGCGGGCATGGCCTTGGGGTGGAACGGGAGCGGGTTGTGCTTGAAGACGAAGCGCACCTTGCCGCGGTAGTTCTCCTCCACCTGCTTCATCGTCGGCCCCACGCGCTTGCAGAAGGGGCACTCGAAGTCGGAGGACTCGACGATGGTGACGAGCGCGTCGGCCGGGCCGCGCACCGGCGAGTCGTCCACCGGGACCTTGTAGACGGCCTTGGGGTCCTCGATCGGGCGTGCCGGCGGGCGCTGCTGCGGGGGGAGCTCGCCCGGACGGGCCGGGGCCTGGGCCACGCGGGGGCCTCCACCCGCCATGCGGTCCCCGATCACGCCGAGGATCACCCCCACGATCAGCGCCAGGATCCAGCTGGTGTGCTTCATCGGTGTCGCTCCTGCTCGTTCGGGGCCGCGCCACGCGGCCCGGGTCTAGAATCGCACGAAGGCGCCGCCGCGGACGAGCAGCGGAACGCCGGCCCCGCTGGCGAGCGGGAAGCCGCTGTCGAGCTCGAGCTCGAAGCCCAGGACGTCGGTGATGCGCAGCGCGGCCCCGCCTCCCAGCAGCATCCAGCGCCAGGCCAGCCAGCCCACCTGCGTGGAGGCGTCGACGGCGGCCCGCAGGTAGAACGGGGACTCCGGCACGTACCAGACGAGCCCCGGGCGGATGGCGAACGAGGCGCCGGGGGACATGCCGAGGACCATGGACAGCTGCGGCGCGAGCCCCAGACCCACCTCGTAGGCCACCCCCGCCTCCAGCTCGAAGATGCCCGGCGGGTCGTAGGCCGAGCCCGCCCCCAGCTGGCCGCCGCCGCCCAGGTCCACCGAGAAGACGAGCCCGATCGGGCGCGACGATCCGGCGGCGACGGCGGGGGCCGCGGGGGGATCGCCGGCGCGGGCCACGGCCGGCACGGCGACGAGGAGCGCAGCCAGGGCGCAGAGGGCCCGGGCCGCGAGCGGGATCGACGGGGTCTTCACCATCGGGGGCCGGAAGTTACCGCCCCCCCCTCCTTTCGGCAAGGAACCGCTTCCGGTGAACGTCCGCCCCGGTTGCCCCGTTCCCGGACCGGGGATAAACGGAGCGGCGATGGACCTGGCCACGCTCCCCACGCCGGACCTGACCCTCGACACCTCGGGGCGCCTCTGCCCCTACCCGATCGTCGAGATCGCCCGGGCCATGAAGGGGCTCCTCCCCGGAGCGGTGGTCTGCGTGGTGGCCACCGACCCGGGGATCGTCACCGACATGCCCATGTGGTGCCGCGCCACCCGCAACGAGCACCTCGCCACCTTCCGCGAGGGCGCGGCCTTCCGCAGCTTCGTGCGCAAGGGGACCCCCGGCGCGAGGACGGCCTGATGCGCGCGCGCAGGGCCATCGGCATGATCTCGGGCGGGCTCGACTCCACGCTCGCCGTGGCGCTGGTGAAGCGCCAGGGGATCGAGGTGAAGGCGGTGAACTTCTACACCGGCCTGTGCATCACCGAGACCCAGCGCCGCAAGGGCGGGCGTCCCGACGGGACCATCCCGCAGAACGAGGCGCTGCGGGCCGCCTCCGACCTCGAGGTCGACATCGAGTACGTCGACGTTTCCGAGCAGGGCTATCTCGATCTCATCGTGAACCCCCGGTACGGCTACGGGGCCAACGCCAACCCCTGCGTGGACTGCCGCATCTTCATGATGCGCAAGGCCCGCGCGATCATGGAGGCCGAGGGGGCGGACTTCGTCTTCACCGGCGAGGTGCTGGGACAGCGTCCCAAGAGCCAGCGGCGGGACACGCTGCGGGCGGTGGAGCGGGAGAGCGGCCTCGATGGCCGGCTCCTGCGCCCCCTCTCGGCGCTGCTGCTCGAGCCCACCGTCCCGGAGCGGGAGGGGATCGTCGACCGGACGCGGCTGCTCGACATCCACGGACGGTCGCGCCAGCGGCAGATCCGGCTGGCGCGCGAGCTGGGCATCGTGGAGTGGCCCCAGCCCGCGGGCGGCTGCTGCTACCTCACCGACGAGGCCTTCTCCCGGAAGTTCTTCGACGTCCTCGACGCGCGCGAGGCCGCCGGGGAGGAGCGCCGGATCCGCAAGGAGGATCTCGTCCTGCTCTCCACCGGTCGCCACTTCCGCCTGTCCCCCACGGTGAAGCTCGTGGTCGGGCGCACCGAGGTCGAGAACCGGGTGCTCGAGGCCTACGGCGAGGGCCGGGCGCGGGTGGCCGCGCGCGATCTGAACGGTCCGGTGGCGCTCGTCGAGGGGACGCCCACCTGGGAGGAGCGGCAGCTCGCCGCCCGCATCGTGGCCCGGTACGGCAAGGGGCGGGAGCTCGCCCTCGTGGACGTCGACTGGTGCGAGGACGGCGTCGTCGAGACGCTCCAGGTGGCGCCGGAGCAGGACGAGGCGCGCATCGAGTCGATGCGGATCTAGGCGGGCAGGCCGGGACGGTGGCGCGCTTGACGGGTTTTACAGACCCAACCGCGCGACTTCCGGCCTCATTGACACGAAAAAGTGGAGAGAATTGATCGGGGGCAAGCCCTTCATGCCCCCCGGACCGCTACCACATGGGGTCCACCCCGTGCGCGGCGTTCGGGGCGTACGATCCGGCTCCGATCCGGCAGGAGGTGAGGCATGGCCCCGAGGCGCGACGCGAAGTGGACGTGGTCCTTCGGCGGGGGTGCGGCCGAGGGGAACCGGGACATGAAGGAGCTCCTCGGCGGCAAGGGCGCGGGGCTCGCCGAGATGAGCAACATCGGCATCCCGGTCCCGCCCGGCTTCACCATCACCACCGAGGTCTGCACCGAGTTCTACCGGCGCGGCAAGCGCCTGCCGGCCCGGCTGGCGCAGGACGTGAAGGCGGCGCTGGGGGCGGTGGAGCGGCTCACCGGGAAGCGCTTCGGCGACCCGTCGAACCCGCTCCTCGTGTCGGTGAGGTCCGGCGCACGGGTCTCGATGCCCGGCATGATGGACACCGTGCTCAACCTGGGCCTGTCCGACGCCACCGTGGCCGGCCTGGCCGCGCGCTCCGGCGACGAGCGCTTCGCCTGGGACAGCTACCGGCGCTTCGTGGCCATGTTCGGCGACGTGGTGCTGGGCATGAAGCCCGAGCGCAAGGAGGACCGCGACCCCTTCGAGGTGGTGCTGGAGGCGAAGAAGCACGCACGCGGGGTGAAGCTCGACTCCGAGCTGCCGGTGGAGGCGCTGCGCGAGCTGGTGACCGAGTTCAAGGCCGAGATCCGGGCCCGCCGCGGCGTGGAGTTTCCCGACGCCCCCATGGACCAGCTGCTCATGGCCGTGGACGCGGTGTTCCGCTCCTGGGAGAACGACCGGGCCATCGCCTACCGCCGGATGTACGGCTACCCGTCCGACTGGGGCACCGCGGTCACGGTCCAGTCCATGGTCTTCGGCAACATGGGCGAGGACTCCGGGACCGGCGTGGCCTTCACCCGCAATCCCGCCACCGGCGAGGACGAGTTCTACGGCGAGTTCCTGGTGAACGCCCAGGGCGAGGACGTGGTGGCCGGGATCCGCACGCCGCAGAAGATCGGCGAGATGCGGGGGCGCTGGCCCGGCATCGCCCGCCAGCTCGAGCAGGTGCGCACGCGCCTCGAGCGGCACTACCGCGACATGCAGGACATCGAGTTCACCATCGAGCGCGGCCGGCTCTACGTGCTGCAGACCCGCACCGGGAAGCGCACCGGCCTCGCCGAGGTGCGCATCGCCGTGGAGATGGCGGACGAGCGCCTCATCACGCCCCACGAGGCCGTGCTGCGGGTGAACCCGGCCTCGATGGACCAGCTCACCAAGCCGGTCTTCGACCTCGGCCAGTGGAAGGCGGCCGTCTCGGAGGGGCGGTACCTGGCCCGCGGCCTGCCCGCCGGCCCGGGCGCCGCCACCGGCCGCATCGTCTTCTTCGCCTCCGACGCCGAGGAGTGGAAGCGGCGGGGCGAGACGGTGGTGCTGGTGCGCCACGAGACCAGCCCGGAGGACATCCGCGGCATGGACGCCGCGGCCGGGTTCCTCACCGCCTTCGGCGGCATGACCTCGCACGCCGCGCTGGTGGCCCGCCAGATGGGCAAGGTGGCGGTGGTGGGCTGCGACGCGCTCACCTTCGACTACAAGGACCGCGTGATGACGGTGGCCACGCCGCGTGGCGCGCGCCGCCTGCACGAGGGCGACTGGATCTCGGTGGACGGGTTCACCGGCGAGGTGGCCGAGGGCAAGGTGCAGACCCAGGCCTCCGAGGTGGACGCCGTGAACCGGGGCGAGCGCAGCGCCGCGGACTCCCCGCTCTACCGCCAGTACGCGCGCCTGCTCGCCTGGGCCGACGGGGCCCGCCGGATGGGCGTGCGCGCCAACGCCGACCAGCCCGACCAGGCCGAGATGGCCGTCAAGCTGGGCGCCGAGGGCATCGGGCTGTGCCGCACCGAGCACATGTTCTTCGGCGAGGGGAAGATCGGCCCGATGCGGGAGATGATCGTCGCCGAGACCAAGGCCGAGCGGCGGGCGGCGCTCCAGAAGCTGCTCCCATTCCAGCGGGCCGACTTCGCCGGACTGTTCCGCGCCATGGGGTCCCGGCCGGTCACCATCCGGACCATCGACCCGCCGCTGCACGAGTTCCTCCCCCACGACCAGGCCGGCATCGTGGAGCTGGCCCGCGCGGCCGGGAAGTCGGTGGCCCGCGTCCACGCCCGCATCGACGAGCTGCAGGAGTCGAACCCCATGCTCGGCCACCGTGGCTGCCGGCTCGGGATCACCTACCCCGAGATCACCGAGATGCAGGCCCGGGCCATCCTGGAGGCGGCGCTCGACGTGCGCGCGGAGGGGGTGAAGGCCCAGCCCGAGATCATGATCCCGCTGGTGGGCTCGCAGAAGGAGCTCGACGACCAGGCCCGCGTGGTCCGCGAGACCGCCGAGAAGGTCTTCGCCGAGCGGGGCAAGCGCATCCCCTACCAGGTGGGCACCATGATCGAGGTGCCGCGCGGCGCGCTCACCGCCGGCGAGATCGCCGCCTCCGCCGACTTCTTCTCCTTCGGCACGAACGACCTGACCCAGACCACCTTCGGGCTCTCCCGCGACGACCTGGGCCCGGTGCTCGCCTCCTACGTGAGCAAGGACATCTACGCCGTGGACCCCTTCGTCTCCCTCGACCGGACCGGGGTGGGGCGGCTCATGCGCATCGCCATCGAGGACGGGCGCGCGGTGCGGCCGGGACTCAAGCTCGGGATCTGCGGCGAGCACGGCGGGGACCCCTCCTCGGTGGAGTTCTGCGACGCGCTCGGACTCGACTACGTCTCCTGTTCCCCGTACCGTCTGCCGATCGCGCGCCTCGCGGCCGCCCAGGCCGCGCTGAAGCGTCGCGCGACGGAGGGTGCCATGGCGAAGAAGCCCGCGAAGAAGGCCGCGCCGAAGAAGAAGGCGGCGCCGAGGAAGAAGGCGGCCAAGGCCAGGAAGTCGAAGCTCGGGACGTCCGGGCTCCCGAGGTAGGTGGATCGGCGACGAGGGCGGAGCGCTCCCCACAGGGGCGCTCCGCTTCCTTTTTGACCGTGTGCCATCCTTCGACGACAATGCCGATATCGCGATGAACCGTCCGCGCCTCTCCTCCTGGCTCCTCGCCGCGTTCGGGGGCTTCCTCGCCTTCCTGGCGCTGCCCTGGCCCGGATGGGCCTCCGGCATCGACGCCCCGCCGGGGGCGCTCGTGCTCTCCGGCGCGCAGGCGACGGAGCCGGCGCCGGTCCCGCCGCCGACGCCCCGGGTGGCGCCGGTGATGCCGGCGGTGCCGGCGCGCCCCGCCGCCGAGCTCCGCCTCGCCGAGGCCCGGCTCGACGCCGTGGCCGATCGCTACGTGGCGCCGCTCGGGAACGGCCGCGCCGTGCTCACCACCGTCCCGCGCCTGCAGCAGCGGATCGAGAAGGTGCTCGCCGACCACCGCACCCCGTGGGCCGCGGCGGTGCTGCTCGATCCCAAGACCGGCCGGGTGCTCGCCATGGCCGAGCACTCGCAGCGCGAGCCCGGCCGGCGCGGGCTGTCGCTCGAGGCGCGTGCGCCGGCGGCCAGCGTGTTCAAGATCGTCACCAGCTCGGCGCTCCTGCGCCGCGGATTCGAGCCGGGCGCCGAGGTCTGCTACCACGGCGGCCAGCACCGCGTGCAACCGCGCCTCCTCGCCGACGACCCGCGTCGCGATCGCCGCTGCCTGTCCCTCTCGTCGGCGCTGGGCAAGAGCGCCAACGTGGTCTTCGCGAAGCTCGCCGACCGCGCGCTCAACGCGACGCTGCTGCGCGCCGAGGCCGATCGCTTCCTCTTCAACCAGCCCATCCCCTTCGCGGGCCGGGTCGAGACCTCGCGCGCCGAGATCCCCGAGGAGCCCTTCGCGCTCGCCACCACCGCGGCCGGCTTCGGGCCGGTGCGCCTCTCCCCGCTCCACGGAGCGCTCGTCGCCGCCATCGTCGCCAACGGCGGGGTGTTCGTGCCGCCCGCGGTGGTCGCCTCGTCCACCGGCGCGGAGCCGCCGCCCGCGCTCGAGCCGCGCCGGGTCCTCGACCCCGAGGTCGCCGCCGAGCTCGCGGCCATGATGCGCACCACCGTCACCGAGGGCACCGCGCGCCGCGCCTTTCGCGCTCCCCGCTCGCGGGCCTCGGCGCTCTCCGGCATCACCGTCGCCGGCAAGACCGGCTCGCTCTCCGAGGCCGACCCCTTCCGCGACTACTCCTGGTTCGTGGGGTTCGCCCCGGCCGAGAATCCGCGGGTGGCCTTCGCGGTGGTCGTGGTGAACGACCGCAACTGGCGGATCAAGGCCTCGTCGGTGGCGCGCACCGCGGTGGAGGCCTGGGCCGACTGGGAGAGCGGCCGCCTCGACGGGCTCGCCTCCGGTCCCCAGGTTCGCGCCCGCCACCGGTAGTCCGGGCGGCTCCCCGGCGGACGTCCGGCCCGGCTCAGGGCGTGCGCAGCTCGACCACGCCCTGGTCGACGAACCCGCGGAAGGCCTTCAGCACCTCCAGCTCGTCGAGCGGCGCCACCTGCGCGATCTGCCCGAGCAGGCGGCGGCCGTCGCAGCGCGAGAGCAGGTACTTCTGCGAGGCGTCGAGCCCGAGGCCGGAGATCTCGGCCGCGCTGAGCCGGACCACCGGGACGGCGCGCCGGTCGAGCGTGGCGCGCAGCGACGCCGACAGCGCCTCCCGGGCAGCGGCGAGCGCCTGCCGGGCCTCCTCGGACTGGGGCGCGACGGCGAGCGCGCGCGCGGCGGCCACCTCGGCCTCGCCCGGGCGTCCGTCGGCGAGGAGCCGGGCCGACTCGTCGAGCACGGACGCCACGTGACCCGGGTCCTCGGGGAGCGGCTCCTCCACGATCTCGATGTCGGCGGCGGTGATCACGCCCTGGCGGGCCAGCGCGTAGAGCCGCTGGTAGAGGTGGAACTCGGTGGCGTGCAGGGCGAGCCCGATCTCGTCGATGGTCCGCCCGTGCACGGCCAGCATGAGGAGCTTCCCGTCGATGGTCCCCTCGCCGGCGCTGGCCGGGATGCGTGACTCGTCGACGAGCAGCGTCGCGCCCCCGCTGGGGAACTGGGCCAGGAAGGCGTCCCAGGCGGTGGCCCGGAACTCCGCCTCCTTCAGGATGTCGGCGAGCGGGACCGAGACCGCGAGCTCGTCGTCGGACGGCGCGGGGGGCTCCTCGTCCACGCGGAACACGCCCGACTCCCAGCGGAAGACGTCGAGCAGGGTCTCGCGGATCTTGATGGAGAGGGCCTCGCGCAGCACGCGGGGCTCGACCAGCCCCACCATGGCGAGCACCTTCCCGAGCCGGACGTGGGTCTCCTGCTGGGTGCGGAAGGCCTTGGCGAGCTGCTCCTCGTCGATGTGGCCGAAGTTGATGAGCAGCTGCCCCAGGAACTCGCGCGGGTCGGTGGAGGCCGCGCCGACCGCCGCGCCCTCGCGCAGGTAGACGGTCTTGCGGACGGCACCGCGCTCGCAGGTGAGGGATCCGGTCACGGCGTGGCGGGAGAGGAACTCCACCAGCTCCGGGAGCGGCATGAAGGAGAGGCTTCCGGCGAGGCCGCGCACGGGGGAAGTCTCACCGGAAAGACCCGTGGCGGCAAGGAACGGGACGGTGTTATGACCGGCGCGCATGGACGCGAACGGGACAGGGGCGCCGCGCCGGGCGGTGAGCGGCCGGGCCGTGGTCGCCGGCGTGGTGGTGGCTTTCGTGGTCGCGGCGGCCGGGTGGACCGCCTGGCAGCTCCAGGTGGAGGAGACGCGGGCCGCCGCCGATGCGCGCGAGCGGGCCTTCGCGGTCACGCCGGCCGCACGCCCGGGACCCGCACCGCAGCTCCTCGGCTTCTCCGAGCAGGGCAAGCCCGTCTCGCTCGCCGATTTCCGCGGGCAGGTGGTCTTCGTGAACTTCTGGGCCACCTGGTGCCCGCCCTGCCGGGACGAGATGCCCTCCATGCTCCGGCTCGGCCGCGATCTCGCCGCGCGTCACCCCGGCAAGTTCCGAATGGTCGCGGTCTCGGTCGACGACGGCTGGCCGGAGGTGCTCCAGTTCTTCGAGGGCAAGCTGCCCGCCGGCATCGACGTCGTGCGCGACGCGGACCAGAAGGTGACCCGGGACTATTACTGCGGCGCCCGCGGTGCCTGCCCGGAATCCTTCAAGTTCCCCGAGACGTACGTCGTCGACGCCTCGGGTCGGCTGGTCTCCTACGTGATCGGTCCCCGGGACTGGGACGACCCGGGCGCGCGCAGCTTCCTCGAACGGCTGATTCCGTAGGGAAGACGCGGGGAGTAAGCGTCCAGTCGCCGACACCCCACAAGGGGGCCGTCGCGCCGGAACTTTCGCAACGCCACGAAAATCCTGGCCATTGTGGGCACTTGCGCGAGGTCCCGCCCGGGCCGGCGCCTGCCCGCGGGCGATCCTGTTGAAGGCTTTTGGAGGATTGCCATATAACCATCGAGATTTCCGTGAAATCTCGCCGCTCCGCCC
Source organism: Anaeromyxobacteraceae bacterium (assembly GCA_037443385.1). Classification (GTDB taxonomy): domain Bacteria; phylum Myxococcota; class Myxococcia; order Myxococcales; family Anaeromyxobacteraceae; genus CAIOAK01. The sequence continues at coordinate 10,480 of JBBIOL010000101.1, forward strand.
CGCGGAGCTCGAGGGGTGAAGTGGCGAACGAGGCGACGGGCATCCCGGTCGTGCTGGCAGGCCTCGGCGAGGTCGGCCGCGCCATCGCACGGGCGGCCCTGGCCGCGCCCGAGCTCCGGGTCGTGGGAGCGGTCGATCCCGCGCTCGCCGGGCAGAAGCTCGACGCGCTCCTCGGCACCCCCACCGGTCTCGCCGTGGAGGCCGACCCCGCCCGCGCGCTCCGCGCGGCCCGAGGCGGCGTCCTCCTCCAGGCCACGTCGTCGCGCTTCCTCGAGGTGCTCCCCTCCATCGAGCAGGCGGTGCGCGCCGGGCTGGGGGTGGTCTCCACCTGCGAGGAGCTCGCCTATCCCTGGCTCGCGAACGAGGAGCAGGCCGACGCGCTCGACGCGCTCTGCGAGCGGAACGACGTGGCGGTGGTGGGTGCGGGCGTGAACCCGGGCCTGGCGCTCGACCGCCTTCCGGCGCTCCTCTCCCAGGGGACCGGCGAGGTCCGCCGCCTGGAGGCCACCCGCGTGATCGACCTCTCCGGGCGCCGCGAGGCGCTCTGGCGAAAGGCCGGCGTGGGCCTCCCGCTCGCCGAGTTCCAGCGGGCGATCGAGGTGGAGGCCATCGGCCACGTGGGGCTCTCCGAGTCGGCGACGCTCGCCGCGCTGGGCTGCGGCCTCGATCTCGACGAGCTCGAGGAGGAGGCCGAGCCGGTGATCGCCACGCGCGACCTGGCCGGTCCGGTCCTCGTGCAGCACGGCGGCGTGGCCGGCATCCGCCAGGTGGCCCGCGGATGGCAGGACGGGCGCGAGGTGGTCCGGCTCGAGCTCGTGCTCGCCTCCGGCGCGTCCGACCCGCGCGACGAGATCCGCATCGAGGCCGATCCGCCGCTCCGCATCCTGGTGCCGGGCGGGTTCCCCGGCGAGGCCTCCACGGCGTGGTCGGTGGTCCATGCCGCCACCGCCGCACCCATGCTCCAGGGGCTCGTCACCGTGCTCGACCTTCCCCCCGGGCGGTCCTGAGCGAGGCGCGAATGCTCGACAAGACCCTCATCGGACGGGAGAGCGAGGCCACCGTGGTGGAGGTGGAGAAGGGCGCCATCCGGCGCCTGGCCGACGCCATCGGGGACCAGAACCCGGTCCACCTCGACGAGGAGGCGGCGCGAGCCGCCGGGTACGCCTCGCTGGTGGCGCCGCTCACCTTCCCCGCCGTGCTGGCGCAGAACGAGCGGTTCCGCCACGCGCTCGACCTGGGCACCCGCTCGCTCCTCCTCGGCGAGGAGTCGATCGAGTACGGGCGCCCCATCGTCGCCGGCGACCGGCTGACCCTGAAGACCAAGGTCGCCGACGTGCAGGAGCGGGCCGGGACCAGCGGGGCGACCGACGTGCTCATCCTCGAGACCGAGGGGCTCGGGGCCGGGGGCGAGTTCGTCTTCCGCGCGCGCGAGACCTACATCCTCCGGAGAGGCTAGGGAGGGACCACCGGTGCTCCTGGCACGGCAGCTCTACTTCGAGGCGGTGAAGGTCGGCGACGAGCTCCCGCCGCTCGTGAAGCCACCCGTCGACCGCTCCCAGATCGCACGCTTCGCCGGCGCCTCGGGCGACTTCGGGCCGCTCCACGTCGACGAGCCCTTCGCGCGCAACGCCGGGTTCCCGAGCGTGCTCGTGCCGGGCATGCTCGCCATGGGCTTCCTCGGCGAGCTCGTCGGCGACTGGCTGCGCGGCGCGCGGGTGCGCCGCTTCGGTGCACGGTTCGTCAAGATCGTCTGGCCCGGCGACGTGGTCACGGTGCGCGGCCGCGTGGCCGACCGGCGCTTCGAGGGCAACGGCCGCTACGCCGCCGACATCGAGGTGTGGGGGGAGAACCAGCGCGGCGAGCTCGTCGTGCGGGGCGCGGTGACCACCCAGCTCTACTACAGCGCCGAGGACGAGAACCGGCAGCGCGCCGGGCAGCCCCCGCTGGTCGTGACGCCGGCCGAGGAGGAGGAGCGGCTCGCCAAGCTCTCCCGCAGCACGGCGCCGGCGCGCCCCGCGGTGGGCACGCGCCCCGCGGTGGGCACGCGCCCCGCCGTGGCGCCTCCCCGCCCGCCGGCGATGCCGCCGCGCCCCGAGGTGCGCCCCGCGGCGCGCCCCGCACCGCGCCCGGCGTCCCCGCCCGCGAAGACCGCGTAGTAATACGTGCCCTTCACGGTGTCG
>JBBIOL010000102.1:0-12325 GCA_037443385.1 Anaeromyxobacteraceae bacterium
CTCGGGCGCACCCTCGCGCGCCGCCGGGGCGCCACCCTCGGCCGGTCCCGCCTCGGCCGGCCCGTCGTCCTCGTCGTCGCCCTCCCCGTCGTCGGACTCGTCGCCTTCCGCGTCGGAGGCCTCGGGCGCCGGCCCGCCCGCATCGCCCTGGCTCACCTCCGGAGGCGCCTCGGGCGCGGCGACGGGGGACGCCGCCGTCTCGATCCCGGACTCGGAACCGCTCTCCTGCCCGGCCTCGGCCGGCGGAGCGATCGACGGGACCGCCTCGGCGCCTCCAGCCGCCGGGGCGGGTGCGGGCTCCTCGCGCGTGCGCCGCTCGTCCCGCCGATCACGGTCGCGCGGCCGATCGTCGCGCTCCTCGCGACCGTCCCGGCGATCGCGCTCCTCCCGCCGCGCCCGGCGGGCCGCCTCCTCCCGCTGTGCCGCCTCGGTGGCGGTGGCCAGGTAGGCCTCGTCGGCCTCGGGGATGGCGACGATCCGGCAGCCGACGCCGGCGTCGGCGAAGGCCTCGGCGAAGGCCTCCCCCGCGAGGAGGAGCACCGGGAGCTGGCCGGCCGCGGCCGCCTCGCCGCGGGCGTCGCGGTGCGCCTCCCCGGCGGTGACCAGGACCGCGATCTGCGCGCCGTAGTGGCCCAGGTCCCTGCGCGCGTCGAGGACGTCCCGGCGCGACACGTCGTTGCCCCCGCGCAGGACGCGGATGGCGTGCCGAACCTCCACGAGACCCATGCGTCGGCGCCCGGTGAACACGACGCTGTCCCGGCCGCGCTTCGCCACCTTGAGCTCGGCCATGCCCGACTTCTCGAGCACGCGGGCCACCAGGTACTCGACCGTGGCGCCGTCGCACTCGCGCAGCCGGCGCCGCAGCGCGGCCAGCGCCGCGCGTCGCATCTCGCCTGGCGTGGCCGGCGCGCGCGGGGCCGCCGCCACCACGGGCCGCTCCCCGGGCTCGGGGGCCGCACCGAGCGTGACGAGCTCGCCGTCGATGGAGAAGAGGGGCTTGCGTCCCGCCGCCTCGCGGCGGCGGTTGTCCTCGCGCAGCGCCGCGGAGAGCGACCCCGCGTCGCGGACGAACGCGTCGGGCATGAGCATCCGCTCGGCGCCCATCGACGCGAGCTCGCGCAGCGTGAGGGCGCGCTCCGCCCCGGAGAGGATCTCGTAGGCGACCTCGGCCGGTGGCGGGAAGCGACGCCGCTTCTCGTCGCCCTCGTCGCGCCGCCGTCCACGGCTTCCGTCCCGGCCCGCGCCGCGCGCCTGCTCCCGCGCGGGGATGGGGTGGCGCTCCCGCGGCCGGTAGGGCGGCTCCCCCTCCGGCGGTGGCTCGATCAGGTTCTCGAGTCCGGCGACGTCCTCGGGCAGGCCCCACTCCTCCAGCGCGAAGGTCGCATGCTGGACCACGACGATGGCCCGGTCCGTCCGCGGCAGCTTGCAGTGCGCGGACAGCTGGTCGGCCATGGTGTCCTCGGGAACCTTGCCGACGTGGTCGAGCAGGCTCTCGCGGATCGCGATCTCGGCGATCTTCCGGAAGTGGAGTGGCTTGCCTTCCCGCTTCAGCACCTCGACGGCTGCTTCGGTGAAGGTCATGAAGGTCTCGATATTCCTCGATATTTTCGCGGCGAAGGTCGCCGCGGGCAATCGCTCATCTTGTGTCGGGGGAGGCCCCCTGTCAACGTGGAATTCCTCCGGATCACCGGGGATTACCTGCGGAAGGAGGTCGCGCGCCGTGGTTCGGGTCCGCATCGGCGAGGGTTGGGCCCTCGACCCCGAGGTCCAGTCGGGCCTGCGCGCCCCACGGGCCGCGGACCGCCGGGAGGCCGTCCGCGCCCTGGTGGACGTGGTCGCCATCGAGGTCGAGGGGGTCGACATCGCCTCCGGGAGGACCGAGGGGCCTCTCGCCTCCACCGTCCGCGCCCTCGTCGAGGCCGTGGCCCGCCTCGCCGCCGGCGCCGACCACGCGTCGGTCCCGTTCGACGACGGCTCGGTGGAGCTCCTGCTTCACCGGCGTGGCGGCCTGGCCATGCTCTCGGTGGCGAGCCTGTCCCGGCCCTCCCGGCTCATTGCCCACGACGTCGAGGTGGACCTCCCGCACCTCGCCGAGGCGGTGAAGGAGGCGGCCCGGGCGTTCTGCCACCGGATCTCCACCATCGCGCCGGGCGCCGCGACGCTCCCGGAGGTCCAGGCGCTGCTGCGGGCCGCCACGCGGAGGCCCGTCCCGTCCCGTCCCGGCGTTCCAGCCCGTCCGGGGTCGCCGGCGCGCCGGACCCGCCGTCGGCGGCGCGAGGCCACCTGCAGCTTCGAGATCCACGACGAGGGCGCCCGCCTCGCCACCTGGCGCGGGCCCGGCGCCGACCTCGCCTCCCTGCTCGTCCCCGGCCGCGTGTCCATCCGCGCACCCGACGGCACGCCGGTCCTCGAGCTGGCGGGCGCCCCGTTCCTGCTCTTCCGCGATCTCTGCGCCGCCGCCACCCGCATCGCGTCGGGTCCCGCCGGGCCGGTGCTCTTCTCCCTCGCGGGACGCGGCCGCGGCGGCGCGATCCGCGTGGAGGTGTCGGGAGGGGCGGTGCGCGTCGGGAGCGGCCCCGCGGTCCGCTGCGATCCCCTGGCCCTGGCCCACGCCATCCTGGAGGGAGCGTCCGACCTGTGCGCCGTGTTCCGGAGGCGGGCGCCGTCCCAGGCCGGCAACGAGCTCCTCGTGGACCTGGAGCGGAGCGCGACCGCCGGTCTCGCGGAGGTCGAGGAGGCACGGACGGGGGACCGGCGGGCCGCCACGCCTCGTCGCGTCCGCACCCCACGGGTGCCCCGGCCCGCCGCCCACCCGCTCGCCGCGGGCACGCTCCGGAGGGTCGCCTTCCGCAGGGTGGCCTCCGCCGAGGTGGGGGCGCCGGTGGGTCCGGGGATTCGCGCCGGACCGGAGGTCGCCCTCGCCTCCGGTCGCGACCGGGTGGTCGCCCTCGACGCGCGGCGCGGCACACGCCTCTGGTCGGCCCCCGGCGGGGAGTCGGTGGCGGCGGACGGGGGGCTCGTCGCCATCCGGCGCGGCGGGACCGTGGAGTGCCGGGACGCCGCCTCCGGGGTCGTCGCGTGGACGCGCCCGTGCCCGCTCGGCGATCCCGCCACCGCCACCCTCCTGCTCGTCCCCGGGCCCCGCCTCCTCGTCTCCGGCGGGGCCGAGCTCGTGGCCCTCGACGCCCGGGGTGGGGAACGGCTGTGGGGCTTCGCCTCGCCCGGGGCGGCGCGCCTTTCCATCCTGCCGCTGGGAGCGCTCCTCGTCGTGGGCTCCAGCACGGGGCTCGTGCACGCCCTCGACGCCGCGGGCCTGCCGGCGTGGCGCCTTCGCGGGGCGGGGCCGCTCTCCACCCCTCCCCGGGCCGGCGCACGCGCCGTGATCCTGTGCTTCGCGAGCCCCGTGGGCGGGGTGGCGACCGCGGTCGACCCCTCCACCGGCGCGCGGATCTTCGACGCCCCGATCGACTTCGTCCCCTCGGGTCCCCCGGTGCGCTTCGCCGGCCGCATCGCGGTTGCCGGCCGCGTCGCCGGCGACGCGTTCGTGGCCGCGCTCGAGGAGGACGGCCGCCCGGCCTGGCTCGAGCCCTCCCCGGTCCCCGGCGTGCCGGCGCTCCTCCCCCGACCCGGCGGGCTCCTCGCCAAGGGGGCCGACGGAAGCTGCGCCTCGCTGGACCGGGCGGGCCGGGTCGCCTGGCTTCGAGCCCGGGAGGGGCGGCCGGTGCCGCCCGGGAACCTGGCCCCGGCGCTGGCCCGCGGCACCGTGTTCGTCCCCGCCGAGGAGGTGGAGCTGCTCGACGCCGGGACGGGAGGCGTCGTGGGAAGGGTGCCGGCCCACGCCCCGGTGTGCATGACGGTGGGCGACGACCTCACCACCTGGACCGTGGACGCGGAGGGGCTCGTCGAGGGGGCCCGCCTGCGCGGACACCTCTCGATCGTCCCGGGCGGCCGGGCCGGCTAGATACCGAGGAAGAGCCGTCGGCCGAAGTTGGCCGCCACCCGAGCCGCGAAGATCCGCTGCGCGGAGGTCTCGATGTCGTAGGGCACCCGCACGTACTCCACGGTTCGCTCGACGGTGTCGTGGATCACGAAGCAGGCCCGGTTGTCGTAGTCCCGCGGCTGCCCGACCGCGCCCACCGTCACCACGTACTTGTATCCGGGCCGCAGCCGGAACTTCCGCCCCGACACCTCGACCACCTCGCTGCCCGCCTGGAGCGCGAAGACCTTGGTGAGGTGGGAGTGGCCGATGAAGGTGACCCGCGGCAATCCCTCGACCACCGGCAGCAGCTCGGCGGCCTGCTCGCTGGCCAGCACGTAGTCGTAGGCCTCCGGGCGCAGCGGCGACCCGTGGCTGAAGCCGACGTCGTCCATGCGGTGCGCGTAGGGCAGGCCCGACAGCCAGGCCCGGTGCCCGGCCTCCAGGACCGACGCGGTCCAGTCGAGCGCGTGGCGGGCGGCGTCGTAGTAGAAGGCGTAGTCCATCCGGCCGGTGACGGCGGCGTCGTGGTTCCCGAGCAGGGCCACCCCGGCCAGCCGCCGCAGGATCTCGCAGCACGCGTTCGGGCTGGCGCCGTACCCGACCACGTCGCCCAGGGAGACGACCAGGTCCACGCCGCGCTCGGCGATCGTCCGCTCGACCTCGGTCAGCGCCTCGAGGTTCGCGTGGACGTCGCTGAGGACGGCGATCCGCATCGTCAGGGCCGGGAGGTCACCGGCAGGACCTCGACGTCGAGGTCGTCGAAGTGGGCCAGCCGCCGGAACTCGGCGTAGCGCTCCCGGATCTCGCCTGCGGAGAGATCGCGCAGGCGGTCCAGGCTGAAGCGCTCCACCGCGAAGCTGGCGAGCACGCTGCCGACCACGATGGCCCGTCGCATGGCCGCCGGGTCGAGGGCGCCGGAGCGCGTCAGGTAGCCCATGAAGCCGCCGGCGAAGCTGTCCCCGGCGCCGGTGGGGTCGAAGAGCTCCGCCAGCGGGTAGGCCGAGCTCGCGAAGACCTCGGCGCCGGAGAAGAAGAGCGCGCCGTATTCCCCGCGCTTCACCACGACGGCGCGCGGCCCCATGGAGAGGATGCCCCGGGCCGCCCGCACGACGTTGTGCTCGCCGGCAAGCTGTCGGGCCTCGGCGTCGTTCACGAAGAGCAGGTCTACCCGCCGCAGGACCTGGAGGAGCGCCGCCCGCTTGGAGGCGATCCAGAAGTTCATCGTGTCGGCAGCGACGATGCGCGGGTTGCGGACCTGGTCGAGCACCGAGAGCTGCAGGTCGGGGTCGATGTTCCCGAGGAAGACGTGGCTCGAGTCCCGGAAGCCGGCCGGGAGCTGCGGCCGGAAGTCGGCGAAGACGTTGAGCTGCGTGTCCAGGGTGTGGGCCTGGTTCAGGTCGAACTCGTAGCGACCGGACCAGCGGAAGGTGCGCCCCGGGCGCCGCTCCAGCCCGGAGACGTCCACCCCGCGCCCGCGCAGGAAGTCGACGTGCGCCTCGGGGAAGTCCTCCCCGATCACCGCGACCACCCGGACCGGGGCGAAGTAGCTCGCCGCCGTGGAGAAGTAGGTCGCCGAGCCCCCCAGCACGTCCTCCCGGACGCCAAAGGGGGTCTGCAGCGAGTCGAGCGCCACCGATCCCACGGCAAGAAGGGCCATGGTGCGGTGCTCTACCCCGTGGGCCCACTCCCGGTCAACGGCGGCGTGGCGCCCCGCCCGGCGCGCCGCGGGTCCCCCGGCCCGCCCTCGGCGGCGAGCTGTCCGCAGGCGGCGGCGATGTCCCGTCCCCGGTTGCGCCGGACCACGGCCGTGACGTTGGCCGCGACGAGCCGGTCCCGGAAGGCCTCCACGCGCGCGGGATCGGGCGCCCGGAACCCGAGGCCCGGGTTCTCGTTGTAGGGGATGAGGTTCACCTTGGCCGGGATGCCCCGCACCAGCCGGGGCAGCCGCGCCGCGTCCGCGTCGGTGTCGTTCACGCCGCCGAGCAGCACGTACTCGAAGGTGATCCGCCGCCCCCGCTTCATGGGGAATTCGCGACAGGCGGCGAGCAGCTCGGCGAGCGGCCAGCGCCGGTTGACCGGCATGAGCGCCGAGCGGACCTCGTCGGTGGTGGCGTTGAGCGACACCGCCAGCTTCACGTCGGTCTCCTCGCCGAAGCGGCGCATCTCCGGGACGATCCCGGAGGTGGACACCGTCACGTGCCGGTTCGAGAAGTTCGGGCCGTCCTCCGCGAGCAGCACGTCGAGCGCCGCCTTGACCGCGTCGTAGTTGTGGAGCGGCTCGCCCATGCCCATGAAGACCAGGTTGGTGAGCGGGCGCGGCGGCTCGCCCTCCCCCAGCTCCACCAGCCGGCGGTTCGCCCGGCTCACCTGGTCCGCGATCTCGCCCGGCGAGAGGTTCCGCGCGAGCCCCATGGTCCCGGTCATGCAGAAGGTGCAGCCGACCGCGCAGCCGGCCTGGGTGGAGATGCAGAGCGTCTTCCGGCCCGGCTCGGGCATGTAGACCGACTCGACGAGCTTCCCGTCGGCGGTGCGCCAGGTCCACTTGATGGTCCCGTCGGTCGAGCGGCGCTCCTCGGCGCGCTTCAGGGTCTCGAGCGGCATCTCCGCCGCGAGCCGTTCCCGCAGCGACGCGGGCAGGTCGGTCATCTCGTCCAGCTGGGCCGCCCCCTTCTGGTGCAGCCACCGGAAGAGCTGGCGCGCGCGGTAGGGCTTCTCGCCCAGCCGGGCCAGGAGCGCGTCGACCTCCGCCCGGCCGAGCGAGCGCAGGTCCGGCGGGCGCACCCGGGCCACGGCTCAGGCCCCCTCGACGGCGACCGGCGCGGCCTGCCGGGAGATCTCCACCCGGGTGACCCGGCGGTCGTCCGCGCCCCGGACGGTGAAGCGGAACCCGTCGTGATCCACGTGCGCGCCCACCGGTGGGACCCGCCCGGCGGTGGCGGTGACGAACCCGCCCAGCGTCTCGTAGTCGCCCTCGTCCGGGAAGCGGACGGCGCCGCGTGCGCCGGGCTCGACCCCGGTCTCGCGATCGAGGAACTCCTCCAGCTCCCGCAGCGGGACGGCCGCGTCGGCCATCCACACCCCCGCGCCGACGGGCTTCACCGGCGCGGCCTCGGCGTCGCCCTCGTCCTGGATCTCGCCCACGATCTCCTCGAGGACGTCCTCGAGCGTGACCACCCCGCTCGTCCCGCCGAACTCGTCCACCACGACGGCGAGGTGGGTCTTGCGCCGCTGCATCTCCTTCAGGAGCCGGGAGACCTTCATCTGCTCGGGTACGAAGAAGGCCGGCTTCAGCACCCGATCCCACGGTATGGGACCGTCGCCTCGCGCCAGTTCGAGAACGATGTCCCGGACCATGAGCACCCCGACCACGTTGTCGGCGGAGGCCTCGAACACCGGCATGCGGCTGTAGGGGTTGCCGGTCACCACCCGGACGATCTCCTCCCGCGGCGCGTCGCGATCGAGGGCCACCATCCGCGTGCGCGGGACCATGATCTCCTTCACCACCCGGTCGGCGAACTCGAGGACGCTGTTCAGGAGCTCCTCCTTCACCTCGTCGAGCACGCCCTCGCGCGTGCCCATCTCGATGATGTACTCGATCTCCTCGCTGGTGACCGCCGGGCCCGGGGCCACCTGGCCGCCGCCGAAGAGCCGCATGAGCCCGTGGGTGGCGCGGACGAGGCCCATCGAGACCGGCCACAGGAGCCAGGACACGACCGAGACGAAGGGGATGAGGGCCAGGGCGAAGCGGACCGGGTGGCGCTTCGCGAGCGTCTTCGGCACCACCTCGCCGGTGAAGAGCATGACCACGGTGGCCACGGCGGTGGCGATGCCGAGCACGGTGGCCTCGCCGAGGCCGTAGGTGGCGGCGATCCGCGCGGCCATCTCCCCGGCGAGCACGCCCCCGCCGATGTTGAGGAGCGTGTTCGTGACCAGCACGGCCGAGAGCACCCGCTCGGGGTGCTCGACCCAGAGCTTGAGGAGCCGCGCGCGGCGGCCCCCGGCCTCGACGAGCTGCCGCGACCGGAGGTCGCCGAGCGCGGTGAGCGCGGTCTCGGAGGCGGACGTCGCCGCGGAGCCGAGGAGGATCCCGGCGGCGGCCATCCATTCCCATGTCGGTACGCCCAGCACGAGCCCTTCCCTATAGCGCAGCGCCCCGCGCCGGGCTTCCCGGGCGGGGCGCGACGCCACGAGGCGTGTCAAATCGGCAGCTTAGCGCTTGCCCTTCCACTCGTAGGCGTGGACGTCGATCTCCGGGAAGAAGTAGGAGATCTCGACCTTGGCCGTCTCCGGCGCGTCGGACCCGTGCACCGTGTTCTTCTCGATGTCGGTGGCGAACTCAGCCCGGATGGTTCCCGGGGCCGCCTTCTTCGGGTCGGTGGCCCCCATCACCTCGCGGTTCTTCGCGATGGCGTTGTCGCCCTCGAGCACCATGAGCACGACCGGGCCGCTCGTCATGAACTTGACCAGGTCGCCGAAGAACGGACGCGCCCGGTGGACGGCGTAGAAGCCCTCGGCCTCGGCCTGCGACAGCCGCTTCAGCTTGATCGCGACCGGCTTCAGCCCGACCGACTCGAAGCGGGCGATGACGCGGCCGATGACGCCCTTCTCGACCCCGTCCGGCTTGATGATGGAAAACGTCCTCTCGATGCCCATGTGCGTCTCTCCTGTGGCTAGCGCCTGGAACCCTTCTTGCCGGCCGCGACCTTCGCGGCCACCTTCGTCGTCCTCGCGGCGGGCTTCTCCGTCCCCTTCGGCGCGGTCCGGACCGCCACCTTCGCCGCCGCACGGGCCGGCGCCCTCGCGGGCGTCGCGGCGGCCGCCTTCGGGGCCGCCCGGGACGCGGCCCGCCCCTCGCCGCCCCGCCCCTTCCGTCCCTCCAGCATCTCCTTCATGGCCTGCCCCAGCATGGAGGGGGACTCGCAGACCCGGATGCCGGCGTCGCGCATGATGGCCATCTTGGCCTCGGCCGTGTCGCCTCCGCCGGAGATCACCGCGCCGGCGTGCCCCATGCGCTTGCCCGGCGGTGCGGTGCGGCCGGCGATGAAGCCGACCACCGGCTTCGTCATGTTGGCCTTGACCCACTCGGCCCCGCGCGCCTCCTCGGTACCGCCGATCTCGCCGATCATGATCACGCCGTCGGTGTCGGGGTCGGCCTCGAAGAGCCGCAGCACCTCGATGAAGTCGAAGCCGTGGACCGGGTCGCCGCCGATGCCGACCGCGGTGGTCTGGCCGAGGCCGATCTGGGTGAGCTGGAGCACGGCCTCGTAGGTCAGCGTGCCGGAGCGCGAGACCACGCCCACCCGGCCCGGCCGGTGGATGTGGCCCGGCATGATCCCGATCTTGCACTGGCCCGGCGTGATGACGCCCGGGCAGTTCGGGCCGAGCAGCCGCACCCCGGCCTGGTCCTGCAGGTAGCGCTTCACCTTCACCATGTCGAGCACCGGGATGCCCTCGGTGATGGCGACGACCAGCGGGATGCCGGCGTCGGCGGCCTCGATGACGGAGTCGGCGGCGTAGGGAGGCGGCACGAAGATGGCCGCGGCGTTGGCGCCGGTCTCCCGCACCGCCTCGGCGACGGTGTTGAAGATGGGCACCTGGCCCTGGAAGCGGGTGCCGCCGCGCCCCGGCGTCACGCCGGCCACCACCTTGGTGCCGTAGGCCAGCATCTGCTCGGAGTGGAAGCTGCCGGCGGAGCCGGTGATGCCCTGCACGACGACCCGCGTGTTCCTGTCGACGAGGATGCTCATGGTCTCCCCTCCCGCCTACGCCCGGGCCGCCGTGGCGGCCACGACCTTCTTGGCCGCGTCGCCGAGGTCGTCGGCGGCGATGATGTCGAGCCCGCTCTTGGCGATGATCTCGTTGCCCAGCTCGACGTTGGTGCCCTGGAGCCGCACCACGAGGGGGACCGAGAGGCCCACCTGCCGGGCCGCCGCCACCACGCCGTTGGCGATGACGTCGCACTTCATGATGCCCCCGAAGATGTTCACCAGCACCGCCTTCACCTTGGGGTCCTGCAGGATGATCTTGAACGCCTCGGTGACCTTCTTCTCGTCGGCGCCTCCGCCCACGTCGAGGAAGTTGGCCGGCGAGCCTCCGGCCAGCTGGATCACGTCCATGGTGGCCATGGCCAGGCCGGCCCCGTTCACCATGCAGCCGATGTTGCCGTCGAGGGCGATGTAGGCGAGGTCGTACTCCTTGGCCTGCGTCTCCTTGGGGTCCTCCTCGCCCGGGTCGCGCAGCGCCGCAACGTCGGGGTGCCGGAAGAGCGCGTTGTCGTCGAAGTTCATCTTCGCGTCGAGGGCCACGACCGCGCCGCTGGCGGTGACCACGAGCGGGTTCACCTCGGCGAGCGAGGCATCGGTGCGCATGACCGCCTTGTAGAGGCCGCTCGCGAAGCGCACGAAGGCGCCCACGCTGTCCCCCTGGAGGCCCAGCTGGAAGGCCAGCCGCCGCGCCTGGAACGGAACGAACCCGATGAGCGGGTCCACGGTCTCCTTGAGGATCTTCTCCGGGCTGCGGTGGGCCACCTCCTCGATGTCCATGCCGCCCTCGGAGGAGGCCATCACGGTCATCCGTCCCCGCTCGCGGTCGAGGGTGATGGCCATGTAGAGCTCGCGGGCGATGCGCACGCCCTCCTCGACGTAGAGCTTGCGGACCTCCTGGCCGTCCGGTCCGGTCTGCGGCGTGTGCAGCACCATCCCGAGCAGGGCCTCGGCGTGGAGCCGGGCCTCCTCCGGGCTGCGCGCCAGCTTGATACCGCCGGCCTTCCCGCGCCCTCCGGCGTGGATCTGGGCCTTCACCGCGCAGATGCCGCCGCCCAGCTGGCGTGCGGCTCCCTCGGCCTGGAGGGGCGTGGTCGCGAGGATCCCTCGCGGGATGGCCACGCCGAAGCGCTTCAGGATCTCCTTGGCCTGGTACTCGTGAATCTTCACCGGGGCCTCCTGCGATGTCGCCCTGCGGGGGCGGAAGCGCCTCCCGCGGGCCTCTCTTCTACCCCCCTTTGAGCGGACGCGGGGGGTGAAATTGCGCCCACCGGCGCCGTGCCGGGGGCGAAGGGTGCCGGGACGGGCCGGCGTCTAGAGGCGGGTCTCGTCGACCGACTTCCGCACGCTGGCTACCGAGCGGGCCAGCATGGCCTTCTCGGCCTCGACGAGGTCGAGCTCCACCACCCGCTCGACGCCGCCGGCGCCGATGATCACCGGCACGCCCACGAAGAGCCCGTTCACGCCGTACTGGCCCTCGAGCAGCGCGGAGCAGGGCAGGAGCCGCTTCTGGTCGCGCAGGTAGCTCTCGGCCATGGTCACGGCCGCCGCCGCCGGGGCGTAGAAGGCCGATCCGGTCCCGAGCAGGGCCACGATCTCCCCGCCTCCCTTGCGGGTGCGCTCCACGATGGCGTCGAGGCGCGCCGGCTCGACGAGCTTGGTGAGCGGCACCCCGTTCACCGACGAGTAGCGCAGGAGCGGGACCATGTCGTCCCCGTGGCCGCCCAGCACCATGGCGCAGACGTCCTGCGGGGCCACCCCGGCCGCCTCGCCGACGAAGTGCTGGAAGCGGGCGGTGTCGAGGACGCCGGCCATCCCGACGACGCGGTTGCGGGGGAACCCGGTCACCTTCCACATGGCGTAGACCATGGAGTCGAGCGGGTTCGTGACCACGATGACGAAGGCGCCCGGCGCGTACTGCTTCACGCCCTGGGCCACCCGGGTGATGGCCTCCAGGTTCACCTTGAGCAGATCGTCCCGGCTCATCCCGGGCTTGCGGGGAACGCCGGCGGTGACGATGCAGACGTCGGCGTTCTTGATGATGGCGTAGTCGGTCGTTCCACCGCCGGTGACCGCCACGTCGAAGCCGAGCACCCCGCGCGCCTCCTGCAGGTCGAGGGCCTTTCCCTTGGCCACGCCCTCCATGATGTCCACCAGGACCACGTCGCCGAGCTGGCGCTGCCCGCAGAGGAGCGCCATGGTGCCGCCGATCTGGCCGGCGCCGATGAGTGCGATCTTCTTCCGTGCCATGCGAGGTTCTCTATCACCCGCCCGGTTCGGGGAGAAGCCCCACCCGCCGCGCCCCGGCGGCCTCGAGCGCCGCCCGCACCCGCGCATCGACGGCCGCGGCGAGCTCCACCTCCCGCTCCGCCGCGAAGGAGGTCCGCACGTGCGTCGGCGCCCGGCCGGGGTGCATCATGATCTCGGTCGATCCCGGGCCGAGCGCGGCCGCGGCCGCGGCCAGCCGCTCCGGCGTCCAGCAGGGACGGAGGTCCGCGTCCCCCAGGAAGGCGTCGCAGGCCCGGGCCCCCGCGGCGCGGATCCGGTCGCGTTCGGCCAGCACCTGGGCCAGCCGGTCGATATC
>JBBIOL010000103.1:0-12284 GCA_037443385.1 Anaeromyxobacteraceae bacterium
GCGGCGGCCTCCGCGGCCGCGGCCGCGTCCTGGCTCCTGCGGGAGGCGTCCACGTTGGCGCCCGCGGCGGAGGCCTGCGCGCGCGCCGAGGCGAGGCGGGCCTCCGACTCGGCGAGCAGCGTCAGCTGGTCCGCGCAGTCGAGGCGCACGACCACGTCGCCCGCCTTCACCGGCCGCCCCTTCACGGCGTCCAGCGTCGCCACCCGTGCGGTGATGCGCGCCGAGACGTCCACGTTCGTGCCCTCGATCTCCCCCGAGCCACCGGGCGGCGCGTTGCGCGCCCGGGCCTGGACCCAGAGGCGCACCCCGAGGAGGCCGACCAGGGCCAGGACGACGACGGTGACCACGACGGCGACGCGACGCATGCGGCGGCTCCTCCCTCGCCGCGGACCCCGGCGGGTGCGCACGGCTCGTGCGAAGTTCGTGCCGCACCCGCGGCGTGGACGCAATGGCGATTCCGGGCCCGCCGGCGCCGGCGGATCCGCGCGCGTGTAAGGAAGTCCGACGGCGGCGTTCGGCGTCCCGAACGCCGCGCCACGCCCCGGACGGGCTGCACCGGGGCCCGTTCCCGCGTGCGCGCAGGGCCCGAGAGCCACTCCCGCGCCCGGCATCCTCCTTGCTGCCGGGCACGGCATGATCGCGCTCGCGCCCCTCCTCGTCGCCCTGTCGGCCACCCAGGTCCCGCCTCCGGCCCCGCCCGCGCTCCCGCCCGACGCGGCCTCGCCCCGCCCGCACGGGCTCTCCGGGATGCCGGAGCTGGCCCGGCTCTCGCTGCCGGAGGCCCTCGCCGAGCTCGACCGCCAGAACCCGTCGCTCGAGGAGGCCCGGGCACGGGCCCAGGCCGCGCTCGCGGTCGTGCGCCAGCAGGTCGCCCCGCTGCTCCCCAACCTCCAGGTGTCCGGCGGCTACTTCCACAACAACGCGTCCGTCATCATCCCGGCGCCGCAGGGCGGGGCCATCGAGCGGATCTACATCCAGCCGCTCGACGCCTGGCAGGGAGGCGGCTCGCTCCGGGTGCCGCTCGTGGTCCCGGAGGCCTGGTTCCAGGTCTCGGCGTCCCGCGACGCGGCGCTGGCCGCCGCGTCCGGGAGCGACGCCACCCGGCTCAAGGTCCGGGCGGCGCTGGTGCAGGCGGCCTGGACCTCCTGGGCCGGCGACCAGATCGTGGCCGCCTCCGAGCGAGCCGTGAAGGACGCCCGCGAGCAGGCGGAGAGCGCCCGGAGGCAGGTGCAGGCCGGGACGGCCACGCCGCTCAACGTCCTGCAGGCCGAGGCCTCGCTGTCGCGGCGGGAGAGCGACCTCGTCCAGGCCCGCTCCGATCGCGCCCGCGCGCGCATCGCGGTGGGGGTGCTCCTCGCCCGGCCCGGCCCGGTGGACGTGGTCCTGCCGCAGCTCCCTCCCGCCTCGAGCTACGACGTGGCCGCGCTCTCCCAGGAGGCGCTCGCCAACCGGCCGGAGCTGGTCGCCCAGGCGGCCGTGGTGCGCAGCTACGAGAAGCAGGCGCGCGCGGCGCAGTGGCGCATCGCACCCCAGGTCTCCGCGTCGATCGGCGGGAGCGGCCAGACCGTGCCCTACCCCACCGGCGACCAGGCCGCCTGGCGCGTCTCGGTGGATCTCACCTGGACGCTCTACGACGGCGGCTTCCGCTACGGGAAGGCGGCCCAGGCCGACGCCCAGGCGTCGGAGGCCCGCGCCGCGGAGACCGGCGCGCGCCTCCAGGTGCTCGAGGAGGTCCAGAACGCCACCCGGGACGTGGAGGTGGCCCGGGCCCGGCTCGCGCTGGCCCAGTCGGAGCGGGCCACCGCGGCCGAGGCGGCGGCGTCGGCCCGCCGCGGATTCCAGGAGGGCGTCACCTCCAGCCTCGACGTGCTCTCGGCCAACGAGGTGCTCTTCCTGTCCGACGTGCAGGTGGCGAGCGCCGGGGGCCGGCTCGGCGCGGCGCTGGCGGCGCTCGACCGGTCGGTGGGGCGATCCCCGTGAGCCGGGCCGCCGGCGGCGTGCGCTCCACCGCGGGCCGGCGTATCCTCCGGCGCGACCGGAGCGACGACGGGAACGAAGGAATGACCAGCCCCCCCCACGGCTTCGTGGAGATCCAGCGGCAGGAGGTGAACCGCCTCTTCGGTCGCGTGGTGGGGATCCGGCTGCTCTTCGTCCCGGTGATGCTGGGGGTCGCGGTCGCGCTGGCCTGGACCGACCCGCACCCGTGGCGCACGACGCTCGTCGGGACGGTCGCGGTGCTGGTCATCGCCTACTTCGCGGTGGAGGCGGTCCGGGCCCGCAGGCTGGGCATCGAGCGCCTCTCGCTGCGCGTGAACCTGGGCGTCGCCGCGGTGGGCACGGCCTGCCTCACGCTGGGGACGGGCGGGCTGTCGAGCCCCATGCTGCTCATGCTCCCCATCCTGGCCATCACCTTCGGGATGTTCCTCGACCCGCCCGCCATCTTCGTGGTGGTGGGGTTCCAGGTGCTGGCGGTGGCCGGCATGGGGGTGCTGCAGGTGTCCTCGCCGGAGCCGGTCTCGCTCCCCGCGCTGGGGGAGCCCACGCGCCTCTCGGTCGGCGTCGCCTGGGCGTTCGTCACCTTCCTGCTCGTCGGCGGGGCCGGGCTGGGACGGGTGGTGCGCAAAACCTTCGACGGGATGGTGCGCCGCGCGCTGGCCGCGCAGGAGGACTCGCTGCGCGCCTGGCGGGAGCGGGAGGCCGAGCTCTCGGCCCTCTCCGCCGAGATCGCCCACGAGCTCAAGAACCCGCTCGCCAGCGTGAAGGGGCTGGCCGCGCTGCTCGCCCCGGCCGTCGCCGACCCGCGATCGGCCGAGCGGCTCTCGGTGCTGCGCCGCGAGGTGGACCGCCTGCAGGCCATCCTCGACGAGTTCCTCAACTTCTCCCGCCCCCTCGTGCCGCTGGCGCTGGGCACCGCCGACGTGGGCGCCATCGCCCGCGAGGTGGCGCTGCTCCACGAGGGCATGGCCCGGGACCGGGGCGTGGCGGTCGAGGTGCAGGGCGGCGGCCGGGCGCGCTGCGATCCACGGAAGGTGAAGCAGGTGCTCATCAACCTCGTCCAGAACGCGCTCGACGCCAGCCCGCCGGGCCAGGTGGTGCTGGTCGACGTCCAGGACGGCGTGGAGACGGCCCGCCTGGCCGTGCTCGACCGCGGCCCGGGGCTCGACCCGGCCATGTCGGGGCGGGTCTTCGAGCCGGGCTTCACCACCAAGGCGGGCGGGTCCGGGCTGGGGCTGACCGTGGCCCGCGCCATCGCCCGGCAGCACGGCGGCGAGCTGCGACTCGCCGCGCGGGAGGGCGGTGGGCTCCGTGCCGAGCTCACCCTCCCCTCCGGCGCGGCGACGGAGGTCGCCGCGTGAGCGAGCTCGCCTCGGCCGACGGACGCCCCCGGGCCCTGGTGGTCGACGACGATCCCGGCGTCCGCTACACCCTGCGCGAGATCCTGGAGTCGGAGGGGCTGGAGGTCGCCGAGGCCGAGGACGGCGTCGCCGCGCTGGCCCGGCTGGAGGAGCTCTCCCCCGACCTCGTGCTCACCGACCTGCGCATGCCGCGCATGGACGGCATGGAGCTTCTCCGCCGCATCGGGACCGGCCCCTCGGCGCCGCGGGTGGTGCTGGTCACCGCGCACGGCTCGGAGCGGCAGGCGGTGGAGGCCATCAAGGCGGGCGCCTGGGACTACTTCCGCAAGCCCTTCGAGCCGGAGGAGCTGCTCGCGGTGGTCCGCCGGGCCACCGAGGCGGCGCGGCTGCGGGCGCGCAACGAGCAGCTGGCGGGGGAGCTGGCGCTCTCCCGCACCATGGTCTTCGACTCCCCGGCCATGAGCCGCCTGGCCTCCCTCGTGGCGCGGGTGGGCCCCCGCGACGTGGCCGTGCTCCTCACCGGCGAGAGCGGCACCGGCAAGGAGCGCGTGGCCGAGGCGCTGGTGCAGGCCTCGCGGCGCGCCGGGCGCCCCTTCGTGCGCTTCAACTGCGCCTCGCTGGTCGCAGAGCTGGCCGAGGCCGAGCTCTTCGGCCACGCGCGCGGCGCCTTCACCGGGGCGGTCCGCGCCCGCGTGGGGCTGTTCGGCGAGGCCGACGGCGGGACCATCCTGCTCGACGAGGTGGGCGAGCTGCCGCTTCCCCTCCAGGCCAAGCTCCTGCGGGTCCTGCAGGAGGGCGAGGTGCGGCCGGTGGGCGAGGAGCGCGCCCGCAAGGTGGACGTGCGGGTCATCGCCGCCACGCACCGCGACCTCGCCGAGCGGGTGGCCCGGGGCACCTTCCGGGAGGACCTCTACTGGCGCCTCAACGTGGTCCACCTCCACGTGCCGGCGCTGCGGGAGCACCCGGAGGACATCCCGCTCCTGGCCCGCCACTTCCTGGCGCGCTTCGCGGAGCGATTCGGCACCGGCCCGCTGCTCGCCGGCGACGAGGTCTTCGCCCGGCTCGCCGCCTGGAGCTGGCCCGGCAACGTGCGCGAGCTGGAGCACGCCATCGAGAAGCTGGTGGCGCTCTCCCACGAGGGCGCGCTCGACCCGTCGCTCCTGCCCCCGGGCGGCGACTCCAACCGGGAGCGCGACGAGGAGCCGGCCATGACCCTGAAGGCGCGCGTCGACGCCTTCGAGAAGGGGCTCGTGGTGGAGGCCCTGCGGGCGGCCGGCGGCAACCGCACCGAGGCCGCGCGCAGGCTGGGCATCTCCCGGGTCACCCTCCACGACAAGCTGCACAAGCACGGGCTGGCCCGTGGAGGCGACGAGTAGGCCACCCCGGCGCCCCCTTGCCCGGGCGGCTACTTCTTCTTCGCCGGCTTGTCGGCCTTCACCTCGACCGACCGGGCGGTGATGACGTACTCCACCGTCACCTTGTCGCCCTTCTTGGGCTCCGCGGACACCTTGGTGTCGGCGGTGCGGGCCATCTCGAACTTCTCGCCCTTGTTCTTCCCACCGGTGGCCTTCACGGTGATGCTGGTGGGGGAGACGGCGTCCACCTCGCCGGTCACCTGGTAGGCGAGGGCGGTGGTGGCGAAGGCGACGGCGGCCAGGGCGGCGACGATGCGGGTCTTCACGGGGGGTCCTTTCGTTTCGGGGCCGCGCCCCGCGCGGGTCGCGGCCTCCGGGTTCCCGGCGGAGCCTAGCCGAAGACGGCGTGCTTCCGCGAGCCCGCCCGGCCGGAAGGGGTTATCTTCCGGCGCCGAACGGAGCCCACATGCCCAACGCCCGATTCCACGTCCCCCCGCCGCGCAACGAGACCAACCTCCACTACGCCCCGGGCAGCCCGGAGAAGGCCGACCTGAAGGCCCGGCTGGCCTCCATGGCGGCGACCGAGATCGAGATCCCGGTGGTGGTGGGCGGGAAGGCCATCCGCACCGGCCGCGTCGCGGAGGTGCGCATGCCCCACCGCCACGGCCACGTGCTCGCCCGCTATCACCAGGCCGGGCCGGAGGAGGTGGCGCTCGCCGCACGCGCGGCGCGGGAGGCCCGGGTCGAGTGGAGCGCCTGGGACTGGACCGACCGGGCCGCCGTCTTCCTCAAGGCCGCCGACCTGCTCGCCGGGCCGTGGCGCCAGGTGCTGAACGCGGCCACGGTGCTCGGCCAGTCGAAGACGGTCTTCCAGGCGGAGATCGACAGCGCCTGCGAGGTGATCGACTTCTGGCGCTGGAACGCGGCCTTCGCAGGCGAGATCTACGCCCAGCAGCCGGCCTCCGCGCCGGGCGTCTGGAACCGCGTCGAGCACCGTCCGCTCGAGGGGTTCGTCTTCGCGGTCACCCCGTTCAACTTCACCGCCATCGGCGCCAACCTGCCCACCGCCCCGGCGCTCATGGGCAACACCGTGCTCTGGAAGCCGGCCTCGACGGCGCTGCTCTCCAACTGGTGGATCCTGAAGCTGCTCGAGGAGGCCGGCCTGCCCCCCGGCGTCCTCAACTTCCTCCCGGGTGCCGGCGCCGCCGTCGGCGATCCGGTCCTCGCCCACCCGGAGTTCGCCGGTATCCACTTCACCGGGTCCACCGGGGTCTTCCAGGGCATGTGGCGCACCATCGCCGGGAACCTGCCCCGCTACCGGAGCTACCCGCGCATCGTGGGCGAGACCGGCGGGAAGGATTTCGTCTTCGCCCACCCGTCGGCCGACGTCCCGGCGCTCGTCACCGCGCTCGTCCGCGGGGCCTTCGAGTACCAGGGGCAGAAGTGCTCCGCCGCGTCCCGGGCCTACGTGCCGCGCAGCCTGTGGCCCGAGGTCCGCGACCGGGTCGTGGCCGAGACCGAGGCGCTGCGCATGGGCGACCCGGCCGACTTCCGCACCTTCGTGGGCGCCGTGATCGACCGCAAGGCGTTCGAGAGCATCGGCGCCTACCTGGAGGCGGCCCGGTCGTCCCCGGAGGCGCGCATCCTCGCCGGCGGGACGAGCGACGCGTCGGAGGGCTGGTTCATCCGGCCCACCCTGGTCGAGACCTCGAACCCGCGCTTCCGCCTCATGGAGGAGGAGATCTTCGGGCCGGTCCTCACGCTGTACGTGTACGACGACGCCCGGCTCGACGAGACGCTGGCCCTGTGCGACTCCGCCTCGCCCTACGCGCTCACCGGGGCCATCTTCGCCCGTGACCGGGCGGCGGTGGTGCGCATGACGAGGGCCCTCGAGAACGCCGCCGGGAACTTCTACGTGAACGACAAGCCCACCGGCGCGGTGGTGGGGCAGCAGCCCTTCGGCGGGGCGCGCGCCAGCGGGACGAACGACAAGGCCGGCGCCATGTCCAACCTCATGCGCTGGGTGTCGCAGCGGTCCATCAAGGAGAACTTCGTCCCGCCGACGCGGGTGCCCTACCCGCACCACGCCGAGCCCTGAGTCCGGGTTGCGGCCCCGTCCCGCGGCCGGGCGGGGCGGCTACGCCGTGGCGGGGATGCGGAAGGTCACCGTGGTGCCGAGCGCGGTCCGGCTCTCCACCGCGATGCTTCCCCCGTGCGCCTCGACGATGCGTCGGGCCAGCGCGAGCCCCAGCCCCACGCCCCCGGTTCCCCGGGCCCGGCTGCGATCGGTCCGGAAGAAGGGCGTGAAGAGCCGCGGCAGGTCGGCCGGCTCGATGCCGATCCCCTCGTCCCGCACGGCGAAGGCGATCCCGTCGCCGTCCGGGCGGACGCCGAGCTCCACCGGGGTGGGCGCCTCGGAGTACTTCGCGGCGTTGTCGAGGAGGTTGTCGAGCACCCGGCGCAGGAGGGCCGGATCGGCCGTGACCTCGGGCAGCGTGCCCTCCACCTGCACCTCGAGCCTGCGCGCCGGGTGGGCGCGCCGGAACCGCTCCACGGCTCGGGCGATCACGTCCGCCGGGGCGACGGCCTGGAGGCGGAGCGGCACCTCGCCACGCCCGCCGGCCTGGTCCAGGCGGGCGGCGGTGAGGACGTCGCCGATGAGGAGGTCGAGCTCCTCCAGGTCGATGCGGATCTCCTGGAGGTAGCGGCGGGCGCTCGCCACGTCCCCCTCCGCGGCCAGGTCGAGCGCGACCCGGATCCGGGAGAGCGGCGTGCGCAGCTCGTGGGAGACGTCGGCGAGCATCTGCCGCTCCGAGCGGACGAGCCCCTCGAGCCGTGCCGCCATGTCGTCGAAGGCGGCGGCGAGCTGGCCCACCTCGTCCCCGCGGTGCATCCCGCTGCGGACCGAGAGGTCGCCCGCCCCGAGCCGGCGCGCCGCCACGGTGAGCTTCTCGATGGGCCGGGCCATGAGCCGGGCCAGCGGGAAGGCGGCGAGCGCGAGGACGAGCAGCCAGGCCGAGATGGACGCGGCGGCGCGCTCGAGGGGGAACTCGCGCGGGGCCCCGGCCACGATGACGTAGGCCGGGGGCGAGCCCTCGACCCGGGCGGCCCAGACCGGCCGGTCGTCGACGGTGAAGGTGACGAGGGCGTCCCCGAGCCGGGCGAGCTCCTTCTCCGGCATCGGCGGGGGCTCGCCCACGCTGGCCACGACGCGGCCGGCGTCGTGGCGGAAGGCCATGTCCACCCGGAAGGCCTCCGCCATCTGCCGGAGCTCGGCGTCGATCCGCCGCGGGTCGTCCCGGTGGTCGGCGATGTGGTCGGCGGCGAACACGGTGAGCTTCCCCGTGCTCCGGACCGTGGGGTTCCGGGCGGTGAGCGCGCCCACCACCGCGTTCGCGAGCGCCACCAGGGCGAGCAGCCCCAGCCCGGCGAGGTAGACGCGCCAGAAGAGGCCGAGCGACCCCGGACCCCGCGGCCTCACACGCCCTCCGCCGCCAGCATGTAGCCGGCGCCGCGGACGGTCTTCAGCATGCGGGGGTTCTTCGGGTCGTCGCCCAGCTTTTGCCGGAGGCGCGAGACGTGCACGTCCACCGACCGGTCGAAGGCCTCCTCGGCGCTGCCGCCGGCGAGCTCGATGAGCTGCTCCCGCGACAGCACCCGCCCCGCGCGGGAGGCGAGCGCGTAGAGCAGCGAGAACTCGTAGCCGGTGAGGACGATCTCCTGGCCGTCCACGGTGACGCGACGCGCGCCCGGGTCGAGCGAGAGCGCGCCGACGTGGATGGAGCGGAGCGCGGGCCCGGACTGGCCGCGGGCGCGGCGCACCACCGCGTGGATGCGGGCCAGCAGCTCGCGCGGGGAGAAGGGCTTCGAGACGTAGTCGTCGGCGCCGAGGTCGAGGCCCACCACGCGGTCGGCCTCGTCTCCGCGTGCGGTGAGCACCACGATGGGGACGTCGGACTGGCCGCGCAGCTCGCGGCAGACCTCCAGGCCGTCCTTGCCGGGCAGCATGAGGTCGAGCAGCACCACGTCGTAGCGGCGCCGCAGGGCCTCCTGGAGCCCGGTCACGCCGTCGGCGGCGCGGGTGACGATGACGTCGTGCGCGGACAGGTACTCGGCGGTGAGGGACGCCAGCCGGTCGTCGTCCTCCACGAGGAGCGCGGTGAGGGTGTTTTCCCTGGACACGCGCGCATCATAGCCGCGCGGGCGCTTGCCTCCGCGGGCTTCATGGGTGAAGAAGTGTGAATTCTCATGAGCCTGGTCTCCGCACGCGAGCTGCACCTGGCCTTCGGCGCCGACGTCCTCCTCGACGGGGACTCCTTCGCCATCGGTCCCCACGACCGGATCGGGCTCGTCGGCCCGAACGGCACGGGCAAGTCGTCCCTGCTCCGCATCCTGGCCGGCGAGCGCGCGCCGGACGGGGGCGCGCTCGTCTTCCGGCGCGGGTCCCGCGTCGGATACCTCCCGCAGGACGTGTCCTCCCTGCCGGAGGGGACGGTGGTCGACGCGGTGCTCTCCTCGGTTCCCGGGCGGGACGCGCTCGAGGCGCGCCTCTCCGCCACCGAGTCGGCGCTGGCGGGTGCGGGGTCCGACGAGGAGCGGCTCGAGCTCTCCGAGGCGCTGGCCGGACTGCACGACGAGCTGTCCCACTTCGAGGAGCGCTTCGGCCGCCACCGGGCCGAGCGGATCCTGGCCGGCCTGGGCTTCGCCACCGACCGGCTCGACCGCCCCACCCGCACCCTGTCGGGCGGGTGGCGCATGCGCGCCGCGCTGGCCGGCCTCCTGCTCCAGGATCCGGATCTCCTGCTCCTCGACGAGCCCACGAACCACCTCGACGTCCCCACCCTGGCCTGGTTCGAGGACTTCCTGCGCGGCACCCGCAAGGCCATGGTGCTCGTCTCCCACGACCGGCTCTTCCTCAACCGCCAGATCGATCGCGTGCTGTCGCTCGAGCCGGAGGGCGTCCGGAGCTGGGTGGGCGACTACGACGACTACCGCCGCCTGCGCGCCGAGGAGGAGGAGCAGCTCGTGGCCCGGGCCGCCCGCATCGAGGCGCGCCGGGCGCAGCTCGAGCGCTTCATCGAGCGGTTCGGCGCCAAGAACACCAAGGCCACGCAGGCCCGCTCGAAGCAGAAGATGCTCGACCGGATGGAGACGGTGGAGCTCCACGAGCAGCAGGACACGGCGCTCTTCCGCTTCCCGGAGGCCCCCCGGTCGGGCCGCGAGGTCCTGCGCGTCGACGGGCTGTCCCGGAGCTACGGCCCGGTCACGGTCTACCGCCGGCTCGACGCCCAGGTCCTCCGCGGGGAGCGGGTGGCCGTCATCGGCCCGAACGGCGCGGGGAAGAGCACGCTCCTCAAGCTGCTCGCCGGGGAGCTCGCGCCGGACGCGGGCACGGTCCGGCTCGGCCACGGGGTGGTGGCCGGGTACTACGCGCAGCACCACTTCGAGCGGGACGAGCACGCGCCACAGGACGGCGTCGCCCGCACCTTCGGCACGCTCGACCCCGACCGCACCGTCCTGCGCACGCTGTGGGACGTCGTCCCGGAGCAGGGCGAGAGCTGGGTGCGGAGCGTGGCCGGGTCGTTCCTCTTCTCCGGCGACGCCGTGGACAAGCGCGTGGGCGTGCTCTCCGGCGGCGAGCGATCCCGGGTGGCGCTCGCGAAGCTCCTGCTGCGCCCCACGAACCTGCTGCTCCTCGACGAGCCCACGAACCACCTCGACATCGCGTCCTCGGAGGCGCTCATCGAGGCGCTCGCCGGGTACGGCGGGACCATGGTCTTCGTCTCGCACAACCGGAGCTTCGTGAACCGGCTCGCGACGCTGGTGTGGGAGGTGAAGGACGGCGGGATCCTGCCCTTCCCGGGAAACCTCGACGACTGGCTCTACCACCAGCGGCAGGTCGAGGCCGCGGCCGCGGAGACGGCGGGAGCGGGTGGCGGCGAGCCGGCGCAGCGGGGCGGCGACCGGGAGCGGCGGCGCGCGGAGGCCGAGGCCCGCAACGCGCGGTACCGCCTGGAGAAGCCGCTTCGCGAGGCCATCCAGGCCGCCGAGGATCGCATCGCCGACCTGGAGGCGGTGCAGCGGCAGGCCACCGAGGCGCTCGCCGACCCGGCCATCTACGAGGACTTCTCCCGGGCGCGGCCCCACGTGGAGGCCCGGCAGCGGGCCGAGGCCGAGCTCGAGCGGCTGTACGCCGAGTGGGAGCGGCTCGCCGGGGAGCTGGAGCGGCTCCCGTGATAGCGTCGGGCATGAGCTTCGCCGACCTCGGCGTGCACCCCGCGCTCCGGCGCGCACTCGATGCCCGCGGCTACGCGGAACCCACCCCCGTCCAGGCGGAGGTGCTCGGACCCGGGCTGCGCGACCGGGACCTGCTCGTCTCCAGCCGCACCGGCTCCGGGAAGACGGTGGCCTTCGGGCTCGCGCTCGCCGACACCCTGCTCGGCGAGGCGCCGGCGTTCCCGGAGGCCGGTGCCCCGCTGGCGCTCGTCGTCGCGCCCACCCGGGAGCTCGCGGTCCAGGTGCAGCGGGAGCTCGCCTGGCTGCTCGCCGACGCGGGCGGGCGCGTGCTCCACACCGTCGGGGGAATGGACCCGCGCAGGGAGGCCCGGGCGCTCGCGGCCGGTTGCCACGTGGTGGTCGGGACCCCGGGCCGGATCCGCGACCACGTCGACCGCCGAAACCTGGACCTGTCGTCCGTGCGGTTCCTCGTGCTCGACGAGGCGGACGAGATGCTCGACATGGGCTTCCGCGAGGAGCTGGAGGCCATCCTGGGCGCGGCGCCGGCCGACCGGCGCACCGTGCTCTTCTCGGCCACCCTCCCCCGCCCCATCCTGGAGCTGGCCAAGAAGTACACGCGCGAGGCCGCGCGGGTGGCCGCCACGCCCCCCGGCGAGGCCCACGCCGACATCGCGCTGCACGCGCACGTGGTGGCCGATCGGGAGCGGGAGCACGCGCTCGTGAACGTGCTGCGGGCGCAGGACCCGGAGCGCGCGCTGGTCTTCTGCGCGACCCGCGAGGGGGCGCACCACGTGGCCTCCAGCCTGTCGGAGCGCGGCTTCCCGGCCGTGGGCATCGCCGGCGATCTCACCCAGGGCGAGCGGACCCGCGCGCTCAAGCTGCTGCGCGACGGCCGCGCCCGGGTGCTGGTGGCCACCGACGTGGCCGCGCGCGGTCTCGACCTGCCCGGGATCGAGCTGGTGGTGCACGCCGACCCGCCCCGCGACCCGCAGGCGCTCCAGCACCGGAGCGGGCGCACCGGCCGGGCCGGGAAGAAGGGCCGGGCCGTGTTCCTCGTCGTCCCGCGCGAGCGCTTCCGGCTGGAGCGCATGCTGAAGGCCGCCGGGGGGCGCGCCACCTGGCTGCCGGTCCCCACCGCCGAGGAGATCCGCGCCCGGGACGAGGAGCGGCTCGCCGCCGAGGTGGCCACCCTGGCCGGGGAGGCGTCCGAGGAGGAGCTGCAGGCGGCCCGGCGCCTCATCGAGGCCCGGGCGCCGCTGTCGGTGGCCGCGGCGCTCGTCCGCAAGGAGCGGGCCCGCCTGCCCGCCGCCGAGGAGCTCCCCGAGACGGCCCGCGC
>JBBIOL010000104.1:0-12275 GCA_037443385.1 Anaeromyxobacteraceae bacterium
GACGGCGACGCCCCAGGGCCCGCCCGGAGCGGGGGCGACCGTGGCCAGGCCGGCGACGGCCGTCCGCGGCGGGAGCCCGGCCGCGGCCGCCTCGTCGCGCGAGAGGCGTATGGACGCGAGGCCCGCCTCGAAGGCCCCCGGTAGCGGCGTCGACGGGACCCGGCGCCCCTCCAGGTCGAGGAGGTCCGCGCCCGAGGGCGGCCGCAGGAGGACACGGACCGACCCCGGCCGCTCGAGCGCGGCCAGACCGCGGACGAGGCGGTCGGGCGGGGGCGCCCCGGGCGTCCACGCCTCGCCGTGCACCGACGCCGTTCCGGGGAATGCGAGGGAGGCGGCCACGCCTCGGGCGAGGTTGGCCTGCTCCTCGGCGAACTCGGAGAGCGCCGCACCCGACTCGCGCTCCTCGTCGAGGTAGGCGATGGCGGCGACGAAGGCGATGAGGCCGGCCATGGCCAGGACGAACACCGCGAGTCGCACCGACGCGCCGCGCGGACGGGATGCCGGACCAGCAGCGCTCGCGGCGAGAGGTGGCAGGACGGCGATCCTCATCTCGACGGATGGGACAGCAAGATCCGGACCGAGTCCCGCACGCCGAACCCGCCGGGGTTGCGGGGCTTTTGGTGGACCCTCCGGCCAATAACGGAAAAATTCCCTCTGCGCTTCGGAGAATTTCCGCATGCGGACGGGGCCGCGAGGCCCAAGGGTGCGAAATGCCTGGCACGGGGTCTTGGCCCGCGGCGTGCTTTTCCGGGGGATGGCCATGTCCACCCCCCACGCGCGGCCTCCCATCCGGACGATCTTCGTCGCGGCACTCGCCGCCCTCGCCGTCCTCGCCCAGGCATCGGCGGCCGAGGGGCCACCGAACCGGCCCGTTCGGTCGATGACGCTGCCGGAGGCGCTCGCGTACGCGAGGGAGCACCAGCCCGCCGTCCGCGCCGCCCTGGCCCGCGTCCAGGCCTCCGAGGCGGACGCGCGGGCCACGCGCGCGCGCTGGACGCCGTACGTCGCCGCGACCGGCCAGCTCCTCGTGGGCACGGCCAACAACACCACCGCCTCGTACCTGGGCGTGCTCGGCGTGGACCTCCCTCGCATCGGCGGGACCCCGGTCTCCGCCACGGGCCCCCTCGACGGCTACCCGTCCACGCTCGCCGCGGTGAGCCTGACCCAGCAGGTGTTCGACTTCGGCCGGGTCGCGGCCGATGCTGCGCTCGACGACGTGGTGACCGGCTACCAGCGGGCCTCGGCCCAGGCCCAGGAGATGGGCGTGGCCCTGGGCGTGGAGGAGTCGTTCTTCGCGGTCCAGGCCGCCCGCTCCGTCCTGCGCTCGTCGGAGGAGGCGCTGCAGCGCGCCCGGGTGCATCGCGACCAGGCGCAGGCGGGCGTGAAGGCCGGCCTCCGACCCCCGCTCGACTTCACCCGGGCGGACGCCGACGTGGCCCGCTACGAGGTGGGCCGGGTCCGGGCCGAGGCCGGCGTCGTGGCGTCCCAGGCCGCCCTGGCCGCCGCGGTGGGCATCCCGGAGGAGCGGCTCGACGCCTCCGGCGGCTCGCCCGCCCCGTCGATGCTCCCGTCCCTGCAGGCCTCCATCCAGCGCTCCATCGAGCTCGACCCGGTGGTGAAGGCGGCCGAGATGCAGGTCCACGCCCAGGAGGCGGCCACCGACGCCATCTCCGCCCGGCTCCGGCCCATGCTCCTGCTGAGCGGCAGCTTCTCGGGCCGGGAGGGCGGCGCACCGCCGGCCCTTCCCCGCGACGCCGCCCCGCACGGCGGGTGGGTTCCGGACATCCCGAACTGGGACGTGGCCCTCGTCCTGCGGATCCCCATCTTCGACTGGGTGACCTGGAAGCAGGTCGACGCCTCGCGGCAGCGCGAGGAGGTGCGGCGCGCCGAGCTCGACCTCGTCCGGCAGGGGCAGACCGCCGCCGTGCAGCGCGCCTGGGTGGCGGTGGACTCCGCGCGGAAGGCCATCGTGGCGCTCGAGCGCGAGGTGCAGGCCTCGCGCGACAACGCCGCCCAGGCCGACGCCCGCTTCCGGGCGGGCCTGGCGACCATCGTGGAGCTCACCGACGCGGAGGCCCTCCGCGTCACCTCCGAGATCCAGCTCGCCCTCGGACGATTCGACGAGGCGCGCCAGCGCGCCCTGCTCGCCCGCCTCATCGTGGAGGAACCGTGACCGACCCCGCCTCGCTTCCCGCCGA
Source organism: Anaeromyxobacteraceae bacterium (assembly GCA_037443385.1). GTDB lineage: Bacteria > Myxococcota > Myxococcia > Myxococcales > Anaeromyxobacteraceae > CAIOAK01. Next base: position 2,199 of record JBBIOL010000104.1, read on the forward strand.
TCCGCCGGCAACCGGTCCGGGCCGGGGCCGACGCTTCGCCGTTCCCGCGGTGCTCGTGGCCCTGGCCGTCGCCGTCCTGCTGGCGAGCTTCCTGCTCTACCTTCGCTCGGCGTCCCGCGTGAGCACGGTCGCGCTGGCGGCCACGCCGCGGGCCGTGTCCACGGTGGCGGCCCGGGCCGGGAGCTACCGGCAGGTGTCGCGCTACATCGCGACCATCGAGCCCTGGGTGGAGGCCCGCGTCGGGCCGCAGCTCGTCTCGGCGTACGTGGACGAGGTGCTGGTGCGGCCCGGGGCGCCGGTGAAGCGGGGCCAGGTCATCGCGCGCCTCGATTGCCGGAACGCCGCCGAGGAGAGCAAGGCCATCGCGGCGCAGTCCCGCGCCGTCGAGGCGCGGCACCAGGCCGTGGCCCACGAGGCGGCCCGGGTGGGCGAGCTGCTCGGTGGCGGGTTCGTCTCCCCCAACGAGGCGGAGCAGAAGGCCGCGGAGAGCGCCAGCAAGGAGGCGGAGCTGCAGGGCTCGCGCGCCCGGCTGGCCCGGTCGGCCCTGGAGGTGGACGACTGCGTGCTGCGGGCCCCCTTCGACGGCGAGGTCGGCGCGCGGGCCATGGACCCCGGCGCGTTCGCCCGGCCGGGCGCCTGGATCGCCTCGGTGGTCGATCGCTCCACGCTGCGGGTGGTCCTCGACGTGCCGGAGTCGGACTTCGCCTCGGTCGCGCCCGGCACCCCCGTCAAGCTGACCATCCTGGCCACGGGCGCGTCGGTCGACGCCCGGGTCTCCCGTCGCTCGCCGGCGGCCGACCGCTCGACGCGGACCATCCACGTGGAGGTGGACGTCCCCGATCCGGGGCGGCGGCTCCCGGTGTTCACCACCGCCGAGGTCGCGGTGGCCGCGGCCCAGGCCGTCCCGGCCACGGGGATCCCCCTGCCGGCGGCGACGGTGCGCGGCCGCAAGGCCTCCGTCGTCGTGGTGGACCGGGGTGTGGCCCGGCGCTCGACCTACGCCGTGCTCGGGGAGGACCAGGGGACGCTCTACCTGGAACCGACGCTCGCCGCGGGGAGCCTGGTCGTGACCGAGGGGCGGAGCGGCCTCCAGGACGGGGAGCACGTGACCGCGAACCCGCCGGCCCCAGCGGCCTCCTCGCCCGCCCCGGCCGGCCACCCCTGAGGCGGAGCCCACCATGACCGGCCTCGCCCTGCGGAACCCCATCGCCATCCTGATGGCCTCCATCGGGATCATCGTCTTCGCGCTGGTGCTGACGCCGCGCATGAGCGTCGACACCTTCCCCGAGCTCACGCCGCCGGTGCTCATCGTCGGCACGCTGGCCCCGGGACTGGGGCCGAAGGACGTGGAGAAGACCATCAGCTGGCGCATCGAGAAGTACGTGAGCGCCACGCCCGGCGTGGACCACGTCGAGAGCACCTCGCGCAACAACCTCTCCATCATCTTCGTCTGGATGAAGTGGGGGACCGACCTCAACGCCGCGCAGACGCTGGTCCAGCAGAACGTGGCCTTCGCCATGTCGGCGGTGCCCAAGTCGCTGGGCGTCCTGCCGCCCTTCGTCATCCAGTGGGACCCGGCCAACGCGCCGGTGATCCAGGTGGCGGTGTACGGCGGCGGCCTGACCGGCCCGCAGCTCTACGACTACGCCCTCAACTACATCGAGCCCATCCTGGAGGGCATCCCGGGCGTCGCCAGCGCCCCCATCAACGGCGGGCGGCAGCGGCAGATCAACGTGGTGGTCGACCAGTCCCGCGCCCAGGCGCGGGGCGTCACCTCCGCCGACGTCGCCGCGGCGGTCGGCCTCTCGAACGCGCTCCTCCCCTCCGGGGAGTTCATCGCCCCCACCTTCGACGCCAACGTCTACACCAACGCCGTGGCCCGGCAGGTCCAGGACATCGGCGACGCCCCGGTGCGCGTGGTCGGGTCGCAACCGGTCTTCATCCGCGACGTCGCGCGCGTGGAGGACTCCGGGACCCCGCTCACGCAGGCCGTGAACATCCAGGGCAACGACGCCGTGTACCTGAACGTGCTCCGCATCCCCGGCGGCAACACGCTGGAGGTCGTGGACGCGGTCAAGAAGGCCATCGGAGAGCTCAAGAACCTTCCGCCGGGCCTGCAGGTGGTCCCCATCTTCGACCAGTCGACGTTCGTGCGGAACACCTACGCCGGGCTGAAGAAGGAGATCGTCCAGGCGCTGGTCCTCATCTCGCTCGTCATCCTCCTCTTCCTCCAGAGCGCCCGGTCGATGGTCATCGCCGCCATCGCGATCCCCATCTCCTTCGCCATCATCCTCATCGTCCTCTACGCCACCGGCCAGACGCTGAACGCCTTCACCCTGGGCGGGCTGACGCTGGCCATGGGACCCCTCGTGGACATCTCGGTGGTGGTCCTGGAGGCCATCCACCGGCACCAGCACGGCGGGGAGGATCCGCGCACGGCGGCGCTGCGCGGCGCCGGCTCGGTGGCCGTCCCCGCCCTGGCGGCCACGCTGACCACGGTGGCGGTGCTCCTGCCGGTCGTCCTACTCTACGGGCTGGCCCGCAAGCTCTTCGGACCGCTCGCCCTCACGGTCGCGGTGGCCATGTTTGCCGGCTACCTCGTCAGCATGCTCGTGACCCCGCTCGCCTGCCGGTACTTCCTGGGCGAGGCCAGGCCGGGGCGGTTCGCCAGGACCGTCGGCGGCGTCATCGCCCGGCTGGCCGACGCCTACGCGCGCGCGCTGCGGCAGGTGCTGCCGCACCGCGCCTGGCTCCTCGGGGCGGTGGCGGCCATGGTGGCGGGCGCGGTGGTCGTCGCCTCGCGCCTTCCCAGCACCTTCTTCCCGGAGATCGACGAGTCGATGGAGCGGACGTACGTCCGGTTCGCCCCGGGCGTGTCCATCCGCGCCGCCTCCCAGCGGCTGGAGGAGATGGCCCGGACGCTCGTGTCGGAGCTCCCCCCCGACACGGTGAAGCTCGTGCTCACGAACGTGGGCGTGCCCCAGAACATCCGCGCCGCCATGGGCAGCTTCAACGCCGGGCCCCACATGGGCTTCATCCGCCTCCAGCTCACCGACCCCGAGCACCGCAAGCAGAGCCAGGCCGAGATCGCCGAGCGCTCGCGGGAGATCCTGCGCACGCACTACCCCGGCGTGGAGCTGCTGCAGGCGCCCGGGGGGCTGGTGGCGAGCGTGTTCGCGAACGGGTACCGCGCGCCGCTGGCGCTCGAGGTGCGCGACGACGACCTGGACCGGCTGGCGGAGGAGCTGGACGCGGTCGCCGACGTGGCGCGCACGGTACCGGGGATCGGCGACGTCTACTCCACCACGCAGGTCGCGTACCCGGAGGTCCGGGTGGAGACCGATCGGTCCCTCGCCGGGATGGTGGGGGTCTCGCCCCGGGCCGTTGCCCAGGCCACGCTGGAGGCCACCCTCGGGAACATCAACCAGCCCAGCGTCTGGGTGGACGGCAACAACGGCCAGTCCTACTACGTGGTCACCTCCTACGACGGGCGCACCATCACCGACCCGGCCGACCTGTCCCGGGTGCCGGTGCGGCTCAGCGAGGCCGGGCGTCCCGTCACCCTGGGCGCCTACGCGCGCGTGGTCCGCTCGGCCGGCCCCATCCTGGTGGAGCGCAACGGGCTGGAGCGCGCCGGGCACCTGCTCATGATGACCGAGCGACGCGACATCGGGAGCGCCGCCGCCGAGCTCGAGCGCAAGCTCCACGAGGACCCGCGGACCCGGGACCTGCGCTGGCACTACGTGGGCCAGGTGGAGCTGATGCGCACCACCTTCGGCGGGCTCGGGCTCGCCATCGGGCTCGCCATCATGGTGGTCTTCATGGTCATGGCCTCGCAGTTCAAGTCGCTCCGCCTTCCCTTCGTGATGCTCTTCACCATCCCCGCCAGCCTGGTGGGCGTGGTGCTGGCCCTGCTCTCGGCCGGGCAGGGGTTCTCCATCACCGCGCTCATGGGCATGCTCATGGTCATCGGCATCGCCATGTCGAACGGCATCCTGCTCGTGGACGAGGCGAACAACCGCTTCAACGCCGGCATGGACCGGGTCGAGGCGGTGGTGAGCGCCGGCCGGACCCGGCTCGTCCCCATCCTCATGACCAGCCTGGCCACCATCATCGGGCTCCTCCCCACCGCGCTGGGCCTCGAGGCGAGCACCGCCGCCAACCGCCCGCTGGCCCTGGCGGTGGTTGGCGGCCTGGCCTCGTCCACCGCGCTCTCGCTCTTCATCGTCCCGTCCATGTTCGTGCTCCTGGCGCGGCGGGGCGCGGAGTCCCCGCGCGAGGCGCCGGCCCAGGCCCTCCCCGGGTCCGCCCACTAGAGGTGCCCGTGTTCCGGATCGTCCTCGCAGCCATCGACTCGTCTCCCCGCGCGCCGTACGTCCTCTCCTCCGCCCGGGAGGTCGCGCGGAGGTTCGGCGCCCGCCTCCACGTCTACCGGGCGGTGTACGTGCCCCCGGACATCCCGGCCGGCAGCCACTCCCTGGACGACCGGGGGGGAGGACTCATGCAGCACCGGGCCGACGAGGACCTGCGCGCGCTCGTCGAGACGCGTCCGGGCGAGACCACGGAACCCGTCGAGCTGACCGACGAGCCACCCTGGCGCGCCATCCTGGCCGCGGCCGACCGGCTCGACGTCGACCTGATCGTGATCGGGAGCCACGGATACCGGGGGCTGGACCGGATCCTCGGGACCAACGCGGCCCGGGTGGTCAACCTGGGGACGCGCAGCGTGCTCGTGGTCCACGCCCGGGAGGGCGTCCCGCCCCCCTAGTCAGCCACCCCGTCCGGGGTGCTATGGTCGCGCATCCGTTTCCCCGCTCCCGGGGTCGAGGAGACACGCATGAGGTCCAGCCCCCTCGCAGTCCTGGCCACGGCGCTTCTCGCCGCGGCGCCCACGACGTCCCGGGCCCAGGTGAAGATCGGCGTCGTCAACTCGATGACCGGCCAGGCCGCCCCCATCGGCGAGAACCTGACGAACGGCATCAAGCTGGCCGAGGAGGACCTGAAGGCCAAGGGGATCCAGGTCCAGCTGGTCTGGGAGGACGACACCGGCAAGCCCCAGGTCGGCCTGTCCGCCATGGACAAGCTCGCCACCCGGGACCGGGTGGTCGGCGTGGTCGGCGCCTACACCTCCGCGGTGACGAACGCCATCGCCAAGAAGGCCGAGGAGTACAAGGTCCCGCTCGTGAACCCGGTCGCCGCCAAGGAGGAGATCACGCGGCAAGGGCACAAGTACGTCTTCCGGGTGTCGGCCACCACCGCCGACTACGTCTCCATCCTCCTCGACATGGCCACCACGCTCGGCAAGCCGAGGAGCATCGCCATCCTGGCCGAGAACACCGACTTCGGCACCTCCGGCCGCTCGAGCGCCAAGGCCCAGGCGGAGAAGAAGGGCATCCAGGTCGTCTTCGAGGAGTCCTACTCCCCGGGGACGCCGGACTACCGCTCCACCCTGGTCAAGGTGAAGGAGAAGAAGCCGGACCTCGTCTTCATGGTGTCCTACGTGGCCGACGCCATCACGCTCATGCGCCAGTCGCGCGAGCTCCAGCTCGTCCCCATGGCCTTCCTGGGCGCGGGCGCCGGGTTCTCCACCGCCCAGTTCGCGAGCGAGCGGAACATCTCCCACGCGGTCTTCTCCTCCACCCAGTGGACACCCGACGTGAGCTGGACCGGGGCCAAGGCCTTCGGGGAGCGCTACCAGAAGCGGTTCGGGAAGGAGCCCACCTACCACGCGGCCAACGCCTACATCGCCATGATGATCATGGGCGAGACGGCGGCCAAGGCCGGGGGCGACCGCGAGAAGCTCGCGGCCGGCCTGCGCGCCGGGAGCTGGGACGGCCTCTTCGGCCCGGTGAAGTTCCAGGACTACGGCGGCTACCAGAACCAGAACCGGCACCAGATGCTCGTCGAGCAGGTGCAGGACGGGAAGTACTTCACGGTCTGGCCGGCGGCGCTCCAGACCGCGAGGCCCATCTGGCCGTTCCCGGGCTGGAAGTAGGCACGCCGTCCCGTCGCGATGACCGTCTTCCTCCAGTCGCTCCTGTCCGGGATCCTGGTGGGCGGGGCCTACGCGCTCATCGGCGTCGGGCTCACCATCATCTTCGGCGTGATGCGCATCATCAACTTCGCGCACGGCGACCTGGTGATGCTGGGGATGTACGCGGCCTACTTCCTCTTCACCCTCGGCCACGTGGACCCGTTCGTCTCGGTGGTCTTCGTCTTCCCGCTGCTCTTCCTCTTCGGGGCGCTGCTCCAGAAGACGGTGATCAACCGCGTCCTGGACGCGCTGCCGCAGAACCAGATCCTGCTCACCATCGGGATCGGCCTCATCATCAGCAACACGATGATGCTGCTCTTCACCTCCGACTACCGGATCATCTCGACCAGCTACTCGTCGGGGAGCTTCCGGGTCGGGGAGATCTCGGTCTCCACGCCGCTCCTGCTCTCCTTCGTGATCACCGCGGCGGTGACGGCCGTCCTGTACTGGTTCCTCATGAAGACCGACACCGGGCAGGCCATCCGGGCCACGGCCCAGGACCGCGACGCCGCGCAGCTCATGGGCGTGAACGTGAAGCGGATGAGCGTGCTCGCCACCGGCATCGGCGCCGGCCTGGCCGCCGTGGCCGGCGCGCTCATCTCGCCGACCTACTACATCTTCCCGCAGGTGGGGCAGCCCTTCACGCTGAAGGCCTTCGTCATCGTGGTGCTGGGCGGGATGGGAAGCGTCCTGGGGGCCACCGTGGGCGGGGTGCTCATCGGGGCGACCGAGTCGCTGGCCGGGGCCTACGTCAGCTCCGGCCTCAAGGACCTCGTGGTCTACGTCCTCTTCCTGCTCATCCTCCTCTTCAAGCCGGCCGGGCTCTTCGGGAAGTCGAGGGCCTAGGCGCCATGGCTCGCCCACGCCGCCCGCGCGGCCTCTCCGTCCTGCCGGTCGCGGCCGGCGTCGCGGCCGTGGTCCTCCTGGCCCTCCTCCCGCGCCTCGTCGACAGCCCTTACGCGCTCCACCTCATGGTGACCTTCTTCCTCGCGGTCATCATGGGCTCGGCCTGGAACCTCATCGGCGGCTACGGCGGCCAGTACTCGGTCGGGCACGCGGCGTACTTCGGCATCGGCGCCTACACCGTGCTCATCCTGCTCAACACCGGGGGGCTGGCGCCGTGGTGGGGGCTCGGGCCGGCCCTGCTCCTCGCCATGGTGGTCGCCGCCGTGGTCGGCAGCATCACCTTCCGCCTGCGCGGGCCCTACTTCGTGCTGGCCTCCATCGCGGTGGCCGAGATCATGCGGCTCGCGGCCCTCAACTGGAAGGATCTCACCAACGGCGCCGAGGGGATCCTGCTCTCGAGCGTGCCCCCGCTCGAGATCGCCGGCCGGGTGGTGACGCGGTTCGACTCGAAGGTCCCGTACTACTACACGGGGCTGGGGCTGGCGGTGCTGGTGGTGCTCGTCACCGTCTGGTTCCAGGGCTCCAAGGTCGGCTACTACCTCCAGGCCATCCGCGAGGACCAGGACGCCGCCAACTCGCTCGGTATCCCGCTCACCCTGTACAAGAACGTCGCGCTCGTCCTGTCGGCGTTCTTCACGGCCTGTGCCGGCGCCCTCTACGGGCTCTACGTCGGCTTCATCGACCCGCAGACCGCGGTGGGCCTCGACGTCTCGGTCCAGATCGTGCTCACCGCCATCATCGGGGGCATCGGGACCATCCTGGGCCCGGTGGTCGGTGCGGCGCTGCTCGTCGCCCTGTCGGAGGGGCTCCGCTCGAACGTGCTCACCGACCTGCTCGTGGCCGTGGGGATCGTGAACCCCGATTCGGCCGTGGGCGGCTTCCTCCGCGACAACCTCTCCCACGCCCACATGCTCATCTACGGGGTGCTGGTGGCGCTCACCATCCTCTTCATGCCCGACGGCGTGCTGGGCGGCGTGAAGAACCAGCTCCGCAGGCGCCGTGCCCGGGCCTCGGCGGGAGGTGCCGCGTGAGCTCCGCCCCGGGCGCCATCCTGGAGATGCGGTCGGTCAGCAAGTTCTTCGGGGGGCTGGCGGCCAACTCCGACGTCTCCTTCTCCATGACCCAGGGGATGATCCTCGGGCTCATCGGGCCGAATGGCGCGGGGAAGACCACCCTCTTCAACTGCATCACCGGCTACTACCCGCCCTCCCGGGGCGAGATCCGCTTCAAGGGCGAGCGGATGAACGGGCTCACGCCGGACCAGGTCTGCAAGCGGGGCATGGTCCGCACCTGGCAGAAGGTCCGGCCGCTCGCCAAGCTCTCCGTGCTCGACAACGTGGTGGTGGGGGCGCTCGTCCGCACCGGGTCGGTGCCGGCGGCCCGCGAGATCGCCCGGGAGCAGCTCGAGGTGGTGAAGCTGGGGCACAAGGCAGCCTTCCTGGCCGGCGGGCTACCCATCGGCGAGCGCAAGAAGCTCGAGGTGGCCCGGGTGCTCGCCACCAAGCCCGACCTGCTCCTCCTCGACGAGGTCATGGGCGGCCTCAATCCGGCCGAGAGCGAGGACATCATCCAGCTCATCCTGGACATCAAGAAGCGCGGGCTCACCCAGATGGTGATCGAGCACGACATGAAGGCCATCATGCGGATCTCCGACCGCATCGTGGTCCTCAACTCCGGCGAGAAGCTCGCCGAGGGCGCGCCCCAGGAGGTCGTGTCGAACCCCGAGGTGGTCACCGCGTACCTGGGCGAGGCCCACGTCTGACCGGGGAACTTCCGTGCTCCGAATCGAGAACCTCGACTTCAGCTACGGTGACCTCCAGGTGCTCTGGGACGTCTCGCTCGAGGTGAAGCAGGGAGAGATCGTCACCGTGCTGGGGGCCAACGGCGCGGGGAAGTCCACCACCCTGAAGAACGTGAGCCGGCTCGTCCGCCCGTCGCGGGGCACCCTCACCTTCGAGGGCAAGGACCTCCGGGCGCTGGAGTCGCACCAGGTGGTCGAGCTCGGGCTGGTCCAGGTCCCGGAGGGCCGGCGCATCTTCCCGGAGATGACCGTCCTCGAGAACCTCCGGATGGGATCCTTCGTCAAGGCGACGCGCCCCGACCGCCAGCGCAACATCGAGCGGGCCTTCACGCTCTTCCCGCGGCTGGCCGAGCGGCAGCGGCAGCTCGGCGGCACCCTTTCGGGAGGCGAGCAGCAGATGCTCGCCATCGGGCGCGGGCTCATGACGAACCCCAGGCTCCTGCTCCTCGACGAGCCCTCGCTGGGGCTCTCCCCGCTCTTCGTGAAGAACATCTTCGAGATCATCAAGGAGATCAACCGGCAGGGGACCACCATCCTGCTCGTCGAGCAGAACGTGTTCCAGTCCCTGCGCATCTCCCATCGGGCCTACGTGCTCGAGACCGGGAGGGTGGTACTCTCCGGAACCGGAGAGGAACTGCTCGGCAACGAGCACGTCAAGAAGGCGTTCCTGGGAGCCTGAAGAGACCATGACCAACGACCCGAGCATGACCAAGGTCCGGCGCTGGATGACGCCGAGCCCGATGACCATCGAGGACTCCGCCAGCATCGTGGAGGCCATCCACAAGCTGAAGGAGAAGAACATCCGGCGGCTCCCGGTGATGCACGGCGGGAAGCTCGTCGGGGTGGTCACCGAGAAGATGCTGAAGGACTTCACCCCCAGCAAGGCGACCAGCCTGGACACCTGGGAGGTGCACTACCTGCTCGCGCGCACCCCGGTCACCGCGGCCATGAACCCCAAGCCGCACAAGGTCCGCCCGGACGACGAGATCGCCGACGTCGCCAAGCTCATGGAGGACCGCAAGCTGAACGGCGTGCTGGTGGTGGACGAGAAGGGCGACCTGGTCGGGATCCTCACCACCACCAACTGCCTCGAGGCCCTCATCGGCTTCGCCCGGGCGTTCGGGAAGTGATGCGCGTCGCCAGCCACGACCGGGCCGAGGTCCTGAACCTGGCCGGGTCGGCCCACCTCTCGCCGGCGATCCGCGACGGGGCCCCGCTCCTCGCGCCCGAGGGCGAGAACGCGGGCCGGGTCGGCTGGGAGGCGTTCTTCGCAGCGCTCGACCGGGCCGGCCTCGAGGTGGCCTGGGACGACGGGAACCCCGCCGAGGCGCGGGCG
>JBBIOL010000105.1:0-12269 GCA_037443385.1 Anaeromyxobacteraceae bacterium
GCCCTGCCGGCCGCGGCGGCGCTCGGCGCGGGCATCCTCGTCGCCCTGTTCACCCGGAGCGGGAGGGGAGCGCACGACCTCCTGGCCGGGACCTGGGTCGTGATCCGGGGTCGGCCCGGGGAGGCGACGTGACCGACCCGCTCCTCGATCGGCTGGTGAAGGACGGCGTCCTCTCGCCCGACGACGCGTCGCGCGTGGCGGAGCGGGTGGCCCGGGGCGGGGGCAGCGTCGACGGGGCGCTGCTCGAGCTGCAGCTCGTGTCCCCGGCGCGCCTCCCCGAGATCCTGGCGCGGGTCACCGGACTCCCGGCGCCTCCGGAGGCCGCCTTCACCGCCCCCGACGCGCGGGCCCGGCGCGTCTTCCCGGCCAAGGTGGCCGAGCGCCACGCCATCGCGCCCTTCGCGCTGGAGGGGCGCGAGCTCTCGGTGGTGACGCCCTATCCGCCGGACACGAGCCTCCTCGACGAGATCGGGATCACGCTGTCGCTCCACCTGCGCGCCCACGTGGCCCCGGAGTGGCGGGTCCGGGCGCTCGTGCGCCAGCTCTACGGCGGTTCGCCGTCCGGCCGGGCGGCGGTCCCGGGCGTGCCGGCGGATCCGGCGCCGCTCCCGCTCCAGGTCGAGGAGGTCGTCGCCCCGGTCGTGGCCCCGTTCGCGTGGGCCGGCCCCGACGCCGGGCCGGGCGACGAGACGCGCGCGCCGGGCTGGAGCCCGGAGGAGGCGCGGGAAGCGCTGGCCGCGGCCGACGGACCCGACGCGGCGATCCGGGTCGCGCTCCGCGCCGCCCGCGACCGGTTCGCCTTCGCGGCCGCCTTCGGCGTGCGGCGCGACGGCGTGGTGGGCCAGGACGCGCTCGGCGTCGATCCGCGCGCCCGGGAGGCCTGCCGGCGGATCGCCGTGGACCCGGCCAGCCCGGGCCTGTTCGGGCCGCCGCTCGAGACCCGCGCCCCATACCTGGGCCCGCCCCCGGCCGACCCGGTCACCGCGGCCGTGCTCTCCGGCCTGGGGCGGGTCTCGCCCCGCACCGTGCTCGTCGCGCCGGTCCTCCTGGGCGAGCGCGTCGCCTGCCTCCTCTACGCCGACGACGACGACGAGCCGGTGTCCTCCGGCAGCCTGGGGGAGCTCTTCCCGCTGCTCGGCGCCCTCGGCGAGGCGCTCGCGCGGATGATCCGGGAGCGCAAGTCGGGCGCCGAGGTCGCCCCGGGTCCGGCCGCCCCGGCCCCGGTCGACCCGGCGCCCGGCACGCCGCGCCCGGCGGAGCCGGCGGCTCGCCCGGTCCCGACGTCGGGCGATCCCTCACCGGGACGCGTGGCGATCCGGCCCGGCCCGGTCCCGGGCGAGGACTGGAGCGTGGTGGAGCCCGCGCGCGCCGAGCCCGAGCCGCTGCGCTTCGCCGTCGACGTCGACCTCGGCGAGTACGAGGTGATCTCCGCCGGCGAGGCCCTCGCCACGGCGCGGGCCGAGGACCTGCCCGCCATCGTCGAGGCGCTGGCGGCGAGCCAGCGGGACTCGGAGGACCGCCGGGAGCTGCTCGCGCGGCTCGGCAGCGGGGGCCCGGAGGCGGCGGCGGTCCTGGTCGAGCGCCTGCCCGGGCCGGTGGAGGCCGGCGGGTCGCTCGAGAGCGGGATCCCGGTGGAGGCGTGGGGCCCGATCTTCGAGGGTGTCGCCGCCGCCGGTGGCGCCGCCGAGCGGCCGCTCCAGGCCCTGCTCTCCGATCCCGATCCGGAGCGCCGGCGGGCCGCGCTGGCGCTCCTCGCCCGGCTCGGGGTCCCGGGCACCCTGCCCGCGCTCGCCGCGCGGGTCCAGGACGACGACCCGGGCGTGGCGGCCGAGGCCGCCCGGGCCGTCGCGGCGGCGCGCGGATCCCCGGTGCACGGCACCACCGTGGCCGAGATCCGGCGGGCCCTCGCATCCGGACGCCCCGTGAAGGCGAGCCGCGCCGCCCGGGCGCTCGCCATCCTGCGCGACGCCGACTCGGTCCCGGTCCTGATCCACCTCCTCGACTCCGGCGGCGAGCTGGCCGAGGCCGCGTCCGACGCGCTCACCGCCATCACCCTGCAGCGGCTCGGCCCGGACGCGATCCGCTGGATCGCCTGGTGGCGGGAGTGGCGCGCCGCGCCGAGGGCGAGCTGGCTCTTCCAGGCGCTCGCGAGCCCGGAGCCCGACCTGCGCCGGCGGGCCGCCGCGGAGCTGCGCCTCGCCGGTGACCCGCCCGAGCCCTACGATCCGGACGGCCCCGAGGCCGAGCGACAGCGTGCCGCCCGCAGCTGGGCCTCCTGGTGGCGGGAGGAGGGGCTCGCGCTCTAGCCCGGGCCTCGCTATCCTCGGACCCCCATGTCGAAGCCCGTCGATCCCGACCCGCGCCGCGCGCTGCTCGACGCCATGAACGCGGCCGCCGAGCGCGGCGGGGGCGAGGAGCGGGTGGCGCGGCAGCACGAGGCGGGGAAGCTGACCGCCCGCGAGCGCATCGACCTCCTGCTCGACCCCGGCTCCTTCGTCGAGGTGGACCGGTTCAAGACCCACCGGAGCGCCGAGTTCGGGATGGAGCGGCAGAAGATCCCCGGCGACGGCGTGGTCACCGGGCACGGCCTCGTGGACGGCCGCCCGGTGGTGGTCTTCGCGCAGGACTTCACGGTCTTCGGCGGCTCGGTCTCCCGCGCCTACGCCGAGAAGATCTGCAAGGTGATGGACCTCGCCGTCTCGGTGGGCTGCCCGGTGGTGGGGCTGCACGACTCCGGCGGCGCCCGGGTCCAGGAGGGCGTGGAGGCCCTGGCCGGCTATGCCGACGTCTTCCTGCGCAACACGCTCGCCTCCGGCGTGGTCCCGCAGATCTCGGTGATCCTCGGCCCCTGCTCCGGCGGAGCCGTCTACGGGCCGGCCATCACCGACCTCGTCTTCATGGTGAAGGGCGTCTCCTCCATGTTCCTGAACGGTCCGGAGGTGGTGCGCGCCGTGACCCACGAGGAGGTCACCAAGGAGGACCTGGGCGGCGCGCTGGCCCACGCCACCCGGTCCGGCGTGGCCCACTTCGTCTTCGAGACGGAGGAGGCCACGCTCCGGGCCGTCCGCGAGGTCCTCTCCTACCTGCCCGGGAGCGCCGCCGCCGCGCCGCCGGCGCGCCCGGCCACCGACGACGCCGGCCGCCAGGACGCGCTCCTGCGCACCGTCGTGCCCGAGAACCCGAACCGGGCGTACGACATGCGGGAGGCGATCCGGGCGGTCGTCGACGACCGGCACCTCCTCGAGATCTCCCGCCACTTCGCCGGCAACGTGGTCTGCGGCCTGGCCCGGATGGCCGGGCGGCCGGTGGGGGTGGTGGGAAACCAGCCCGAGGTACTCTCCGGGCTGCTCGACAGCGACGCGTCGGTGAAGGCGGCCCGCTTCGTGCGGTTCTGCGACGCCTTCGGGATCCCGGTCCTGACCTTCGTGGACGTCCCCGGGTTCCTGGCCGGCGCCGAGCAGGAGTGGGGCGGCCTCATCCGCCACGGCGCGAAGCTCCTCTACGCCTACGCCGAGGCCACCGTCCCCAAGGTCACCGTCATCACCCGGCGCGCCTTCGGGGTGGCCTACGACGTCATGGCCTCGAAGCACCTGCGCGCCGACGTGAACCTGGCCTGGCCCACCGCCGAGATCGCGGTCACGAGCCCCGAGGCGGCGGTGAACGTGGTCTACCGCAAGGAGATCTCCTCGGCGGCCGATCCGGCCGCCGAGCGGGCCCGGCTCACGGCGGAGTACCGGGAGCGCTTCGCGAACCCGTACCGCGCCGCCGAGCTCGGCTACGTCGACGAGGTCCTGAAGCCGGAGGAGACCCGGCCCCGCGTGATCCGCGCCCTCGAGATGCTGCGGACGAAGCGTCAGGACGCCCCGCCCCGCAAGCACGGGAACCTGCCCCTCTGAGACCGGTGCCGGGCCCATGACCGGCGCCGCCGTCGCGTTCCTCGCCCTGGCCGTCGCCGGGCTCCTCGTGCTGGCGGTGGAGGGTCAGGCCCTGCGCCGGCTCCTCGGTGGGCGCCCGCCGTCCCCGCGGGGGCGGCCCGGCATCTCGGTCCTGAAACCGCTCCGCGGCGTGGACGACGACCTGGAGGCGAACCTGGCCTCCTTCGCCGCCCAGGACTGGCCGGACTGCGAGGTCCTGCTCGGGCTCCACGACGCCGGGGACCCGGCCGCGCCGGTGGCCCGGGCCGCCGCCCTGCGCTGGCCCGGCCGCTTCCGGGTGGTGCTGCAGGGGGGCGAGACCGGCATGAACCCGAAGGTGAGCCAGCTCGCCACGCTCGTCGCGGCCGCGCGCCACGACCTGCTCGTGGTGTCCGACTCGAACGTGCGGGTCGCCCCGGGCTACCTGGCCGAGATCGCGGCGCGGCTCGAGGATCCCGCCGTGGGGCTCGTCACCCACCTCATCGCCGGCGTGGGGGAGCGGAGCGCCGGCGCGCTGCTCGAGAACCTGCACCTCGCCGGCGGGGTGGCCGGCGGGATCGCCGCGGCGAAGGCCATCGCCGACCGGGACGTGGTGATGGGCAAGTCGATGGCGCTCCGGCGCGCCGACCTGGCCACGCTGGGCGGGTTCGATCCGGTGAAGGACCTGCTCGCCGAGGACTACGTCCTGGGACGGATGGTGCCGGAGGTGCTCGGGAAGCGGGTCGAGCTCTGCAGCCGCCCGGTGGAGAACGTGGTGCAGGATCGCACCGTGACCCAGTTCACCCACCGTGCGCGGCGGTGGGCGGTGCTGCAGCGGACGCTGGTCGGCCCCGTGCCCTACGCCGCCCAGGCCCTGCGCAACCCGGTCCTCCTCGCCACGCTGGCGCTCCTCGCCGCGCCGGGGAGGTGGACCGCCCTCGCCTGGTGCGCGGTGGCCGCGGCCCGGGCGCTCCTCGACGGCCGGGCCGGCGCCGCGCTCCGCCCGGGCGGGTTCCGCGCCGTGGAGCTCGCGGCGGTCCCGCTGAAGGACCTCCTCCTGGGGGCGGCCTGGGCCGAGGGCTTCGTGCGCCGCACCGTGGACTGGCGCGGGACCCGGCTGCGGGTGCTGCCCGGGACGCGCCTCGCGCGACCGGGAGGGCCCGGTTAGAGTCCGGGTGAGCCCATGCCGACGCCGGCCGCCCCGACGCCCGATCCTCCCCGCGTGAAGCCGCTGGTCGTGGCCGTGGACATGGGCTACGGGCACCTGCGCGCCGCACGCCCCATCGCGCGCGCGCTGGGCGTCGAGATCACGCAGGTGGACCGGCCGCCGCTGGTGGGCCCGGAGGAGCGCAAGGTCTGGGACCGCGTCCGCACCGCCTACGAGTGGACCAGCCGCGCCTCCCAGCTCCCGGTCGTGGGCGGCCCGTTCCGCTGGGCGCTCGACTCGGTCACCGACATCCCGCACCTGCACCCGTACCGCGACCTCTCCGCCCCCACCCGCGGCGTGGCCACGCTCGACCGGCTCATCCGCCGCGAGCTCGGCCGCGGCCTGGTGGCCCGCCTGCGGGAGACCGGAGCGCCGCTCGTCACCACCTTCTACTCGCCCGCCATCGCCGCCGACGCGGCCGGCATCGGAAACGTCTGGTGCGTGGTCACCGACAGCGACATCAACCGGGTCTGGGCCCCGCGCGACGCCGCGCGCACCGGGATCCGCTACCTGGTGCCGAGCCCGCGGGCGGGCCGGCGCCTGCGCAGCTACGGGGTGCCGGAGGAGAACGTCACCTTCACCGGATTTCCCCTGCCGGCCGAGCTGGTGGGCGGGCGCGACCTCTCCATCCTGCGTCGCAACCTGGCGGCGCGGCTCGTGCGCCTCGATCCGGCCGGGACGTTCCGGCGCGACCACCGCGAGGAGCTGGCCCACTTCCTCGGGCCGCTGCCCGCCGGGGAGGAGCGCCGCCCGCCCACGGTGACCTTCGCGGTGGGAGGCGCCGGCGCCCAGGCCGAGATGGCCGCCCGGTTCCTCCCGGGCATGCGCGCGCCCATCGAGGAGGGGCGCCTCCGGCTCATCCTCGTGGCCGGGGTGCGCGCCGCGGTGGAGGCGCGCTTCCGCGAGGAGGTCCAGGCGTCGGGGCTGGAGGGGGCGCTCGGGAACGGGCTCGAGATCCTGCGGGCCGACGGGCTCGAGGAGTACTTCGAGCGCTTCGACGCCGCGCTCGCCACCACCGACGCGCTCTGGACCAAGCCCTCCGAGCTCTCCTTCTACGCCGCGCTGGGGCTGCCGCTGGTCTTCGCCCGCCCGGTCGGGGTCCACGAGCGGTACAACCGGCGCTGGGTGCGGGAGAGCGGGGCCGGCCTGGTGCAGCGCGACCCGTCGGCCGCCTGGCAGTGGCTGCACGACTGGCTGGAGGACGGCTCGCTGGCCGGCGCCGCCTGGTCCGGATTCGTCCGGCTCCCCAAGCACGGGCTCCACCGGGTGCTCGACGCGGTGGCCCCGGCGACGGCCGGCGGGGGGGCCTAGGTGCTCGCGGCCTTCTCGGCGATCTACTGGGTCTTCTTCGCGGCCACGCTGCCGCCGCTCTTCGTGGTGGCGCTCGTGATCTTCGTCGTCACCCTCCCGTTCGATCGCCGCCGCGTGGTCCTCCACCTCTACACCTGCGCCTGGTGCTCGTTCTACGTGTACGCGAACCCGCTCTGGCGGGTCCGCTTCGAGGGGCGCGCGCGGCTCCCCTGGCGCGGGGCCGCGGTCCTGGTCGCGAACCACCTGTCGCTCGTCGACATCCTGGTCCTGTCCGGCCTCTACCGACCGTTCCGCTGGGTCTCCAAGTCCTCCATCTTCCGCGTCCCCTTCATCGGCTGGAACATGACCCTGAACGGCTACGTGCCCGTCACCCGCGGTGCGACCGACTCGGTGCGCCGGATGCTCCACCGCTGCCGCGGGCTGCTCGCCCGGGGCATCCCCATCCTGCTCTTCCCCGAGGGCACGCGCTCCGCCGACGGCGCGCTCCAGCACTTCAAGGAGGGCGCCTTCCGGCTGGCCATGGACGCCGGCGTCCCGGTGATCCCGGTGGCCCTGTCCGGCACCTTCGAGACCCTGCCCAAGCACGGCCTCGTGCTCCGCAAGCGCATGGACGCGGTGGTCCGGGTGCTCGAGCCCATCCACCCCGCCGACCACCCGGGCCCTGGCGCGCTGCGCGACGCGGCGCGGGAGGCCATCGCCCGCGCCCTGGAGCGGCCGTGAGCGGGGGGCCCGCGGGCGGCGCGCCCGCCTTCTACCTGCCGCTGGGGGAGGGGCGCTACCAGGCCACCCAGGCCACCGTCGGCCCCTGGTCGCCCGGGCTGCAGCACGGCGGGCCGCCGGCGGCGCTCCTCGCCCACGCCATCGAGCGGCTCGACCCGCTTCCCGGCGCCCGCGTCGCCCGGCTCTCGGTGGAGCTGCTCGGCCCCGTCGAGGTCGGCGAGATGCGGGTCACCGCGGGCGTGGAGCGCCCCGGGAAGCGCATCCAGCTCCTCTCCGCCCGCGCCGAGGTGGGCGGTCGGGAGGCGCTGCGCGCGCTGGCCTGGCGGATCCTGGCCGAGCCGGGACGGAGCCCGGCGGTGGGCGCGCCGGATCCGGCCCCGCCGCTCCCCCCGCCCCAGCCGCAGTCCTTCTTCCCCGGCCTCCCCCCCTTTCCCTACGGCGAGGCCCTGGAGTGGCGATTCACCGAGGGTCACTTCGGCCGGCCCGGCCCGGCCACGGTGTGGTCGCGCTGCCGCATCCCGCTCGTCGAGGGCGAGCCGCTCACCGGCCTCACGCGCCTCGTCGCCATGGTGGACTCGGCCAACGGCGTGAGCTGGGAGCTGCCGCTCGGGCGCTACACCTTCGTCCCGGTGGACCTGAACGTGGTCCTGCAGCGCGTGCCGGAGGGGGAGTGGGTGGGCATGGCGGCCGCCACCACCGTCGAGGGCGACGGGGTGGGCATGGTCCGCACCCGGCTCTTCGACGCCCGGGGCACGCTCGGATCCGGCCTGCACACCCTCTTCGTCGCCCCGCGCTGATCGGAGCGGCGCGGTGGCACGGGCCCGGCGTCGGCGTTAACGACCCCGGCACGATGACGAACGACGTGACGTTGCAGGTCGCGACCGCCAACGGCTCGGGATCGCAGAGCTCCAACACGGTGCTCCTGCGATCGCTCTTCCAGATGGGCATCCCGGTCTCGGGTAAGAATCTTTTCCCATCGAACATCGCCGGTCTTCCCACCTGGTACACCATCCGCGCCTCGCGCGACGGGTACGTGGCCCGCAAGAAGGAGGTCGACGTCCTCGTCGCGATGAACCCCGAGACCGCCCGGGACGACGTGGCCGCCCTGCCCCCGGGCGCGACGGTGATCTACGACGCGCCGCTCGCCCTAGAGGGTTCCCGCGCAGACCTGGTGTACTACCCGGTGGCCTTCGACGCCGTGGTCGAGCCCATCACCGGCGAGGCGAAGCTGCGCAAGCTGCTGCGCAACATGGCCTACGTGGGCGTGGTGGCCCGCCTCCTCGACATCGAGATGGCCGAGGTCGAGACGGCCATCGGACGGGTCTTCGGGCAGAAGGCGCGGGCCCGGGACCTGAACCTGGCCGCCGCCCGTGCCGGCTTCGAGGCCGCCGGGAGGCTGCCGCGGCGCCACCCCCACCGGGTGGCCCGCATGGACGCCACCCGCGGCAAGATCGTCGTCGACGGAAACGCGGCCTGCGCGCTGGGTGCGCTCTTCGCCGGCGTGACCGTGGTGGCCTGGTACCCGATCACGCCCTCCACCTCGCTCGTGGAGACCCTCTCCGCCTACCTGCGCAGGTACCGGCACGAGCCGGACGGCAAGGCCACCTACGCGGTCGTGCAGGCCGAGGACGAGCTCGCCGCCATGGGCATGGTGCTCGGGGCGGGCTGGGCGGGCGCCCGGGCCATGACCGCCACGAGCGGCCCGGGGATCTCGCTCATGAGCGAGTTCGCCGGCCTGGGGTACTACGCCGAAATCCCCGGCGTGGTCTTCGACGTCCAGCGCGTCGGCCCCTCCACCGGCCTGCCCACCCGGACCGCGCAGGGGGACGTGATCTCGACGGCGCTGCTCTCCCACGGCGACACCCAGCAGATCCTGATCCTGCCCGGGTCGGTGGAGGAGTGCTTCTCGCTCTCCATCGAGGCCTTCGACGTGGCCGAGCGCTTCCAGACGCCGGTCTTCGTCCTCACCGACCTCGACCTGGGCATGAACAACTGGATGGCCGAGCCCTTCGCCTACCCCGAGCGTCCCATGGACCGGGGCAAGGTGCTCGGCAAGGACGAGCTGGAGAAGCTGGGGGGCTTCGCCCGCTACCGGGACGTGGACGGCGACGGGATCGGCTGGCGCACGCTGCCCGGCACCGACCACCCCCGCGCCGCCTACTTCACCCGCGGCACGGGTCACGACGAGACCGCCGCCTACAGCGAGCGCTCCGACGTCTTCACCGCCAACATGGACCGGCTGGCGCGCAAGATCGACGGCGCGCGGGAGGCCCTGCCGGCGCCCGTGCTCCGCGGCGGAGGCGACGCCCGGGTGGGAATCCTGGCCTACGGCTCGTCCGATCCCGCCGTGCGGGAGTGCCAGGACCAGCTCCGCGCCGAGGCCGGCCTCGCGACCGACTACCTCAGGGTCCGCGCCTGGCCCTTCTCCCGCAAGGTCCGGGACTTCGTGGCCGCGCACGATCGGGTCTACGTGGTGGAGCAGAACCGCGACGGGCAGCTCGGCGCGCTGCTCCGGCTCGACCTGCCCCCGGAGCACGGGCCCCGGCTGCGCGCCGTGGCCCACGTCACCGGGCTGCCGCTCGACGCCCGCTCGGTCACCGACGCGATCCTCGCCCGGGAGAGGAGCTAGATGCCCCCCACCGCCACCACCGCCCCGCGCCAGAACCGCATCGGCCTCACCGTGGTCGACTACCGCGGCGGCAAGACCACCCTCTGCGCCGGGTGCGGCCACAACGCCATCTCCGAGCGCATCCTGGAGGCCTGCTACGACCTCGGCGTCGCGTCGGAGCGAGTGGCCAAGTTCTCCGGGATCGGCTGCAGCTCGAAGAGCCCGGCCTACTTCCTCTCCCGCAGCCACGCCTTCAACGCGGTCCACGGCCGCATGCCGTCGGTCGCCACCGGGGCGCTGCTCGCCAACCGGCACCTGCTCGCGCTGGGCGTCTCCGGCGACGGCGACACCGCCTCCATCGGCATCGGCCAGTTCGTGCACCTCGTCCGGCGCAACCTGCCCATGGTGTACGTGGTGGAGAACAACGGGGTGTACGGCCTGACCAAGGGTCAGTTCTCCGCCACCGCCGACATGGGCTCGGTGCTGAAGGGGGGCGCGGTGAACGACCTGCCCCCCATCGACACCTGCGCGCTCGCCATCCAGCTCGGCGCCACCTTCGTGGGGCGCAGCTTCTCCGGGGACAAGAAGCAGCTCTCCGCCATGCTGAAGGCGGCGCTGGTCCACCGGGGCACCGCCTTCCTCGACGTGCTCTCCCCCTGCGTGACCTTCAACGACCACGAGGGCTCGACGAAGAGCTACGCGTTCCTGAAGGAGCAGGTCGAGCCGCTCCAGGAGATCTCCTTCGTCCCGGCCTTCGAGGACATCGCGGTGGACTACGACCCGGGCACGACGGTGGCGGTGCGCATGCACGACGGCTCGCAGCTGCGGCTGCGCAAGCTGGAGGCGGAATACGACCCGTCGAGCCGTTCCCGCGCGGTGGCCCGGCTCCTCGAGTCGGCCGGGGAGGAGACCGTGCTCACCGGCGTGCTCTTCGCCGACCCGGACGCCCCCGACTTCCTCACCCGCCTCGGGACCGTGGAGGCGGCGCTCGCCACCCTGCCCGAGCGCGCGGTGCGTCCGCCCCGCGCGGCGCTCGACGAGGTGAACGCGTCGCTCCGGTGATTCGGACGCGCTAGAGGTCCACCCGGTCCACGAAGAGGATCTCGTCCCTGCGCTCGCGGATCCGGGCGAGCAGCTCGGGCGGGGGGACGTCGTCGAGGTCGATGGCGCAGGACGCCGCCTGGGCCTCCTCAAAGACGGTGTTCTGGACCTCCTCCACGTTGATCCCCGCCTCCCGGATGAGGCCGAGCACGTTGGCGAGCACGCCCACCTTGTCGTAGTGCCGGACCACGAGCCGGGCCCGGGCCGGCGTCTTGCGGGCCACGTTCACGCAGTTCGGCACGCGTCCGGTGCGCAGGAACGAGGCCACGATGCGGACCGTCTCCCGCGCGATGGCGTCCTGGGCCTGGGCCGTGGAGGCGCCGATGTGGTGGGTGGTGTAGACGTTCGGCAGCGAGGCCAGCTCGCTCCGGAAGTCGGCCTGCCCCCTCTCCGGCTCCCCGGCGAGCACGTCGGTGCCCACCCGGATCCGCCCGGCTCGGGCGAGCTCGAGGAGCGCCGCCTCGTCCACCACCTCGGCCCGGGCGGTGTTGAGGAGGATGGCCCCGGGGCGGAGCGCCTCGAGCACCTCGCGCGACACGGCGCCACGGGTCTCCTTCGAGAGGGGCAGGTGCAGGGAGAGCACGTCGGAACGGCGGGCCAGGGCGAGCAGGTCCGGCGCGCGCTCCACGCCGAGCGCCTTCGCCGCCGCCACGTCGAGGGAGCGGGACCAGGCGGCCACGCGCATCCCGAGTGCCTGGGCGCGTCGGATCACCTCGCGCCCGATGGAGCCCGCGCCGGCCACGCCGAGCGTCCGCCCGAAGAGGCCCTCGGCCTCGGAGAAGGTCTTCTTGTCCCACCTCCCGGCGCGCAGCGCGGCCACGTTGTCGGGGATGCGCCGGTCGAGCGCCACGAGCAGCCCGATGGCCAGCTCGGCGACGGCGATCGAATTCTGCCCCGGGCAGTTGGCCACGTAGACCCCGCGCCGGGAGGCGGCGGCGACGTCGATGGTGTTCACGCCGGCACCGGCCCGGACCACGAGCGAGAGCGCCGGCGCGCCCGAGAACACGTCGGCGCGCACCTGCTTGCTGCGCACCACCAGGATGCGGGCCTCGCGGGCCGCCGCGGGCAGGTCGGCCACCGGGACCGCCGGCTGGTGGTCGACCCGGAGCCCCAGGGCGCGGAAGTCGTCCAGCCTCTCCTTCGGAAACGCGTCGGCGACGAGCAGGTTCATGCGGCCCCGGTAGCACGGGCGGGCCGGGCGGGGAAGCTCCCGAAGCGGGATGACGCGAGGCGTCGCGCCTTGGGCGTAGACGCTTCCGGGAGCCTCCCGCTATGTTGGCCAGCCGCGGCAAGGCGGACCCGGTCCGCTGCGGAGCGAGGACTCCCATGGCGAAGGCGCGAGGCAAGGCGAAGACCGCAGCGAGGAAGGCGAAGGCGTCGAGGGCGCCGAAGGCGAAGCCCGTCCGCAAGCCGGCGCGCCCCGCCCGCA
>JBBIOL010000106.1:0-12063 GCA_037443385.1 Anaeromyxobacteraceae bacterium
GGTGGGGCCGGTGGCGCCCGTGGCGCCGGTGGCGCCGGTCGCGCCGGTGGGGCCGGTGGCGCCCTGCGGGCCGGTGCTGCCCGAGCAGGCCGTCAGGCCGAGGCCTGCCGCGACCAGCACGGAGAGGGTCATGAGCTTCGACGTTCGCATTTGAACTGCCTCCTTGGGTACTTGCTTGCTTTACTTCTAGTGAACCGTGCGCGTCGCGCGTGGTCTGCTGCGGGGTGAAGTCGTGGGAAGGGAGATTACCCCCATCACCCGCGGGATCGGCGGAAGAAGAACCGGTCCCTCTTGGGCCCTTCGCCCCGGAGCACCATGATCGAGGGGCACGGAAATGCCCTCTGGCGTGCGTTTTCCTGACGGGTGTTTCCTGTGAGTGCTTCACGGTTCGTAACCAAGACGGGTCGTGAGCGCGCAACGGTTTCGCCCCGCGCGGCGGTCGCGCGACGCCGGATCCGTGGACCGGTGACGTCCACGATTCGCGCCCGGTGACGGAGCGTCCACGGTCCCGGTGCGGCGCGGCCCCCGGATCGCCCGGGATCCGGCGATTTCCGGATCGAGCGGCTCCGCGGATCGGTGCGGGGCCGGGAACGGCGACGGCCTGCGAAGCGGGTGGCCGGGCGGACGGCGCGGGAACCCGTCCGCCCGGGGGCACGCAGGCTTTGCGGTCCGGCGCGGTGGCGCCCGCCCCCTTTGGGAGGGGGGAGCCGGAAGCCCGGCGTGTTCCGGCCGGATCAGCCGTGGAACGGCCGGTTCGCCCCGCCCCGCTCGACGAGCAGCGGCGCGGGCCGGAAGCGGAGGCCGAAGCGCCCCTCCAGCCTGCGCATCCGCTCGAGCACCCGGGCGCTGCCCTGGGCGTCCACCCAGCGGAACGGGCCGCCCAGGAAGGGGGGGAACCCCAGGCCGAAGACCGCGCCCACGTCCCCGTCCCGGGCGCCGCGCAGCACTCCTTCACCAAGCGTGAGGATGGCCTCGTTCACCATCTGCAGCACGCAGCGCTCGGCGACGTCCTCGCGGTCGGCGCGGCGGCGCCGGCGGCCTCCCGGGAGCACGTCGTAGACGGTCGCATCGACCGTCTTCTTCCGCTGCGGATCGCCGTAGGTGTAGAAGCCCTTGCCGTTCTTCCGGCCGAGCCGGCCCGACTCGAGGACCTTCCCCATGGCCTCCGGGACGGCCATGCGCTCGCCGAAGGCGCCGTGCATCACCTTGGCCACCTTGGCGCCCACGTCGATTCCCACCTCGTCGAGCAGGGTCACCGGCCCCACCGGGAACCCGAAGGCGGTGAGCGCGCCGTCGACGTCCTCGACCGACGCCCCCTCGAGGAGCGCCATCACCGCCTCGTTCACGTACGGGGCGAGGATGCGGCTCGTGTAGAAGCCCGGGCCGTCGCCGACCACGATGACCGTCTTGCCCTGCTTCTTGCCCAGCGCCACCGCCGTGGCGGTGACCTCGTTCGCCGTGCGCGGCGTGACGATCACCTCGAG
Source organism: Anaeromyxobacteraceae bacterium (assembly GCA_037443385.1). Classification (GTDB taxonomy): domain Bacteria; phylum Myxococcota; class Myxococcia; order Myxococcales; family Anaeromyxobacteraceae; genus CAIOAK01. The sequence goes on from JBBIOL010000106.1 coordinate 1,485, forward strand.
CAGCGGCATCCTGTCGACCGGCGAGAAGTAGTGCATCCCGAGCACGGTCTCGGGGTGGCCGGAGGCCGAGGCGATGTCGCCCACCGGGATGGACGAGGTGTTGGTGGCGAAGATGCCGCCCGGGTTCACCGACTCGAAGGTGCGCAGCACGTCCTGCTTGAGCGCGAGGTCCTCGAAGACCGCCTCGACGAGCACGTCGACGCGCTCCATCCCCTCCCAGCCGGTCCCGGCGGTGAGGAGACGCATCCGGGCCAGCTTCTCCAGCCGGTCGATGGAGCGCCTGCGCACGCGTCCGTCGAGCACGCCGGCGACCGAGGCCCGCGCCCGCCCCACCGCCGCGTCGTCCTTCTCCCGGATCCGCGCCGGGATGCCGGCGTTCACCGTGACGTAGGCGATGCCGCTGCCCATGAGGCCGCCACCCAGCACGCCCACCGACTCGACCGGGCGCGCCTTCACCGACGGGTCGGGCGTGCCGTTGTCCTTCTTGAGCGCGTTCGTCGCGAAGAAGATGCCCATGAGCTCGCGGGCCACCGGCGAGACGGCGAGCTCCCCGAAGAGGCGCGCCTCCGCGGCGAGGCCGGCCTCGGCCCCCTTCTCCACGCCGGCCTGGATGGCTTCGAGCGCCGCCTCCGGCGCGGGGTAGTGCCCGCGGGTCTTCGCGAGGAGCTGGCGGCGGGCCTGGCGGAAGAGCACCTCGCGCCCGAGGAAGTTCTCCTCCAGCGCCAGCTTCTGCAGCGTGGCCTGCGGGTCCTGCTTGAGCCGGTCCACCACGCCCGGCTCGGGGCGGCGGAGCTCCTCCCCGTCGGCGAGCGCCCGGGCCCGCGCGCGGGCCACCTCGAGGAGCAGTGGCGGCGGCACCGACTCGTCCGCGAGCCCGATGGCGAGCGCCTTCCTCGGCTTCACGGTCTTGCCGGCGAGCACGAGGTCGAGCGCGGTGGCGATCCCGACGAGTCGCGGCAGCCGCACCGTCCCGCCCGCCCCGGGGATGACGCCCAGCTGGACCTCGGGCAGGCCGAGCTGGGTCTTCCGGTCGTTCGCGATCACCCGGTAGTGGCAGGCCATGGCCCACTCGAGCCCGCCGCCCAGGCAGGCGCCCTGGATGGCGGCCACCACGGGCTTCGCGAACCGCTCCAGGCGGTCGAACCCGGCCTGGGCCTCGCGGGAGAGCGCCTCGGCCTCGGCGGCGTCCTTCACGTCCCGGAGCATCTCGATCTTCGCCCCGGCCACGAAGCCGTCCTTCTTCCCGCTGGCGAAGACCACGGCCTTCACCGCGGCGTCGCGGTCGAGCACCTCGAGCACCTGGGAGAGCTCGGCGCCGGTCTCGCGCGACAGCGTGTTCACCGGCTCGCCGGGGACGTCGACGAGGACCGTGGCCACGCCCTCCTGGATCTCGACCCGGTAGTTCTTCCACGCGTTGCCGTTCATGTCAGGCCTCCGGACCGTCGAGGACGACCGCGGCGCCGAGACCGCCGGCGGCGCACACGGTGAGCAGCGCGTGGCGCCCGCCGCGGCGCGCCAGCTCGCGCAGCGCCTGGGTGATCATGCGGGCGCCGGTGGCGCCAAAGGGGTGTCCGAGCGGGATCGACCCGCCGTTGGGGTTGAGCCGCGCCGGGTCGATCTCGCCGAGCGGCTCGGGTCGTCCGAGCCGCTCCTCGGCGAACCTCCGGGAGGCGAAGGCCTGGAGGTTGGAGAGCACCTGGGCCGCGAAGGCCTCGTGCATCTCGACCACGTCCATGTCGGCGAGGCGCAGCCCGGCGCGGTCCAGCGCCACCGGCGCCGCGTAGGCCGGACCCTGCAGGAGCTGGTCGCCCGGGTCGGTGGCGGCGTAGGCGTAGGCGCGCAGGAAGCCGAGCGGCTTCACGCCGAGCTCCTTCGCCCTCCCCTCCGACATCAGGATCACCGCGGCCGCGCCGTCGGTGAGCGGGGAGGAGTTGCCGGCGGTGATGGTCCCGTAGCGGCGGTCGAAGACCGGCTTCAGGCCGGCCAGGGCGGCGAGGGTGGTGTCGGCGCGGACGTTGTTGTCGGCGGCGGCCACCTTCTGGAAGCGGGGCGGGACCTCCACCGCCATCACCTCCTCGGCGAACTTCCCGCTCGCCCAGGCGTCGGAGGCCTTGCGGTGGCTCTCCTGGGCGAAGCGGTCCTGGGCCTCGCGGGTGATCCCGTTCTCCCAGGCCATCTTCTGGGCGCTCTCCCCCATGGTGAGGCCGGTGGTGGGCTCCTTCAGCGCGGGCGGCACCGGGGCCACGTCCTTCAGCGAGAGGCCGGCGAAGGCCTTCACCTTCTCGGGCACGCTGCGGGCGCGCGAGGCGTTCACGAGCGCCTGGGCGAGCGCATGCGAGGCGAAGATGGGCGCGTCGGAGAGCGACTCGGCACCGCCGGCGATCACGGTGTCGGCGTGGCCCAGCAGGATCTGGTCGGCCCCCTCGGTCGCGGCCTGCAGCGAGGTGGCGCAGGCGCGGGAGGTGGTGTGGGCGGGCAGCGTCCTCGGCAGCTCGGTGCGGAGCACCACCTCGCGGCCGATGAGGGAGGAGAGCTGGGAGGGGATCACCTGCCCGAAGACGAGGGCGTCGAACTCGGAGAGGGGGAGCCCGCTCCGGGCCACGAGCTCGTTCACCACGATGGCGCCGAGGTCCACGGCCGTGAGGTCCCTGAAGTCGCCTCCGGACCGCACGAACGGGGTCCGCAGACCGGCCACCACGGCCACCCGGGGAGGAGGCGACCCGTCGGACGCGGGGCGAGAGTGGTGGTGCCGGTGCTTCCGGTGGTGGGACATGACGACCCCCTGGTTGATTCTTGAATCAGGCGTTCCAGGGCATGATTAGCCTTCTCGACGCGCAGCGTCAAGTCGCGGCAGGAGGCTGCGGACGCGCCCGGGGTGGTTAGGATCCGGCCATGGCCGCGAAGCGCAGCCGGGAGCTCCGTCCCCTCTCCAGCGAGCACCACCAGGCGCTCCTCGTCGCCTTCCAGATCAAGAAGGCCATCGCCGGTCACGCCGAGACGGCCGGCGCGCCCCGGGACCTCGACGGGCTCACGGCGCTCGCCCGCCGGTTCGAGGAGTCGGTCTTCCTCGTCCACATCGCGGCCGAGGAGGAGCTGCTCGCCCGCCACCTCGCACCCGCCGACCTGCGCCGGCTCGAGGAGGAGCACCGCCAGCTCCGGGAGCTGCTCGTCGAGGCGCGCTCCGCCCGGCAGGCCAGCCGGCGGGCGCCGCTGCTCGCCTTCGCCGACCTCCTCGAGCGGCACGTCCGCTGGGAGGAGCGGGAGCTCTTCCAGCGCTGCGAGGAGGCGATCGCGCCGGCCGATCTGGCGCACCTCGGGCACGAGCTGGAGAAGCGGCTCGTCGTGGCGGGAAAGGGCGCGCGCAGGCCGGTGAGCTGAGGCCGCGTCGCGCGATCACGCGGCAGCCGGATCTCCGCGAGCGTGGTAGCGTGGCCCGTTCCGTCTCCGGAGGCGACATGCATCCCCGCTACGCGTTCCTGGTCCTCGCCACCCTCGTGCTCGGCCTCGCGGCCTGCGATTCCCGTCCCGCCCAGGAAGGCGGCGGCGGCATCGTGCCCATCACCGGCGCCCACACGGTCCACCTCGAGGGAACGTCGCTCGCCCCCCCGATCGACTGCGGCCAGTGCCACGACGCGCGGTTCCAGGTCACGCTGCGCGGCGACCTGGCGGCGGCCAACGGCGCGCAGGGCACCTACGACGCCTCCACCCGCACCTGCTCCAACGTCTACTGTCACGCCGGCGGCCCGGCGCTCCCCCTCGGCGGGGGCGTCGTCCCGAGCCCGGTCTGGAATCCGCCGTCCACGGTGACCTGCGGCGGCTGCCACGCCACTCCGGGCGGGGCGGTCCCCACCACCGACTGGCACCCCGCCGTCGCCCCGGGCGTCGCCTGCGCGCTCTGCCACCCCGGCTACACCTCCACCTCGGTGGATCGCACGGTGCACGTGAACGGGGTGGTGAACCTCACCGTGGCCGATCTGGCGACGAACTGCGCGGCCTGCCACGGCGACGCGACCCGCGTGCTGCCGCCCGGCACGCCGGCGGTCGTGAAGGCCGCGCCGCCCGTCGATCGCACCGGCGGCACGGCCACCACCCTCCCCGGCGTTGGCGCGCACCAGGCCCACCTCCTGCCGGGGGCCTCGGCCCTTTCGCTCCCCATCGCCTGCTCCGAGTGCCACACGGTGCCCACCGACCTCGCCCACGTCGGCCCCACGGCGACCACGCCGGCCACCCTGGCCTGGGGGCCGCTCGCGTCGGCCGGGTCGGCGACGCCGTCCTACGACGCGGCCTCGGCCACCTGCACGAACTACTGCCACGGCCAGACGCTCCGGCAGGGCGGCGGGACGAACACCCGTCCCGTCTGGACCCGCGTGGACGGCAGCCAGGCCGCCTGCGGGTCGTGCCACGGCTCCCCGCCTGCCGACGACCCGCACTACCTGCACGCGCAGCCTTCGCAGCGGAACATCGCCTGCGGGGTCTGCCACCCGGCCGGCTACGCCATCGACGCGGTCGGGCCCGAGGCCGTCCCGCTCCACGTGAACGGCGTGCGCAACGTGAACACCACGACGCTCTCCGACTGGAACCCGGCGGCTCCCGGGCCGAACGGCTGGACCGGCACGGCCACCGGCTGCCACGGCGGGACCCGCTACTGGAACGCCGGGTTCCCCCAGACCGGCTGCCTCTAGCCGGTCGCGCCGGTCACTCCCCGTTGCAGGCCGCGATCCGCTCCCGGACGGAGCGCTCGTAGGCCTGGATGGCGTTGCGCGTGCCCGGGTTCGGCGGCTCCTTCGGGTAGAGCTTCTGCACCTCGCGGGTGGCGCAGGCGCAGGCCCGCTCGGTGGCCGAGCCCGGTCCGGTGGGACCCGACCACTTCTCGCTCACCAGGCAGGACCGGAAGGTCGCCTGGGCGGCCCGGATCGGCCACGGCTGGGGCACGCCCTCGGTCAGCTGGGCGCGGGTGGAGGCCTCCTCGGCGAGCTTCTCGAGCGCCGCCGTGAGCGCCTGCGTCTCCTGCGGGCTGAGCGCGACCTGCGACCCGGTCCCGCCTCGTGCGGACCCGCCCTGCTCCGGACCCGCACCGCGATCCAGCGGGGCGAAGCCGTCGCCCGGGGCCGTGCCGCGCCGCGCCGGCTCGGCGGAGGCCGGCGACGGGGTCACCTTGCCGTCGTCGCGGAGGAGCAGCGCCCCCACGCCGGCGACGGCGGCGGACGCGACGAGCAACAGCACGATCAGGGTCTTCTGGCTCACGGTGCCTCCGGGCCCCGCTTCTACGCCCCCCGGCCAGGCCCGGCAACGACTTCATTCCGGCTCGGGCGCGCCGCCGCTGCGGGCCACGTCCTCGCTGCGGATCTTCCCCGGATCCATCCCGGAGGCCCGGCGCGTCATCAGGGCGAAGAGCTCGTCGAAGCCGGGCGGCTCGCCCTTCACGAAGCGCAGCGGGTTCACCCGCGCCACCACGAAGGCGCGCAGGTACGGCGAGTCGAAGCCGCGCTCCTTGAGGCGGCCCACCGCGGCGGTCACCGCGTCGTCGAAGGCGAGCAGCACGTCGGCGCGCCGCTCCCGCTCGGCGGCTCCCGCGGGGAGCCTTTGCTCGAGGAACGCGTCCACCTTGCGCAGGATGGGATGGTAGGCGCCGCCGGAGAGGCGCGGCCGCTTCTCGTAGGCGAACCCCAGCGTGGCGAGCGCCGCCTCCTCGAACTCGAGGGCCAGGTCGGTCTCGCGCGCCTCGCCCTCCCGGGCCAGGTCGCGGTACATCCGCACCACCTCCAGCGCACGCTCGCGGAGGTTGTGGGCCTTCTCGATGTTGAGGGCCAGGATCTGGTAGGCGACCGCCTTCTCGGGCACGACGAGCGCCAGCACCGCCCTCGCGCCCAGCTCCTTCAGCGCGGTGAGCCGGTGGCCGCCGTTGGGCGTGAGGTAGCGGTCGCCCTCGCGCACGGCGACGATGGGGTCGAGGTAGCGCCGGGTCCGGTCCATGGCGAGCGTCAGCTTGCGCACGTGGCCGTCGGAGACGTCGCGCTGGAAGCTCGTGCGCTCCACCCGGTCCACCGGCAGCGCGGCGAAGAGGAGCGCGTGCCCGCCCAGCGGCTCGCGGTAGGCGGCGAGCACCGCGCCGCCGTCGGCCTCGATGGCCCGCGAGAGCTCCGCCACGGCGGGCGGCGGGTCGGAGAGGCGCAGGTCGGACGGGCCGAGGGTGGTGGGCTCGAGCTTCACCCCCTTGCGCTTGCGGGGACGGCCGGACTTCGTGGCGGGGCGCTTCTTCGCGGCCATCGGGTCTCCTCGAGCCGGGGGTGGTTCAGGCCCCGCCCGGAGCGTCTGCCGGCTGCGGCGTGCGCACCAGCCGGTCGACGTCGTAGGACTGGGCCCGCAGCCGCTCCAGGATGCCCTCGTAGGTGGCCTCGGGCATCGCCGGGGTGCGGGACAGGATCCACAGGTAGTCGCGGCTGGGGTGTCCCACCACCGCCCAGCGGTAATCGGGGTCGAGATCGACGATCCAGTAGTCGCCGGTGAACGGCCAGAAGAAGCGGACCACCAGCTTCGCGTTGGACGGATCCACCGACCAGGCCCGGGCGGTGGCCTGCCGCTCCGGGCCGTCGAGCCGCTCCTTGCGGCAGGTGTTCACCACGTCCACGTCCCCGTCCGGACGCAGCGTGTAGGTCGCGGTGACGCCCACGCATCCCTCCTGGAACGACATGGGGATGGTGGCGATCTCGTACCAGCGCCCCATGTAGCGCGAGAGGTCCACCCGCTCGACCGTGCGGAGCGGGGGCCCGGCGGGGGCGTGCGCGCACCCGGCGAGGAGCGCGGCGAGGAACGCGAGTCGACGCATGCCGATCCTGTAACCGTTGCCCCCCGCGGTGCACGCCCTTATCGTGGCGTGCCGTGATCGAGGTCCGCGAGCTGCGCAAGGAGTACCGGGTGCACCGGCGCGCGCCCGGCCTGGGCGCCTCGATCCGCTCGCTCTTCCGCCGTCGCCAGGAGGTGGTCCACGCGGTGGACGGCATCTCCTTCCGGGTGGCGGCGGGGGAACGCGTCGGCTTCCTGGGGCCGAACGGCGCCGGCAAGACCACCACCCTGAAGGTGCTCTCCGGCCTCCTCCACCCGAGCGGCGGGGAGGTGCGCGTGGCCGGCCACGTCCCGGCGCGGCGGGAGGTCGAGTTCCTCCAGTCGATCACGCTGGTGATGGGGCAGAAGCAGCAGCTCCTCTGGGACCTGCCCCCCTCCGAGACCTTCGCGCTCAACCGGGCCATCTACGAGATCCCGCGCCCCGAGTTCGAGGCGCGCGTGCGCGAGCTCGTGGACCTCCTCGACCTGGGGACGGTGGTGGACAAGCCCACCCGCCAGCTGTCGCTCGGGGAGCGCATGAAGTGCGAGCTGGCCGCCTCGCTCGTGCACCGCCCCCGGGTGCTCTTCCTCGACGAGCCCACCATCGGCCTCGACGTGACCATGCAGGCGACCGTGCGGGAGTTCGTGCGCTCCTACAACGAGCGGCACGGCGCCACGGTGGTCCTCACCAGCCACTACATGGACGACGTGCTCGCCCTCTGCCCGCGGGTGGTGGTGATCGATCGGGGCCGCCTCATCTACGACGGCGACCTGCGCACGCTCTCCCGCGAGGTCCGGCCGGAGAAGCGCGTGGTGGTCCGGCTCGGCCAGCCGGTGGCCGCCCCCGACCTGGCGGGCTACGGGGCGCTCGTCTCCCACGCCGACGGGCAGGCGGTCTTCCGGGTCCCGGGCGACGCGGTGGCGAGCGTGGTGGGACGGCTCCTGTCCGGCCTCCCGGTGGCCGACCTCACCGTGGAGGAGCCGCCGCTCGAGGAGATCATGAGCGAGCTGTTCCAGGGCCGGCGCGGCGCGGGCCCGGCCTGATCGCGTCCCTGGCCGGGCCGCCCCCGCTGTAATCTGCCCGGGATGCCCGGCCGCCGATCCCTCCCCACCCTGCTGCTCCTCGTGCCGCTCGTCCTGGCGGCGGCCGCCTACGCGCGCACGCTTCACGGACCCTACCTCTTCGACGACGAGGTGACGCTGGTCGGGGAGGCGGCCCGGGCCACCCCGGGCGCGATCCTGCGCTCCGCCGGGAGCGACCTGCTGCGCGGGGGCCGTCCCGTCACCGCGCTCACCTTCGCCTGGACCCGCGCGGCGGACGGGATCTCCACCCTGGGCCACCACCTGGGCAACCTCGCGCTGCACCTCGCCGTGGTCGTGCTCGTGTTCGCCTTCACCCGGGCCGTCCTCCGCCGGGCCCGGAGCGCGGACGACGGCTGGGTGGCGCTCGTCGTGGCCGGGGTATTCGCGCTCCACCCCCTGCAGAGCGAGGCCGTCGCCTACATGACCCAGCGGGCGGAGGTGCTCTCCTCGGCCCTCTACCTCGCGACCCTGCTCGTGCTGCTCCGCCTCGACGGGCGGCGGAGCGCCGCGGGACGGGTGCTCCTCGTCGCCGCGGCCCTGGCCCTCTTCCTCCTCGGCATGGGGGCCAAGGCGATCGTGGTCACCGCGCCCCTGGCCTGGCTGCTCCTCCTGGCCGTGGTCCCGCCCCGGGCGGCCGCCGGCGCCCCCTCGGCCTGGCCCGCGCGGCTCGGCGCCGCCGCGGCCCTCGTCCTCGCCGGGGCGGTCCTCGCCGCCGGCCTCCTCCGCGGCGTGGAGGGTCACGCAGACGCCGGCTTCTCGGTGCCCCGGTCCGATCCGGGCAGCTACTTCCTCACCCAGTGGCGCGCCGTCGCCACCTACCTGCGCCTGCTCGCCTGGCCGGCCGGGCAGAACGCCGAGTGGTCGATGCCGCTCTCCCGATCGGCGCTCGAGCCGGCCGTGCTCGCGTCGGGCGCGCTGCTCCTCGGCCTCCTCGCGCTCGCGGCCGGGCTGTGGCTCCGCTTCCGGGGTCGCGACGACCCGGAGGCCGGCGACGCGCGGGCCGCCGCCTACGGCATCCTCTGGTTCTTCCTCCTGCTCGCGCCCACCTCGAGCCTGGTGCCCATCGCCGACGTCCTGGTCGAGCACCGGGCCTACCTGGCCTCCTGGGGCCCCATCCTGGCATTCACGCTGGGTGCACGGCGGCTGCTCCTGCGTCTCGCGCCGGACCGGGCCGGGGTGGCGGCGGCGGTGGCCGCCGGCGTGGCCTCCTGCGGCCTCGCGCTGGCCCTCCACCTGCGCAACGCGGTCTGGGAGGACGACCTGCGCTTCTGGAGCGACGCCGCGGCGAAGTCCCCGACCAAGGCCCGACCGCGGCTCGGCCTGGGCGTGGCGCTCGCGCGGCGCGGGCAGGCCGACGCGGCCCGGCGCTCCCTGCAGGAGGGGCTGGCGCTCGCCCCGGTGGACGCCACCGGCCTCCGCGTCGCCCTGCACCACAACCTGGGCGGCGTCCTGCTCGCGTCCGGCCGCCCGGCCGAGGCCGTGCCCGAGCTGCGTCGCGCGGTCGAGCTCGATCCCGCGGGCGTCGAGCCGCGGGAGGCGCTCGCGCTCGCGCTCTGGCAGGCCGGCGACGCCGCGGCGGCGGAGGCCGAGGCGGCGGAGGTCCTCTCCCGCGTGCCGTCGTCCCCGGGTGCGGCGCGGGTGATGGGGCACGTGCGGATGGCCCGAGGCGACGACGCGGGCGCCGTGCCGGTCCTGGAGGTGGCGGTGCGGGCCCGGCCCATGGACGGCGTGGTCCGCTACGACCTGGGCGCGGCCTACGCCAACCTGGGCCGGATCGCCGAGGCCTGCGCCTCGTGGAAGGCGGTGCTCGCCACCCCGGCGGGCCCGGAGACGAAGGGAGCGGCGCGCCAGGCGGCCGCCACCGTCGGATGCCCGCCCTGACGCGCTACGTGGCCCTCGGCACCGGCCGGCCGGCGGCCGCGATCACCCGCACCTGCGACGCCGCCGAGAGCCGCAGCCCGTCGCCGCGCGGCTCGGCGCCGTGGAGCGTGATCACGTCGCCGCGCAGCAGCCGCTCGAAGGGGGCGTTGCCCGGCGTCACGTCCTTCTCCTGCAGCGCGAGCCCCATGCGCCCCTCCGGGCCGCATCCCATGTAGCGCAGCCGGCCCTTGGAGGGCAGCGGCTCCGAGACGATGCGGAAGGTGCGTCCCGGGGGCGGCCCGGCCCAGGCCTCCCCGGGCGCGGCCAGGACGAGGTAGCTCATCTTCACCGACTCCTTGCGCAGCCCCGCCCGCCTCCCGATCTCCTCCACCAGCGGGGGCGGCTCCACCGGGCGCTCGGCGTGGCACCAGTCGCTCGCGCGGAGCAGCGCCGGGCACGCCCCGCGGAAGAGGCAGGGCGCGCGCACCACCGCGCCGCGCGCCACCAGGCGGTCGCGCACCTCGAGGAGGGCGCGCGACGTGTCGCGGAGCGCCGGCTCGATCACCACGAGCGACCCGCCCGGCACGAGCAGCCCAAGCGCCTCCTCGAGCAGCGCGGCGCGCCGCTCGGCGGCACCCTCCCCGCGGAAGACCTCGTTCACAACGTGACCCAGCGTGACGAGGTCGGGCCTCCTGCCCGCGGTGAGGCCGCCGGGCCCGCCGCGCCGCTGGGGGTCCCATTCCCGCGTGGAGAGGGGCTCCCCGGCGGTGCTCGCCAGCCGGCGGGCCACCGCGAGCGCCCGCGCCGAGCGGTC
>JBBIOL010000107.1:0-11947 GCA_037443385.1 Anaeromyxobacteraceae bacterium
GATCCTCACGAAAACCCTGTCAACACGGCGAATTCTTACGCCCCACTTGCCCGCGGGGTCCGCGGTTCGGACGCTCCAGTCCACAGCGGGCCACCGCGGTCCTGCAGCGAAGCGTCCGGTCCGCACACCGACGATCGACGTCGCCCGTTCGGGCCGTGAGGTTGCGCACGCTCCGCCCCGCCCGTAACAATCCCGCCCACACCCGAGGAGGAATCGATGCCCCGTACCCGCGCCTACGCCGCCCAGACACCGAAGAGCCCGCTCGCCCCGTTCGAGATCGACCGCCGTGCCGTCGGCCCCCGCGACGTCGCCATCGAGATCGACTTCTGCGGCATCTGCCACTCCGACATCCACCAGGCCCGCGACGAGTGGGACAACTCCATCTTCCCCATGGTCCCGGGGCACGAGATCGTCGGCCGGGTCACCCGGGTCGGCGGCGAGGTGAAGCGGTTCAAGGCGGGCGACCGCGTCGGCGTGGGCTGCATGGTGGACTCCTGCCGAACCTGCCCGGCCTGCCAGAAGGACCTGGAGCAGTTCTGCGCGAAGGGCTGCGCCTACACCTACAACGGCACCGAGATGGACCGGAAGACGCCGACCTACGGCGGCTACTCCACCGACGTGGTGGTCGACGAGAAGTTCGTCCTCTCCGTCCCCGCCAGCCTCGACCCGGCGGGCGCCGCGCCGCTGCTCTGCGCCGGGATCACCACCTACTCCCCGCTCCGCCACTGGAAGGTGAAGAAGGGAGACCAGGTGGGCGTGGTCGGCCTGGGCGGCCTCGGCCACATGGCGGTGAAGCTCGCCGCGGCCATGGGCGCCGAGGTGACCATGCTCTCCACCTCCAGCTCCAAGGAGGCCGACGCCCGCCGGCTCGGCGCCACCGGCTTCGCGCTGACCACGGACCGAAACACCTTCAAGAAGCTGGCCGGCCGCTTCGACTTCATCCTCGACACCATCTCGGCCAACCACGACGTCCAGCCCTACCTGGGCATGCTCAAGATCGACGGTGCGATGGTGGTCGTCGGCGTCCCCTCCGAGCCTGCCAAGGTCCACGCCATGAGCCTCATCTTCGGTCGCAAGACCCTGGCCGGATCGCTCATCGGCGGCATCGCCGAGACCCAGGAGATGCTCGACTTCTGCGGGAAGCACGGCATCACCTCCGACGTCGAGGTGATCCCGGTGCAGAAGGTGAACGAGGCCTACGACCGCACGGTGAAGTCCGACGTCCGCTACCGCTTCGTCATCGACATGAAGAGCCTGCGCCAGGCCGGATAGGCGCCCCGAATGGCCCCCGGCGCGCCCGCCGCGCCGGGGGGTAGCATGGCGGGATGGCCCCGCTCCAGGGTCTCGCCCACCTGCTCCGCGCCAACCCGGAGCTGGCCGTCTTCCTGACCATCGCCGCCGGATTCCTGCTCGGCCGGCTGCGGGTGGGAAACTTCACCCTGGGGAACGTGCTGGGCTGCCTGCTCGCCGGCGTGGCCGTCGGGCAGCTCGACGTGGCCGTCGATCCCACCGTGAAGGTGGTCTTCTTCGACCTCTTCCTCTTCGGCACCGGCTACAAGGTCGGCCCCCAGTTCTTCCGCGGCCTGAGGCGGGACGCGCTCCCCCAGCTCGCGCTCGCCACGGTGGTGGCCGTCTCGTGCCTCGCCGTCGCGATCGGGGTCTCCCGGGTCCTCGGCTACGACGCAGGCACCGCCGCCGGCCTGCTGGCGGGCGCCTTCACCGAGTCCACCATCATCGGCACGGCCACCGAGGCCATCCACGCCCTCCCGCTCCCGGAGGCGGAGCGGCTCCGCATGGCCACCCAGGTGCCGGTCGCCTACGCGGTGACCTACCTCGTCGGCACCTCCACGCTCGTCTGGTACCTCTCCTGGCTCGCGCCCCGCATCTTCCGGATCGACCTGCGCCGGGAGGCCCGCGCGCTCGAGACGGCCACGGCCGGGAAGGCCGAGCCGGAGCCCTGGATCGTCTCCGCGTACGGCGAGTGGGACACCCGCGCGCTGCTCGCCTCGCCCGCCGCGGTCGGCAGGACGCTGCGGGAGATCGAGGACTCCGTCCCGGGACGGCGGATCTTCGTCGAGCGGCTGCGGCGGGGGACGGTGGCGGGGGATCCCGACCCGGGAACGCGCGTCGAGGCGGGGGACGTGCTGGCCCTGACCGCGCGCCGCGAGGTGCTGGTGACGAGCCTCGGCTGGGTGGGCCGGGAGGTGGACGACCGGGAGCTCCTCGACTTCCCGTACGCCCACCTGGACGTGGTGGTGACCCGGAGGCGCGTCGCGGGCCGGACGCTGGGGGAGCTGGCGCAGGCGTTCGGCCACGGCGTCGTGCTCGAGCGCCTGGTGCGCGCCGGCCAGGAGATCCCCTTCGACGGGAGCACCCGCCTCGAGCACGGCGACCTCCTGTCCATGGCCGGCGACCTGCCGGACGTCGAGCGCGTCACCCGCGAGATCGGCTTCGCCAGCCCCCCGACCCCCGCCACCGACATGGTCTTCGTCGGCCTGGGCATCTTCCTCGGCGGGCTGCTCGGGCTCCTGGTGGTGAAGGTGGCCGGGCTCTCGCTCACGCTCACCGCCAGCGGCGGGGCCCTGGTGATGGGGCTCGTCCTCGGGTGGCTGCGCTCGACGCGCCCCACCTTCGGGCGCATCCCCGAGCCGGCCCTGTGGATCTTCGACACGCTCGGGCTGGCCGCCTTCATCGGGATCGTGGGGCTGAACGCCGGGCCGAGGTTCTTCTCCGGCATCCGGGAGACCGGCCCAGGGCTCGTCGCCGCGGCGCTCCTGGTCTCGATCCTTCCCCACACCATCGGGCTCGCCTTCGGCCGGTGGGTGCTCCGGCTGAACCCGGTCATCCTGTTCGGGGCCGAGGCCGGTTCCGGGACGAGCACGGCTGCGCTGCGGGCGGTGCAGGACGCCGCCGGGAGCCGGCTGCCGGTCCTGGGCTACACCGTGCCGTACGCCGTGGGGAACATCCTGCTCACCGCGTGGGGGCCGGTCATCGTGGCCCTCATGCGCTAGGTGCACCTGCTTCACCGGGAGGGAACGTGGGGACGATCGTGAGAGACGGTGTGGTCGCGGTGCTCCTCGTCGCGGCGCTGGCGGCTCCGGCGCGCGCGCAGGAGGTGCCGGAGCCCGGCGGGCGGCCCGAGGTCGAGGAGGCCGCACCCGCCCGCCACGACGCGCTCCGGCAGCTCCTCGACACGCTCGAGGTGGTCGACACGCCGGTCTTCGTGCGCAACATGCTCCAGCTCAAGTACGAGTGGACGGCGCAGCAGGCCGGGGCGTCGATGAGCCAGCTCTTCTTCAAGCCGGTCTTCGCCTGGGGCGCGCGGCGGGAGTTCGCCCTCCGCATCGAGGCCCCGGTCGAGACGGTCTTCCCCAGCCCCGGGGTGGGGCCGGCCGCATCCGGCTTCGCCAGCCTCACCACCACCTTCTACTGGGCCTTCTACTCCGAGCACGGGCTGCGCCAGGGGATCGGCCTCGAGCTGCAGTGGAACACCGCCACCATCCCGGCGGTGGGGCAGCCCTGGATCATCGAGCCCATCTACGGCATCGCCTACCGCTTCAACGACTGGATCGCCGCCACCCTGGAGGTGAACTGGCAGAAGTCCTTCGGCGACCTCGGCACCTACCTGCCGGTGAACACGCTCCAGTTCAAGCCCACGATCTCCCTCGCCCTGCCGGCCTGGTTCTTCGTGTCCGCGCAGGACAAGGTGAGCTGGAGCCTCCAGGACCGGAACGTGGGCCAGCTCCTCAAGTTCACGGCCGGCCGCTTCCTCACCGAGCACAAGACGGTGGTCCTGGCCGTGGAGTACGAGACGCCGCTCGACCCGGTCGCGGCCCAGGGCACGGTCCTCATGGTGGGGGCGCTGCTCTCCTACTTCTTCTCCTGGTGACCGCCCCGCCCGGGCCCGATTCCCGGGGCCCGGCTCCGTCCGGGGGCCTTCGACACGGTGCGTCGAGCCGTTGTAGTCTCTCCCTCCAGCCTCCCGAACCCGGAGCCCCCCGAGGACCCCACATGGAATACATCTTCGACCCCGACGTCATCCACGAGTGCAGCCTCCAGGGCATCGGCAAGCCGAAGCCGGAGATGTTCGACGCCATCGCGGACGCCTGGGAGGACGCCTACCCGGGTCGCATCGACCGCTCCCAGCCCTGGATGTACAGCATCGCCGGCGGGGCGATGATCCAGATGAAGCTCTACTTCGCCTCCACCCTCGAGTACCTCATGATCTGGGGCACGCCCATCGGCTCGGAGGGGCACTCCGGACGGCACGCCGTCGGGTTCTGGGACACCGTCATCGACGGCGAGATGCACTACTTCGGCGAGGGGCAGTTCGAGCGGCGCGTCTACCGTCCCGGCGACCGGGTCTGGGTGGGGCCGGGGCAGGCCCGCGCCATGAACTTCACCGACGGTGTCTGGGCCACCGAGTACATGCGCGGCCCCATCGCGCTCTCCATGCCGTTCGGCCTGGCCGACGAGATCCTCTCCACGCTGGACTTCGCCACCGCCGGGCAGACCGTGGGCATGTACATGGACCTCCTCTCCAAGGCCTGGCGCCAGCCGCTCCCGAACGGCGAGCCCTCCCGCAACCCGCTGCGCAAGCTGGGCGCGGCCGGCCTCGGGCTGGTGGCGCCCATCGTGAACCGGGTCTTCGCCACCCACCCGCCGGACGACGCCATCCCGCCCGGCCCGGCGGCACGCCCGCCCAAGGTGCTGCCGGGGCGGATCGCCAAGCCGCACATCGCCGCGTCGCACGGGCACCGCAAGACCGCGGCCGGCGAGTAGGGACGCCCCTTACCGCTGGCGCTGCTTCCAGTACGGCGACATCTCGAGCATCTTCTTCTTCACGACCGCGTTCGCCATGGGCACGAAGGCCTTCTTCCAGCCCAGGCACTTGGCGATGTCGCCGGTGATGTCGTCGAAGGTGCGCCGCCGGTAGTGGAGCAGCGCCTGCGACTCCTCGCTGTCCACCCAGTCGGTGGGGTACTCGGCGTCGCTGAAGGCCTCGTCGGGCAGCATCTCGAGCCCCATGGCGCCGAGCATCCGCCTCAGGTACTCGCGGTAGGTGAGCTGGCAGGGGGGGCCGCCGCCCACGAACAGGGTGCGCCCCCAGACCTCCGGCGTGCGCAGCGCGCGGGCCAGCGCGGTGGCGGCGTCGTCGGGGTGCAGGGCCTCGATGCGGTTCTCCAGCCCGATCTCGAACATGATGGGGTGCGGGTCGCGCAGGCCGATGATGGGGATGTCCACGAACCGGAAGATGCACCAGGTGAGCCCCGACTCGCGCACCAGCGCCTCGGCGGCGATCTTGCTCTCGGTGTAGGGGTCGGTGCCCTGCACCGGGTCCTCCACCCGGCGCGGCGGCGGCTTCCGCAGCGTGTGGCCGTGCACGTCGAAGGTGGAGGAGAGGAGCAGCCGGGGCTTGCGCGACCGGCCCTGGCAGGCCTTCACGACGTTGGCGGTCCCGTCCACGTTCACGGCCCGGGTGGCGGCCGGGTCCTCGTCGGCGCCGGGCGGGATGAGGGCGGCCAGGTGCAGCACCGCGTCCATCCCCTCCACCGCCCGCGTCACGGCGCGGGCGTCGCGGACGTCGCCCCAGGCGACCTCCACGTTCTTGCCCAGGTCGCGGGCCACCTTGCGGGTGGCCGGGGTGTCCACGTCGAAGGCGCGGACCTGGTGCCCCTCGCGGAGCAGCTCGGGGATGGCGTGGGAGCCGACGTTGCCGAACGGGCCGGTGAGCAGGACTTTCACGGAGGGAGCACCTAGAGCAGGAAGGGGACGAGCGCCTTGCGTCCGGGAGGATAGTCGGGGAAGCGCTCCCGGTACCAGCTGTGGTGGGAGAGGGCCCGGGGGGCCAGGTTGGCGAAGGTGTAGACCGCGAAGGCCAGGCCGGCCGGGGACCAGGTGAGGACGGCCCAGCCGGTCCACTCCACGATCTCGCCCAGGTAGTTCGGGGCGGTGACGTACTCGAAGGCCCCGCCGCGCGGGATCCGGTAGCCGGTCTCCCCGGGGGCGCGCAGGTTGCGAAGCGTCCGGTCGGAGGCGACGTTGAGCGCGAAGCCGCCGAGGAAGAGCGCCGTGCCCGTGAGGAACTGCCAGGAGCCGAGCCAGGCGTCGGGGTAGGTGCCCACCGACGAGATCCAGCGCGCGTTCACCCAGTCGTTGAGCAGGTTGAAGGCGATGGCCATGGCCGGGATGCCGAGCGGCATGCGGCGCCCCCCGGCCCGGATGAGGAAGGGGAAGACGAAGGACCGGTACACGTAGTGGAGCTGCCAGAGCAGGAGCAGGACCAGCGGCACCGTCCGGGTGGCGTTCTCCCCCAGGGAGTAGACCCAGGCGAAGAACCAGACCGACGGCGACTCCATGACGATCCAGCCGACCCGCGCCGGGATGCCGGGGCCCCAGCCTTCCCGCGCGTGGCGTCCGTAGGGAGCGACCACGAAGAAGAGCGAGAGCAGGGTGGGGACGGCGAGGAGGAACTCCAGGGCGACGAGCCAGCCGTAGGTGTCGAGGTGCACGGGGCCGGAGCGTAACCCGCTTCCGGGGCCGGCGCCTCCCCGGGTGGGGTATCGTGGTCCCGTGGAGATCGGACCCGCCAGGGGGGAGGAGGTCCCCGCGGTCCGTGCGCTGCTCGCGGCGTGCGGGCTCGACGCCTCCGACGTGGACGGGAAGGGGCCGCAGCGCCTGCTCGTGGCCCGCGACGCCGGCGGGGTCGCCGGCTGCATCGCGCTCGAGGTCCACGGCGACGCCGCCCTGCTCCGGTCCTTCGCGGTCGATCCGGCCCGGCGCCGGGCCGGGCTGGGGGCGGCGCTCGAGGCGCGGGCCGCCGAGGAGGCGCGCCGGCTCGGGGTGCGGACGCTCTACCTGCTCACCACCACCGTGCGCGACCGGGCGCTGCGAGACGGGTTCGCGCCCATCGACCGCGACGACGTCCCCGGGGCCATCCGCGCCGGCAGCCAGTTCCGCGGGGCCTGCCCGGCCACGGCGGCCTGCATGCGGATAAACTTATGGTGAAGCGGGGGCCGGCCGGGAGGCGGGCGGCGGCGTCCCTCGGCCTCGCCGCCCTCCTGCTCGGCTCCGGATGCGGCGACTGGCGCGGCCGGGTGGATCCCGCGCTCGCCGCGGAGGAGCCCGTGCAGGGAATGCTGGAGGAGTCGCCCGCCATCGTCCTCGAGCGGAAGGGACACGAGGTCCGGCTCGCGCCCCGGGCCAGCTACCGCATCACCGGCTACGCGGTGGAGACGAGCCGCCACCTCCTCGACGCGTGGGACTTCGTGCTCCCCATGGACCTCGCGCTGGCCTGGGGGCCGGTGGCGAGCCCGGCCGTGCTGCGCCACATGAGGTTCCACCTCTCCGGCCGCTACGTGAGCTGGTGGCACGACGGGGAGGGGCCGTTCCCCGGCCAGCAGGTCGTGGAGCGCCACGTCGCCAACCACCACCTCGTGCCCGCGAGCGGCGAGGTCGAGAAGGAGCTCGGACGGATCCGCGTGGGCGACCTCGTGACGCTTCGGGGGAAGCTCGTGGACGTCGAGATCCTCGACCGGGACGGCAGGACCGTGCACCGCTCCCGGACCAGCCTCACCCGGGACGACGTGGGATCCGGCGCCTGCGAGCAGCTCTGGGTGGAGTCGGTGGACGTCGTGCGGCCCTGATCCGCCGCGGCGCCCGAACCCCGGCGCCGGTCACCGCGGGGCCGTTCACCCCGCGCCCGTGAGCAGGTCGTCGAGCCGCTGCACGAACTGGCCGCGGGTGAGCACCTCGTCGACGCCCGCCCCGCGCGATGCCTCCATGAGGTCCGCCTGGAGGTGGCCGAGGAAACCCACCACCCGGGTGGCCCCCGCCCCCTTCGCGGCCGGGATCTGCTCGACCACGCCCGGCTCCCCCAGGTCGACGATGAGCGTGCCCGGGCCGTGCGCACGGGCCGCCTCCTCGAGCGGGGTCCCGCGCGGGGCGAGCCGGACGTCGGCGCCGAGACGCTCGGCCGCGGCCAGGATCTTGGATCGGAAGACGAGGTCGCGCACGGCCAGGATGACGGGCATGTCCCCGACCTATCCGTGCGGGCCGTCCCGCGCTACCGGCCGAGCAGCTCGAGGATCCGCTCCGCGCCGCGCCCGGCGCCGCCCAGGTCGGGGGGCGGCGGGACGGGGCGGGCGAGCACGCGCCGGACCGGGTCCTCGAGCCGGCCGGCCAGCAGGTCCTGGTTGGACACGTGCTCGCAGGCGAGGAGCGGGGTCATCTCCCGGACCAGGACGGGGTACTCGGGGAAGTCGCCCCGCTCGGTGTACACGAGCCGGGTGCCGGCGGCGATGGCGTCGCTCACGATCCCGTAACCGGGCTTCGTGACCACCACGTCCACCGCGCCCACCACGTCGGGGTAGGAGAGGTCGAGCTCCGGGAGCCGGTGGTCGACGTCCTCCGGGG
This sequence comes from Anaeromyxobacteraceae bacterium, assembly GCA_037443385.1. Lineage (GTDB taxonomy): Bacteria > Myxococcota > Myxococcia > Myxococcales > Anaeromyxobacteraceae > CAIOAK01. The sequence goes on from JBBIOL010000107.1 coordinate 8,416, forward strand.
GAAGCCAGCGGAAGTCCGCGGAGCCGGAACGCGCCAGGGCCGCGAGGGACGGTAGGCCCACGCCGCCGAAGGAGAGCAGGACCGCCGGCCGGGCGTCGAGGCCGAGCCGCCGCCGGGCCTCCTCGCGGGCCACCCGCGGGCGCCGGGCCACGAGCCCGATCCGCTCCCGCCGCGGGAACGCCCCCAGGTCGCCGGCGAAGGGCAGCTCGAGGAGGAGCGCGGCCCGGCCGTAGGCGCGGGCGGCCCGGTCGGCCGAGGCGGAGAGCGTCGGCTCCCGCACGGCGAGGTGGCGGTAGACCCAGTCCCAGGAGAAGTTCCCGTGGCCGACCGACCGGATGCCGGCGCGGGCGGCGGCCTCGAAGGCCAGCGCCGGGACGTCGGCCAGCACGAGCCGCACCCCCCGGGCGCGGAGGAGCGCGGCCAGGGCGTCGGCACGGGCGTCCCAGCCGGCGTCGAAGTCCACGCAGGCGGCGGCGGTGGCCGGCTCGTCCACGTGGAGGGCGTCGCGCTGCACGAGCCCCACGTCGAGCACCATCCGCTCGAACGCGATCGCGCCGGGGATCGACCTGCGCACGAGCGCCTCCGGGACGGTCCCGACGGCGAGTACCGGCACCGCCGGGTCGCGCCGGCGCAGCTCGGCCACCACCTCGCAGGCGCGGGTCATGTGGCCGAAGCCGTGTCCGGAGAGGCAGAGGGCCAGCACGGTGCGCGGCGCCCGGCGCTACGCGCCCCCGTGGGCCTTCGTGAACCCGCGGTGGAACTCGCCCAGCCGGCGCACCACCGTGCCGATCTCCTCCTCGGGCGGGAGGATGGTGGTCCGGAAGTGGCAGGTCCCGGGGAGCTGGCCGAAGCCGGAGCCGGGCACCACGCAGATGCCGGTCTCCTCGAGGAGGGCCAGGCAGTACTGGCCGTCGGTCGTGCCCGGCGGAAGCGTGATGCGCGGGAAGGCGTACATGGCCCCGGTGAGCGCGTTGCACTGGATGCCGGGGATGCCGTTCAGCCCCTTCTCGAGCAGGGCCGCCCGCCGGCGCAGCGACTCGAGCACCCCGCGCCGCTCCCGCTCCCAGAGCGCGAAGGAGGGGTCGCCCGGCCGCGGGGGGCGCACCATGAGCCAGGTGACGAGCTGCCCCACCGAGTTGGCGCAGAGCGCCACCGACTGGAGCTTCTCCACCTCGCCCATGACGTCGTCGGGCACGTTGCGGCACTCGAGGTAGCCTCCGCGGTGGCCGCACTCGCCCAGGTAGCCCTTCGACACCGAGTGGAAGCTCCAGAGGGGGACGTCGCGGATGCCGCGCCGGACCAGCACCGAGGCGAAGGAGACGAAGCGGTCGCCCTCCCGGTAGACGTTCTCCTGGTAGACCTCGTCGGCCAGCACCGACATCCCGTGCGCGCGGGCGAAGTCGAGGACCATCTCCACGTTGGCGGCGTCGAGCACGGCGCCGGTGGGGTTGCCGGGGTTGATGACCGCGATGGCGCGGACCCGGACCCCCCGGGCGACGGCCTCGGCGTGGGCCTTTTCGAGCGCGTCGCGCGACAGGCTCCAGTCCCGCGCCTCGTCGAGGTAGTAGGGCACCTGGGTGCCGCCCAGCAGCGTGATCGACGCCGAGTAGAGCGGGTACTGCGGGATGGGGATCATGACCCCGTCCCCGGGCCCGTCCACGAGCAGCCGCAGCACCGACTGGACCCCCTTGCTGGCGCCGTCGGTGAGGAAGACGTGGTCCGGGTCGAGCGGGATGCCGTCGCGCGCGCGGACGAAGTCGCACACCGCCTCGCGGACGAAGCGGAAGCCGCGGCTCTCGGTGTAGGCCCCGAGGCCGTGGGGGCTCTCCCGCAGGGCAAGCCGCGCGGCCGCGCGCGCGTCCTCCGGGAAGGCCGAGGACGCCGGTCCCTCGAGCAGCGCCGGGTACTCGCAGAGCGCGAGCACCTGGCGCAGGAAGGTGAGCGGCGCCTGCCCCAGCGACTGGGGGTTGCCGATGTTGCAGTAGATGATCCGCTTGCCCTGCCGCTCCAGCTCCGCGGCGCGAGCCACGATGGGGCCGCGGACCGCGTACTGGGTCTGCCGGACCGCGTGGCTGACGTCCTCGAGCGTGAGCGACATGGCGACCTTCCGTGCGAGAGGGGAGGCCGCAGTGTAGCAGAGGAGGCCCGGGATCACTCCCGGGTGAGCTGCGCCCGGGCCAGCGCGAGCTCCTCGCGCTTCGCGTCGGAGACCCGCGGGAACTCGAGGTCGAGCCGCTCCAGGGTCTCGACGATGGCGGCGGCGACGACCAGCCGGGTGAACCACTTCTCGTCGGCGGGCACCACGAACCAGGGAGCCTGCGGGCTGGCGGTGGCCCGGATGGCCTCCTGGTACGCGTCCATGTAGGCCTTCCAGTGCGCCCGCTCGCGCACGTCGGCGGCGGAGAACTTCCAGTTCTTCTCCGGCTGGTCGAGCCGCTCCAGGAAACGCCGCTTCTGCTCCTTGCGCGACACGTTCAGGAAGAACTTGAGGATGGCGAAGCCGTTGCGGGCGAGGTACCGCTCGTAGGCGGCGATGTCCTCGAGCCGCTCGTCGAAGATCCGCTTGCCGACCAGGCGGGGCGGGATGCGCTGGCGGGCCAGGATCTGCGGGTGCACCCGCACCACGAGCACCTCCTCGTAGTACGAGCGGTTGAAGATGCCGATGCGGCCGCGCTCCGAGGCCACGCGCTGCGAGCGCCAGAGGAAGTCGTGGTCCATCTCCTCGGCCGACGGCTGCTTGAAGGAGTGGACCTGGCAGCCCTGCGGGTTCACCCCGGAGAGCACGTGCTTGATGGTCCCGTCCTTCCCGGCGGCGTCCATGGCCTGGAAGACGAGGAGCAGGCCCCACTCGTCGCTGGCGTAGAGCCTCTCCTGGAGGGAGGCCATGCGCTCGATGCCGTCGGCGAGCAGCTTCTTCGCCTCGGGCTTGTCGGCCGAGTCGAGACCGCCGGTGTCGCCCGGGTCGTGGTCCTTCAGCCGGAACCTCTTCCCGCGGGTGATCCGGTAGGGGTCGAGGAAGCGGGAGAGGTCTCGCAGGGTTCGCTTGCCGGCCATGCCAGAGCGTTAGGGCAACCGCGGGGGGCGCGCAAGGCCCGGAACGGAGGCCCCCCAGGCGGCCCGCACGGCGGCCTCCCCGTGCCGCCGCTCCAGCCGGCGCACCGTGAAGTGGGCCCAGGCGGTGCGCTGGTAGTGGTTCATGAAGACCAGGTTCACCGCCGCGCCGCCGGCCGCGCCGAGGAGCGGCACGAGCTGCGCGGCCGCCTTCTCGGAGACCGCCACCCCGAATCGCCGGGCCACGACGGCGAGCAGCCGGGCCAGCGCCGGGGCGCCGCGGTCGGCCACCGTCCGCGCGGTGCCCTTCGCGGCCAGGAACTCGGCCGCCTCCGAGACCGAGCGCGCCAGCGCCGCGCGCACGGCGAAGTAGCCCGCGTCCGCCGCGTCGTCCGGCGCTCGCGGGGAGCCGTAGGCGAAGACCGCCAGGCACTGCAGCCGCGGCTCCGGCCGCGCGAGCTCCTCGCCCTGGGCGCGGGCG
>JBBIOL010000108.1:0-11677 GCA_037443385.1 Anaeromyxobacteraceae bacterium
GGCCCTCCGCCCGCGCCGTCCACCGGTCCTGCCCGGACGGCCCCGCCTCCGCGCGCGGGAGGTCGATCGGCAACCCGGCCCGCGGCCGCCCGGCCGGGCGTGCTCGCCTCCGCCGACGCGCTCGAGGGGCTCGAGCTTCCGCCCGCGTCCTCCGGGGAGGGGATCCTCTTCGTGAACGCGGTCCCCTGGGCAGAGATCGAGCTCGACGGGCGCGTGGAGGGCTTCACGCCGCGCGAGATGCGCGTCGCGGCGGGTCTGCACCGCCTGAAGCTCGTCCACCCCACCCGGGGAACGGTCGAGCGGGACGCCCTCGTGCGCCCGGGCGAGCGGATGCGCGTCGACGTACCGCTGGGCCCCTGACCGACCGGCCCGGCAACCCCATCCAGCACGGCAGGTGAACCTCCGGCCCCCGGGGGCCCGCCGCCGCACGTCCTCGCGTGTCCCGCGTTCGAGGGGCGTTGACTCGATCCACTGAATGGAATAGCGTCTCGACAGGATTTGCAGCACCGGATTTTCAATGGACTTCCTGGTTCCCCAGAGCGAGATCGGCCGGCTCGAGAAGGAGCGCGCCGGGGGCATCACCAGCCGCGAGGTGGTGCGGATCTTCGAGTCGCGGGGCGCCCGGCTCTCGGAGTCGACCTTCCGCAAGTACGTCCAGGTCGGCCTCCTGCCCCGCAGCCGCCGGGTCGGGCGCAAGGGCAAGCACACCGGGTCCACCGGGCTCTACCCGGTCGACGTCGTCCGGCGCATCAACCTCATCAAGCGGATGATGGCGGAGGGCATGACCCTCGAGGACATCCGGGGGAGCTTCGTCGGGTTGAAGAACCAGCTCTGGGACGTCGAGAGCGGGATCTCCACGCTGCTCTCGGAGCTCTCGCGGAAGGCGCGGACCCACCCGCACCGCCGCGAGATGGAGGGGGAGCTGGGCCGGGCGCAGCAGGAGCTGCGCCAGGCCCTGCGGCGCCTGGAGAAGGTGGGGGGTCGCGTGGCGACGGTGAATCGAGGCATGGTGGAGGCGGGCTGAGCGTCGGCCGGTGGCCCGCGACGGGGGGCGCCGGCGAGGACGGGGAAGGGGAGGCGGCGTGATGAACGAGGCGAGGCGAAGCGAGCAGCCGGATCCGGTGGACGACGGCTACGCGGTCGAGGCGGACGGCGCCGCGGAGGGCGTCGACGAGGGCGCGGAGGTCGGGGAGCACCGCGGGCGCAGGCGCTCCCGCACCATGTCCCGCAAGGAGATCGCCCGGGAGCTGCGGCGCCAGCGCGCGCTCGGCGTCATCGACCCGGAGGTGGAGGAGATCATCCGCGAGGTGGACGCCCAGCGTCCGCGCAGCCGGGCCGACTGCGCCGCCGGCCCGCGCCCGTGCATGTACATCTCGTGCAAGCACCACCTGTACCTGGACGTCAACCCGGCCACGGGCTCCATCAAGCTCAACTTCCCCGACAAGGAGATCTGGGAAATGGGCGAGACCTGCGCGCTCGACGTCGCCGACCGGGGCGGCATCACGCTCGAGGAGGTGGGGGCCATCATGAACCTCACCCGCGAGCGCATCCGCCAGGTCGAGACGCGGGGCCTCCTGAAGCTCCGCGCCATGGCCGAGGACGAGCCCCGCTCGCGCCTGGCCGGCGCGCGGGAACCCTAGGGCCGCCGGCGCCCGCCGCGCTTGAAGTCCCCGGCGGTGGAGGCTAGAAGGGACGCCCCCGTTCCGGAGGTGTCCCTTGGCCGTCCGCCGCGCTCTCCTCTCCGTCTCCGACAAGACCGGGCTGGTCCCGTTCGCCCGCCGGCTCGCCGCCCGGGGCATCGAGCTCCTGTCCACGGGCGGAACGCAGCGGGCGCTCGCCGAGGCCGGGCTCCGGGTGGTCCCGGTGGGCGAGTACACCTCCGCCCCGGAGATCCTCGGCGGCCGGGTGAAGACGCTCCACCCCCGCGTGCACGGCGGCATCCTCTACCGCCGCGGGCTCGCCTCCGACGAGGCCGACGTCGCCGCGCGCGACATCCCGCCCATCGACCTCGTGGTGGTGAACCTCTACCCGTTCCGCGAGGCCGTGGCCGCCGGCAAGCCCTTCGACGAGGTGGTCGAGGAGATCGACATCGGCGGTCCCGCCATGGTGCGCAGCTCGGCGAAGAACGCGGCCCACGTGGGCGTGGTGGTGGATCCGGCCGACTACGACCGCGTGGCGACCGAGATCGAGTCGGCGGGTTCGCTCTCCGACGCGACCCGCCTCGACCTCATGCGCAAGGCCTTCGCGCACACCGCGGCCTACGACGCGGCCATCGCCGAGTACCTCACCTCGCGGCCGGCCCCCGGGGCCGGCCCGGTCCACTTCCCGGGCACCCTCGCGGCGACCTGGAACAAGGTCCAGGACCTGCGCTACGGCGAGAACCCCCACCAGGCCGGCGCCTTCTACCGTGCTCCGCGCGAGCCCGGGGAGCCCACCGTCGCCTTCGCCCGCGTGCTGCAGGGCAAGGAGCTCTCCTACAACAACCTGCTCGACCTGGAGGCGGCGCTCGCGGCCGTGAAGGAGCACGACGACGTCGCCTGCGTGGTCATCAAGCACAACACGCCGAGCGGCGTTGCCGTCGCCTCGAGCCCGGCGGAGGCCTTCGCGCTGGCCCGTGACTGCGATCCGGTCTCCGCGTTCGGCGGCATCGTGGCGCTCAACCGGCCGGTGGACGCCGCCGCCGCGAAGGAGCTGGCCGGCCTCTTCCTGGAATGCGTCATCGCCCCGGCCTTCGCGCCCGAGGCCCGGGAACTGCTCGCCACGAAGAAGAACCTCCGCCTGCTGGAGAGCCCGCGCCTCGGCGACGCGCGGACCTCCTGGAGCCGCCGACCCGACGAGGCCCGCGAGATCCGCTCCATCCCGGGTGGCCTGCTCGTCATGGACCGCGACCTCGGCAGCGTCCGGCGCGAGGACTGCAAGGTGATGACCCGCCGCGCGCCCACCGAGAAGGAGTGGCGCGACCTGCTCTTCGCCTGGAAGGTGGTGAAGCACGTGAAGTCGAACGCCATCGTCTTCGGGGCGGGCGATCGCACGCTGGCCATCGGCGGCGGGCAGACCAGCCGGGTCGAGTCGGTCAAGATCGCCCGCATGAAGGCCCGGTTCCCGCTCGCGGGCAGCGCGGTGGGGTCCGACGCCTTCTTCCCGTTCCCGGACGGCGTGGAGGAGATCATCGTCGCCGGCGCCACGGCCATCATCCAGCCGGGCGGGTCGGTCCGCGACGCCGAGGTGGTGGCGGTGGCCGACGCCGCCGGGATCGCCATGGTCGCCACGGGGATGCGCCACTTCCGGCACTAGGCCGGGTCCGGCGAGAGACCCCGTCCGGTACGCTCCCCGCCGTGGTATACCGCCCCGGAATGCGAATCCTGGTCGTCGGCGGGGGCGGACGGGAGCACGCCCTCGCGTGGATGGTCTCCCGGAGCCCGCTCGCGGAGAAGGTCTTCTGCGCGCCCGGAAACCCAGGCACGGCGCGGCACGCCGAGAACGTGCCCATCGCCGCCGACGAGGTCGACGCGCTCTGCCGCTGGGCCAGGGCCAACCGGATCGATTTCGTGGTGGTCGGGCCCGAGGGGCCGCTCGTGCTCGGGCTCGCCGACCGCATGGCCGAGGCCGGCATCCCCACCTTCGGGCCGTCCGCGGCCGCGGCGCGCCTCGAGGGGTCGAAGGCCTTCGCCAAGGAGGTCATGGCGGCCGCCGGGATCCCCACCGCCGCCCACGGCACCTTCGATGCGCTGGGGCCGGCCCTGGCGCACGCCCGGGCCGCCGGCGGCCGGGTGGTGGTGAAGGCCGACGGGCTCGCCGCCGGCAAGGGCGTGGTGGTGTGCACCGCGCTCGCCGAGGCCGAGGCCGCCCTGAGGGCCATCCTGGTGGACCGGGTCCACGGCGAGTCCGGCTCCAGGGTGGTGGTCGAGGAGTTGCTCGACGGCCCCGAGGCCTCGGTCATCGCGCTCTCGGACGGGGAGCGGGTGCTCGTGCTCCCGCCGGCGCAGGACCACAAGCGCATCTTCGACGGCGACCGGGGACCCAACACCGGGGGCATGGGAGCCTTCAGCCCGACCCCGACGGTCGACGCGGCGCTCCTCGCCGAGGTGGAGCGCACCGTTCTCCTGTCCACCGTCCGCGAGATGGCCCGGCGCGGGACCCCGTTCCGGGGCGCACTCTACGCCGGGCTCATGCTGACGCGGACCGGCCCCCGGGTCCTCGAGTTCAACGCCCGCTTCGGCGACCCGGAGACCCAGCCCATCCTCATGCGCCTGCGCGGCGACCTCCTGCCCGCGCTCGTCGCCGCCTCCCGGGGCGACCTCTCCCGGATCCGGCTCGACGTCGACCCGCGCGCCGCGGTGGGCGTGGTGATGGCCGCGGAGGGATACCCGGGCCGCGTCAACACCGGCGACGTGGTGGCCGGGGCCGAGGGCCCGTTCCCGCCCGACGTGCAGGTATTCCAGGCCGGCACGCGGCGCGGCCCGGACGGCGCCATCGTCACCTCCGGCGGCCGCGTCCTCACCGTGTGCGCGCTCGGCGCGGACCGGGGCGAGGCGGCGGCCCGGGCCTACGATGCGCTCGGCCGGGTGCGGTTCCGCGGCGCGCAGTGGCGCAACGACATCGGGCGAGCCGGCCCGGGGGAGGCCAGGTGAACCCGAAGGTACTCATCCTGATGGGCTCCGACTCCGACTGGGAGGTGATGTCGGAGGCCCGCAAGGCGCTCGAGGAGCTGGGCGTGCAGTGCGACGTCCACGTCGCGTCCGCGCACCGGACGCCGGCACGGACCGGCACGCTCGCGCGCGAGGCGGCCGGGCGCGGGATCCGCGTCGTCATCTGCGGCGCCGGCGCGGCCGCGCACCTGGCCGGCGTGGTGGCCGCCGAGACCGAGCTCCCGGTGCTGGGCGTGCCGCTCGCCGCGAGCGACCTCCTGGGTCTCGACGCGCTGCTCGCCATGGCCCAGATGCCGGGCGGCGTCCCGGTGGGCACGATGGCCATCGGCAAGGCCGGCGCCCGCAACGCCGGACTGCTCGCCGCACGCATCCTGGCCCTCTCCGACGACGCCGTGGCGGGCCGGGTCCGCGAGCAGCGCGCCCGGATGGCCCGGGAGGTCGAGGCCAAGGACGCCGCGCTGCAGGCGAGGCTCCAGGCCGACCGGAAGGCGTGACGCGGCTCGACCGCTACCTGGCCCGGGAGATCCTGCTGCCGTTCGCGGCGGCGCTCCTCTTCCTCACGCAGCTGCTGCTCGCCTCCCAGCTCCTCGCCCAGGCCGACGTCCTCTTCGGGGGCGGGGTCTCGCCCGGCGAGGTCCTGCGCATCCTGCTCGACCTCGTCCCGCACCTGCTCGAGTACGTGCTGCCGGTGGCCTTCCTGCTGGGCGCGGTCCTGGGGGTGGGCCGGCTGGCCGAGGACCGGGAGGTCGTGGCGATCTCCTCGCTGGGAATCTCGCCCGTGCGCCTCACCCGGGTGCCGCTCCTGCTCGGTGCGGCGGTGTCGGCGGCGGCGCTCGGGATGGCGCTCGTGGTCGCGCCGGCCGGGCTGCGCGACGCGCGCCGACGGGTGGACGACGTCATCCGGCGCAACCTCCAGGGGCAGATCCGGGCCGGCGTCTTCAACGAGGACATCCCCGGGCTCACCGTGTACGCCGCCCGCGTGGAGGACGGTCGCCTGGAGGACCTGCTCCTCGCCGATCGCACCAATCCCGCGGCGCCGCTCGTGGTCCTCTCGCGCCGGGGGCGGATCGAGGGCGGGCCCGGGGGAGGGCTGCGCCTGGTCCTGGAGGACGGCGAGATCCACCGGGAGGAGCCCGGGGCGAGGGACTACGTGGTGGCGCGCTTCGCCCGGGCCGTCGCCGAGCTGGGGCTGGGGGCCGCGCTGGACGCGCGGAACAGCCTGTCGAACAACGCCTTCGAGCTCTCTCCCGGCGAGATCCTGCGCGAGGCGGGGAGCGGCGAGGCGGAGAACCGTCGCTACTGGAGCACCTTCCTCTGGCGGCGCGTCGCGGTCCCGCTCGGTATCCTGGCGCTGGGCCTGCTCGCCGTGCCCATCGCCTCGCTCCGCCGCGGAGGGCGCGCCGCCGGCTACGCGGTGTCGCTGCTCGCGGTGGTGGGGTACTACGCGCTGCTCCGGCTCGGGGAAGGACTCGGGCACGACGGCGTGCTGCCGCCCTGGCTCGCCGCCAATGTCGCCAACCTGGCGGCCGCCCTGCTGGCGCTCACCCTGCTCGTCGTGCTGCACCGGCGCGGGACGGGGGCGGTCCGGTGACCCTCTTCCTCCACCTCGCCCGCCGCGCCCTCGCCGCCTTCCTGGGCGCGCTCGTCGCCGTGGTGGTCCTCTTCGTGGCGGTCGAGTTCGCCGAGGGCGCGAGCCAGTTCCAGGGGGAGGGCGCGCTCCGGGACGCGCTCCGGGTGTACGGCTTCCGCGCCGCGGCGGTGGCCTGGCAGGTGGCGCCGGCCGCCATGCTGCTCGCCGCCTCCCTGGTCGCGACCGGCCTGCGCCGGACCCGGGAGTACGACGCGATGCGCGCGCTCGGGCTCGGCCCCTGGCGCGTGGCCGTGCCGGTCCTCGGGGTGGCCGGGCTGGTCGCCGCCGGCATGGTGCTGTTCGACGACGCCTTCGCGGCCGGGGCCGCGGCGCGGGCCGACGAGATCAAGGCCGGCCGGGGGAGGGGGACGAACGCCTGGAGCCGGTGGCAGGAGCACAAGACCTGGTTCCGCGGCCGCGACGGCCGACGGATCTACGAGCTGCGCGCGGCCGGGCCGGCCGGCTCGTTCGAGCGGGTGACCGTGCTCGAGCTCTCCCCGGACTTCCGGATCGCGCGCCGCATCGACGCCGCGCGGATGCTCCCCGGCAGCGACGGGACGTGGCTCCTCGAGGAGGTGGAGGAGCGCACCTTCCTCCCCGGCGGCGCCATGACGCTCGAGGCGGCGGCGAGCCGCTCCTACCGCTTCGACGAGGACCCGATGTCCTTCGCCGTCCTGCCCGGATGGCCGGCGCAGATGCGGCGGGAGGTGCTGGCCGAGCAGGTGGCGGTCCGCTCCCGGCTGGGGCTGCCCACGGCCGAGTACGAGCTCGAGTGGCACCGGAAGCTCGCCTACCCGTTCGCCGCCGTCCCGGCGAGCCTCCTCGCGCTGGGCCTCGCGCTCCGCCGGGGACGCAAGGGGTTCGTGACCGCCTCGCTCGTCGAGGCGGTGGCGGTCTCGCTCGGCTTCTACGGGATCCAGGGCCTGGCCTGGTCGATGGCCCGCTCCGGGCAGGTCCCGGCCCCGGCGGCGGCCTGGCTCACGGACGTGCTCTTCGCGGCCGCGGGCCTCTGGGCCATCCGGCGGTGGCGGTGACTGCCGTGCCCATCGTGACCCGGGACGTGGAGGTGGCCGCGTCGGCCCTGCGCGACGGCGCCATCGTGGTCTACCCCACCGAGACCTTCTACGGGCTCGGGGCGCTCGCCTCCCACCGCGAGGCGATCGAGCGGCTCGCGCGCGCGAAGCTCCGGCCGGAGGGCAAGCCGCTCCCGCTCGTCGCCGCCGACGCGGCCTCCGCCCTCGCGCTCTGGGCGAGCCCCTCCGACCGGGCCCGGCGGCTCGCCGCCGCCTTCTGGCCCGGGCCGCTCACGATCGTGGCGCCGGCCGTGGCCGGCCTGCCGTCGCTTCTGGCGCTCGACGGGCAGGTGGCGGTGCGCGTCCCCGGCGCGGCGCTGGCGCGGGAGCTCTGCCGTGCGGCCGGGGGGCCGGTCGTTTCCACGTCGGCGAACCCGTCGGGCGGTCCACCGCCGGACGCGGTGGACGCGCTCGACCCGGCCCTGCTCGCGCGGGTGGACGTGGTGCTGGACGGTGGCCGCACGCCCGGGGGCCTGCCCAGCACGGTGGTCGGGCTCGGCCCGGACGGCCCGCGCCTCCTGCGCGACGGGGTCGTGCCCTGGGCGGACGTCGAGCGGGTGCTCCGGTCGCCCTTGCCCTCCCGGGGCGGCTGATCTAGGGTCCCGCGCCCGTGCCGTCGATCGCCCCATTCCAGGGAATCCGCTACGCCGTGAGCGGGCGGGCGCTCTCCGCGCGGCTGGCCCCGCCGTACGACGTCATCGGCGCCGCCCAGCGGGAGGCGCTCGCCGCCCGCGACCCCCACGGCGTGGTCCACCTGATCCTGGAACCGGCGCTGCCCGGCGACCACGACGGGAACGACCGCTACACCCGCGCCGCCGGCCGCCTCCGGGAGTGGACCGCGACGGGCGTGCTGCGCCCCGACCCGCGCCCGGCCCTCTACGGGCTCGAGCAGTGCTTCGTCGCCCCCGACGGGAAGGAACGCATCCGCCGCGGGGTCATGGCGGCGGTTCGGCTCCACGACCTGCGCGAGGGCCAGGTACTGGCCCACGAGGCCACCGTGCCGGCGTCCGTCGCCGACCGGCTGGCCCTGCTGCGGAACGTTCGCACCGACCTCTCGCCGGTCTTCGGCCTCCACGAGGATCCGCGCGGCGAGGTGGCCGCGGCGCTCTCGGGTGCGTTCGGGCGGGACCCGGTGGCCGAGGCGACCACCGACGACGGCACGCGCCAGCGGCTCTTCCGCATCGAGGACGCCCCCACCGTCGCCGCGGTCGCGCGGACCCTCGCCGACCGCAGGATCCTCATCGCCGACGGCCACCACCGCTACGCCGCTGCGCTCGCCTACCGCGACGAGATCGACCGCGTGAAGCCGGGCCTTCCCGAGGACGGCGGGCACCGCTACACCCTCATGTTCCTGCTCGCGAAGAGCGACCCCGGGCTGGTGCTCTACCCGACCCACCGGCTGCTCCGCTCCCTCGGCGGCGTCTCCCCCGACGAGCTCTTCCGGCGGCTCGCGCCCCACTTCGACGTGCAGCTCATCGAGGAGGACGTGCGCCGTCCCACCGGGCGGGCCTGGGCGGTCTCGCGCCTCTCCGAGCACAAGGGCAAGTCGAGCGCGTTCCTGGTCGTCACCGCCGCCGACCGCCGGGTCCGGCTGGTCACGCTCCGGGAGGGGGCGGACCTGTCCGGGCTCCCGCTCCCGGCGCACGAGACCCTGCGCGCGCTCGACGCGAGCGTGCTCCACGGCGCCATCCTGGAGGGCGCGCTCGGGCTGCCGTCCCGCGTCGGCGAGGGGCTCGACTTCGCGCGGGACGCGGGCGAGGCCGTCACCCGCACCCTGGGTGGAGAGTACGAGGCGGCCTTCCTCCTCAACCCGACGCCCATGTGGCAGGTCCAGGCGGTGGCCGACGCGGGCCTCGCCATGCCGCAGAAGAGCACCTGGTTCCACCCCAAGATCCCGAGCGGGCTGGTGCTGCGCCCCATCGATCCCAACGGGGCGCCGTAGCCCGCCCCGGCGGTCCTCGCGGCCGCGGCGCGCCGCCCTTTCCCGCCGGTCCGGATTGCGCTAAGGAACGCCCATGCCGTTCCCGCTCGATCGCCCCCGCCGAATGCGCCGGACCGAGGCGCTCCGGACCCTGGTCCGGGAGACCGTCCTCTCCCCCGACGACCTCATGTGGCCGCTCTTCGTCGTGCCCGGGGAGAAGGTCCGCAACCCGGTGAGGAGCATGCCCGGCGTCTTCCAGCTCTCGGTGGACGAGCTGGTCGCCGAGGCCCAGGCCGGATGGGAGGCCGGGGTGCGCTCGGTGATCCTCTTCGGCGTTCCCGTGCACAAGGACGCGGTCGGGTCCGGCGCGTACGACGAGAACGGCGAGGTGGCGCGGGCGGTGCGGGCGCTCAAGAAGGCGCTGCCCGGCCTGGTGGTGGCCACCGACGTCTGCCTCTGCGAGTACACCGACCACGGCCACTGCGGGATCCTGAAGCCTCCCCGGGCCGGGGGGCCGGGGCAGGACCTCACGGTGGACAACGATCTCACCTTGCCCGTCCTGGCCCGCGAGGCGGTGGCCCACGCCCGCGCCGGCGCCGACATCGTGGCCCCCTCCGACATGATGGACGGCCGGGTCGCCGCCATCCGCAGGGGGCTCGACGAGGCCGGGTTCGGCGAGGTGCCGGTGCTCTCCTACGCGGCCAAGTTCGCCGGCGCCTTCTACGGGCCGTTCCGCGACGCCGCCGAGAGCGCGCCGGTGGCGGGGCCGGGCATCCCCCGGGACCGCAAGGGCTACCAGATGGACCCGGCCAACTGGCGCGAGGCCATCCGGGAGGTCGAGCTCGATCTCGCCGAGGGGGCCGACATGGTCATGGTGAAGCCGGCCGTGCCCTACCTCGACATCGTGCGGCTGGTGCGCGACCGGGTGAACGTGCCGGTCTCCGCGTACCACGTGAGCGGCGAGTACGCGATGATCAAGGCCGCCGCCGCGGCCGGCTGGATCGACGAGGAGCGCGTGGTGCTGGAGACCCTGCTCTGCATCCGGCGGGCCGGCGCCGACTTCATCCTCACCTACACCGCCAAGGACGCCGCACGGCTCCTGACGGGTGCCAGGCGTTGACCGCCGGCGGCGCCATCCGCTACGACGTGGTGGAGGTGGCGCCGGTCACGGAGGAGACGCTCGCCCGCGTCCTGAACGACCGCACCGCCCGGGGGTGGAGCTTCCAGTCGATCCACTTCGTGATGCGGGAGGGATCGCACCGGCCGGCCATGGCGTACCTGTTCTTCACGGGAGCGGGAGCGGGGCGGGCGAGCCCCGACGAGTAGATGCGCGATGCGCGACCCGAGGGCTCGCCGTACCCCAAGGCCGACCTCTGGCTCCGCGGCCTGGCCCGGGGCGTCGACTTCCTGCTCGCCTTCGGCCTCATCACCCTGGGTCACGAGCTGGGCGCCATCCTGGCGGTGATCTACCTGCTCGTCGCCGACGGGCTCCTGCACGGGCAGTCCCCGGGCAAGCGGCTCCTCGGCGTCCGGGCCATGCACATCCCGGACAGGACGCCCGTGTCGTACAAGGAGTCGGTCCTGCGCAACGCCGTTTTCGCGCTGGTCGCGCTCTTCTACGTCGTGCCGCTGGGGTGGATCCTGCTCGTCCTGGTGGGGCTGCCCATCATCGCCTTCGAGACCTGGATGGTCTGGACCGACCGGCTCGGGATCCGCATCGGCGACATCTTCGCCGACACCCAGGTCGTGGACGGGAAGGTGGTGACCAAGGTGGAGGTCATCGCCACCCACGCCTTCCCCATGTCGGCGGCGCCGCCCGGACCGTCCGCGTCGCGGGCGGGCCCGGCCTGAGTGGCGCGGCGACCGCGCGAGGGCATGGCGCGCGCGCGCGAGCGTGCTATAGGTGACCCGCTTTCCGCACCCGGAACCCGAGGAGATCGCGATGGCCCGTTCGAAGAGCAAGCACATGCGCGTGAAGACCACGAAGAAGCAGGCCTGGAAGGCCCGCCGCAAGCGCCAGAAGGCGGCCAAGAAGGCCGCCCCGAAGAAGTAGCCCGAACCCGCTCCCGCGAGCTCCGATCGCGCCGCGCCGTCGCCGCGGCGATCGCGGCCGTCGAGGGGCTGGGCGAGGGGCGCCCCCTGCGCCTCGCGCTCGCCGCGGCGTTCGCGGAGCACTCCGGCATCGGTCCCAAGGAGCGGCGCCACGTCGCGGCGGCCGCCCGAGCGGTGGCCCGCTGGCTCCGCGTGGTGGACGCCGCGCTGGTGCGCGCCCGGGCCACGCCCGCCATCCCGCGCGCGGCGGAACGGCGGGCGCCCCCGAACGGGGGGCAAGCCCATGGCGCCTATTGCGGCGCGACCAGATCCTTGATCTGCTCGAGCGCCGTCGGGTCCTCGATCGTCGTGA
>JBBIOL010000109.1:0-11577 GCA_037443385.1 Anaeromyxobacteraceae bacterium
CCCGCAGCGGAGCCTCCGGCTCGCGCTCCCGCGCCGCGCCCGATCTCGCCGCCCCCCGCTGCCGCGGCCGGCCCCCGCGAGCCCGCGCCCCCACCCGAACCACCGGTGAACGTCACCGCGCGTGGATCGTCCCACGTGGTCGAGCTGCGCTGGGAGCCGGCCCCCGGCCCGGTCCGTCCCCGCTCCTACGAGGTCCTGCGCGGGGACGTGGTGGTGGCGCACGGCCCCGCCACCACCGGCAAGGAGTCCGGCCTCGACAACGGCCGCGAGTACTGCTTCACGGTCCGTGCAGTGGACACCGCCGGCCAGCGCTCCGCTCCCTCCCTCCCCGGGTGCGCCTACGCCTGGGAGCGGGACCGGCCCCCCGCGCCGGGCGAGCTCACCGCCACCGCCCTCGGCCCGACCGCCATCGCCGTCTCCTGGAAGGGCCTCCCGCCCGGGATGCCGGTGAGCGGCTACGAGGTCCGCGGCGGGAAGGAGCCCATCGTCACCCGCGAGACCCGCGCCCAGCCCGGCGGGCTCGCCCCGGGGAGGCGCCACTGCTTCACCGTCTTCTCGCTCAGCGCCGAGGGGAAGCGCGGCTTCCCGAGCGACGCCACCTGCGCCGAGACGCCGCCCGACGTCACCCCGCCCACGCCTCCGGGCGGGCTCACGGCGGTGGCTCTCCCGGGAAAGATCCAGCTCCGCTGGAGCGGGTCCCAGGACGACGTGGGCGTGGCCGGCTACGAGATCCTCCAGCGCGGCCAAGTGGCCGGCACGGTGGTGGAGACCTTTGCGCTCGTCTCCGAGCTGTCGCCGGGCGAGCAGTGCTACGCCGTCCGCGCCTTCGACGGCGCGGGCAACCGCTCGCAGCCCTCCGGGACCGCCTGCGCCCGGCCTCCCGACGTGACCCCTCCCTCCCGCCCGGCCGGCGTCGTGGCGTCGGCCCCGCGCGAGACCGAGGTGGCGATCCGCTGGACGCCCTCCACCGACGACGTGGGGGTGGTGGGCTACGAGGTCCTGCGCGACGGAAAGGTGGTGGCGAGCGGGCCCCGAACCGAGGCGCGGGAGGCGGGGCTGCGCGGGACCACCCGGTACTGCTTCACCGTGGTGGCGCTCGACGCGGCCGGGAACCGCTCCACCGCCTCCGAGCCGGCCTGCGCCACCACCCCCGACCAGACGCCGCCGTCCACGCCCGGGAAGGTCGTGGCCTACCTCGAGGGCGACCGCGTCGAGGTCCGCTGGGGGACGTCGCGGGACGAGGTGGGCGTGACCGGGTACGAGGTCCTCCGCGGCGGGCAGCGGGTGGCCCGCCTCGAGGGCGCCGGCACGGCCTGGGCCGATCCGGGCCCCAAGCCGTCGGCCGAGTCCTGCTACGCGGTGCGCGCCTTCGACGCCGCGGGGAACCTGTCGCCCGCGTCGGCGACCGCCTGCGTCGCCACGCCCGACCGCACGCCGCCGTCCACGCCGGACGGCGCCGTGGCCGCGGGCACCTCCACCTCGCAGGTGTCGCTCTCCTGGAGCCCGTCCACCGACAACGTCGGGGTGGCGGGCTACGAGGTGCTTCGCGACGGCAAGGTGGTGGCGCAGTCGATGCGGCCGTCGGCCACCGTGGGCGGCCTGGCGGAGCGTCAGGAGGCCTGCTTCACGGTCCGTGCATTCGACGTGGCCGGCAACCGGTCGGGCGCCTCCGCGCCGGCCTGCGCCGGGACCGCCTCCGCCGGCGACGTCCCCTCCCCGGCCAACCTCGAGGTGACGCGCGCCGGCCCGGACGAGGTCCGCATGCGCTGGGATCCGGTCCCGGGCGACGACGTGACCTACCTCGTGCACTGGGACGCGACCCGGGCGGCGACCGGGTCGGGCGCGCGGCTGCGCAGCCTGGGGTCGACGAAGCTCACCACGTTCACGTTCTTCGGGCCGGCCGCCCGCGAGAGGCGCTGCTACCGGGTGGTGGCCCGGGTCGGCTCGCGCGAGTCGGCCGAGACGCTGCCGGGCTGCGTGGACGCCGCGCGGTAGGCGGAGGCGCGGGACGCCCGCCGGCCCGCGATCAGGGCTTCACCACCACGCAGACCTTCACAGCCGGGCCGCCCTCGGGACGGCACTCGGGGACGGGCTGGCAGACGACCTTGCAGTCGAGCCCCTTCACGGTGCAGCTGCGGCGCCCGCCCGAGGTGAGCATGCACTCGGCGTTGCAGCCCTGCGCCTCGTAGAGGATCTTGTCCCGCTCGTCGAGCTGGAAGGTCTCGAGGGCGTGCGCGGGGGCGCAGCCCTGCTGCAGCGCCGCTGCGGCGGCGAGGACCACGACGGCGAGCCATCGATTCACGGCAGCCTCCACGCGGCCACCGCCGCGGACGGGACCCTGGGTGACATCCCCCAGCGCCGGGCCCCGGCGCCGGGTGACCTGCCCCACCCGCCTGGACGCCGCGGGGCGAAGTGCCCGGAATCCGTGGCGCCCGGGATGGCACCGACCTTGCTCTGTCGCATGCCGTCTTCCCGAGGGGGGAGGTCCCGGGGGAGGCCGATTCCGGAGGGGGATCGGCCTCCCTCGACTTTTTCCGGACGGGCTAGTCGCGCCGGCCGCCGAAGATGTTCAGGATCGACAGGAAGAGGTTGATGAAGTCGAGGTAGAGCGCCAGCGCCCCGTTCACCGGGAGCGCTGCGACGCCCACGCCGGCCGCCGCCATGCGGCGGAGCCGCTGGGTGTCGTAGGCGGTGAGGCCGGTGAAGACCACCACCGCCGCGCAGGAGATCACCCACGAGACCATGCTGCTCCTCGTGAAGACGTTCACGATGCTCGCGAGCACGACGCCGATGAGCCCCATGAAGAGGAAGGTGGACCAGCTCGAGAGGTCCTTCCTCGTGACCGTGCCGTAGACGCTCATGGCGAGGAAGGTGCCGGCGGTGACCGCGAGGGCCGACGCCACCGACGCGCCGGTGTAGGCGAGCAGCACGGCCGACAGGGTGACCCCGGTGAGCGCCGAGTAGCCGAGGAAGAGCGCGCCCGCGACGCCGGCCGAGAGCTTGTTCACCGCCGCCGAGAGCGCGATGACGAGGCCGAACTGGGCGATGATCAGGATCCAGAAGACGGCCCGGTTGCCGAAGACGAGCTGGAGCGCGGCGGGGGAGGTGGCGACGCCGTAGGCGACGCCCGAGGTGACGAGGAGCCCGAGCGTCATCCAGCGGTAGACCGCCGCCATGAAGCGCCGCTCGACGTCGGCCGCGCCTCGGACCAGGACCTGCGAGGTTCCGTATGCGTTTTCCATGGAGGTGATCTTAACCACTCCCGGACGGTTGGCCAGCGTCCGGCCGGGGAATGGGAGACCCGCGGGCGGGTCGCTTCCGGAGCAGCGCCCAGCCGAGCAACGAGAGCGTGACGACGGCCGCGGCCAGGCTCGTCCACGCCCCCGCCGCCAGCCCGGGCGCCCGGTATTCCATGGTGAGCACGTGGCGACCCCCGGGGAAGGGCACGGCGCGCACGAGCAGGTCCGCCCGGATCATCCGGACCGGCGTCCCGTCGATGAACGCGGACCACCCGTCCGCAAGGGCGTCGTTCACCACGAGCAAGGCGTCCCCGTCGGCCTCCGCGAGGACCCGTGCGTGCTCGGTGGCCCGCTCCACCTCCAGCACCCTTCCGGCGGAGGTCCCGCCGATGGACCCTTCGACCACCGTGCGGGTCCAGTCGCGCCCCGCCGCCTGGAGGGCCAGGTAGGACTCGGCGGGCGTCGTCGTCGCAACGACGTTCACGGCGAACGAGGCCCACGCCCGGTGGGGAACCGCCCAGACCGAGAAGCCCTTCCCCTCCGGTCGGTGCACGACGGTCCCCCCCTCGAGCGCGGGGAGGACCCGGAACGCCTCCGCCTGCCCGTGGAGGTCGCGCACGACGACATGGGTCATGCCGTACCGGCGCCGCGCTGCGACGTCGAATCCGAGGGCCTGGTAGGCGACGTTCAACCAGGCCGGAACGGACGCACCGTAGGTGTCGACCTGATCGATCCGGGAGGGGACCTGATAGGGAACGACCCCCATGGCCGAGTCGGTGGCCATTCCCGGGTCACCCTCGCCTGGCGCCCCGACGCCGGGCACGGGAGCCGACTCGAGCGGGACGCAGATGCGGGCGGGGTCCGGGCCGGCCGCCAGGAAGGCGAGGGGCCGCCGATCGACGGTGTCCCGGGGAAGCGCCCGCATCGCGAACGGCGCCGCCGCGAGCGACGTGGCGAAGACGAGAGCCGCGAGGAGCGACCCGAGACGATCGCGCACCGCCGCGACGCCGCTGCCCGCGACGACCAGCGCTCCCAGCGCGACGAGGGCCGTCGCGGCGTGGTAGCCGCCGACCGCGAGTCGCCACCGGACGATCCCGGCGACGGGGCCGGCGCCTGCGGACGAGAGCGCATCCTCGCCCAGTCCCGATCCCAGCCCGACGGCGATGGCGCCGCAGAGGAGGCCCCCGCACAGCACGAGCCAGCCGCTCGTCCCGCCCTTCCGCTCCGAGAGCACCTCCACGCCCATCCCCGCGAGGAGCGCCACGCAGAGCGAGAGCGGCCCGACGAGCTTCTCCGCGTAACGGAAGGATCCCCAGATCGGCAGCGGGCGGAGGAGTTGCTCGGCCCCGGCGTGGTGGCCGAGCGCGAGCCAGAGGAGGACCAGGCTCGCCACACCGAGGACGCGCGCTGCCCTGCACCGGCGAAGTCCCGCCAGGGCGAGCGCAAGCGGCACCGCGCCCATGAAGACGCTCGGGACGAACGGGAACCGGTAGTTGATGAAGAAGCTGTAGCCGGTCTGCGGGCGACCCAGGCGCTCGTAGACCGGGGCGACCGCGTCGCCCGGGAATCCCTGGAAGAACCCGGGCAAGACCATCTCGACGATCCGGATCGGAGCCAGCGCCCAGTGGACCCGTTCCTCGGGCTGGATGCCGAAGGCGCCCCGGATGGTCGTGGGTAGAACCGCCCAGGCCGGAACGAGCTGGACGGCCCCGAGCGCCGCGCCGAGGAGCAGGCTGGCCCCGCCGAACAGGAGCCCGCGTCGGCCGCTGGCTTCCGCGGCGAGCGCCATGCCCAGCGCCGCGGCCACGGAGAGCCACTGCGGCTCGCCGGTGAAGACCTGGGCGGCCACCGCCAGCGCGCCCGCGGCGATGCTCCCCGCGCCACCGCCACCTGCCGCCCGGACCGCCAGCACCACCCAGGGCGCCGTTCCGGCTCCAGCCAGGTAGACCAGGTTCGAGGTCATCGAGAGCGCGTAGCCCGACAGGCCAAAGGCGAACGCCGCCGCGACGGCGCCAGCGGCCGAAACCGAGAGTCGCCGGGCGAGCGCCCACGTGCCCGCGGCCCCGAGGGACAGGTGGGCGGCCATCATGGCGTCGATCCCGGCCGACGGCCCGAGCCGGCTCGTGACCAGCGACACGGGATGGAGAACCCCGTGAACGAGGTAGGCGAAGAGGGGGACGCCGGTGCCCTCGTAGGGGTTCCACAGCGGAAGCCGGCCGGCGCGGAGCGCCTCGGTGACGAGGCCGCGCAGTGGCTCGTACAGCCTCGCCGTGTCACCCCACGAGGCGGTGCGCCCGGACGCCCAGACGACGACGAGCGGTACCAGGCATCCGAGTGCCGCGAGGAGCCAGCCGAGGGAGAGGGGCGACGGCGCGGGGTGTGCAGCCGCGGTGCCGTTCCGGGTCCCGCGCCCGGTCCCGTCCGCCTGCGCCTGCGCTCGATCCGGGGCCGTCTCCATCGTGGTCCGTTGCAGCGGCAGGAGCGGCGGCTCTGGAGCCTACCCTGCCGGGGCGCCCGATGGTTGCCGAGGCTGCCTGGATTGTCCAGCGAGATGCCCCCTCGGACCCCCGGACGCAAGAAGGCCCCCGCGGCGGACCGCGGGGGCCGGGTGCTTCATCCGGTGCGGCGGATCAGCCCGCTACGGCCGGGCTACCGACGGCGTGCCGCCGAGGTCCTGGATCGAGTCGTACAGCGCCTGGGCGGCGTACGTGTAGTTGTGCACCCAGGCGTTCGGCTCCTTCTGCGACCACTGGTAGTTGAAGGCGGCCCGCAGGAGCTTGGTGTTGAACCGGTAGCTCACCGACGCGGCCGGGGCGTTGGCGACGCCGTCCTGGCAGACCCCCGCCACCTCGCGGAAGAAGTACGGGTTCACGCCGGAGCTGTAGCAGAGCTGGTCCACGCCCGCGGCGACCGTCGCCAGGCGCAGCTGGGTGTAGAGCTGGGTCGCCAGCGCGGCGAAGTTGGCCTTGTGGGCCGCGAGCGTCGCGTCGGTGGGGGCCCCGTAGGAGGCCATCACCGGATCGGCGTGGCAGGTGCTGCAGGCCGTGCCGGTCTCCACGGTGGGATCCGGCGCCTCGAAGGTGTGGCGCGAGGCCTTCGGGTCGTGGCAGCCGACGCAGGCGACGTTGCCGGTGTGGCTGTGGCCGAACTTCCCGGCGTAGGTCTTGTTCGCGTACTCGTACCAGACGTGCGTGTCGCTGCCGAAGACGGTGGCCGCGGCGCCGAAGTAGTGCGGGTTCACGAACGTGGGGCCGACGGTGTTGCCGGAGGGAATGCTGTCGAACGAGAGGGTGAACGCGTCACCGGCCGCCATGGGGTTCGGTGCCGCCGCGACCCAGGTGATGCTGGTCGCGGTGCTGGCCGAGACCGTGGTCGAGAAGGACACGTTGGCGCCCGACGTGACGGTCACGACCGCGCCCTTCCAGGAGTCGGTGCCCCAGCCCGAGCCGGCCGCGACGGTGAGGGACGTGGTCGTGCCGCCGGTGGCCACCCCGGCCGCGCTCGTCTTGAAGTCGATGCTGGCCTTGGTCTCGCGGCCCGAGTGGCAGGTGGCGCAGAGCGCGTCACCGGCCGAGTCGAAGTCGGCGGCGGTCTTCACGATGGCCGCCTGCTGGCCGCCGGCGGCGTTGGACGAGCGCGGCGGGAAGCGGACGCCGGCCGCGGCGGTGCCGTCGACGGCGCGGAGCCGCTTCATGTCGGTGTCGGTCGCGAGCGGGGCGTGGCAGGTGGTGCACTGCATGCCGGTGACCGGCTTGTTGGTGGCGGCGGTCCACGGATTGGCGAGGTACCGCTCGAGGCCCACCTGGCCGGCGTGGCACTGCGAGCAGGAGTTCGAGACCACGCCGTTGTCCCAGTCGCGGAACTGGTCGCCGCCCTGGGGGAAGGTCGCGTCGGCGGCGCCGAAGTGGCCGCCGAAGGTGCGGGCGCCAGCGAACGGCACCTTGGCGAAGCCCTTGGCGGCGAGGCCGGCGTTCAGGTCGGAGATGGCGTCGAAGAGGATCTCGGCCACGTAGCGCGGGTTATGGGCCCAGCCGTTCGGCTCCCGCATGAAGAAGTTGTAGTTGTAGGCGGCGCGCAGGAGACGCGGGGTGAACTTGTTGTACCCGGTCTTCGAGTTCCCCGTGCCGCAGGCGTCGGTGCCGGGGACGAAGAAGTACGAGTAGACCCCCTGGTTGTAGCAGATCTTCGTGCCCGAGACCTTCTCGGCGTAGGTCTGGATCGCCGTGAGGAGGGTCGCCCCGTTGTTGGCGAGGGCGTTCTTGAGGCTCTCGGTGCCCTGGCCGTCGATGTCGCCCTCGAAGCCGAACTGGCGGACGTCCTCGAGCTCCGCGAGGCTGGTCACCGGCGTGCCGTCGGCCTTGAAGTGGCAGCGGCCGCAGGTGCTCGACGAGACGTTCACCTCGAGTCCGTGCGGATCGTGGCAGCTCACGCAGCTGCCGGCCGAGACGCCGTGGTAGTTCGTGCCGGTGTAGACCGCGTACGCGCCCGGGATGGTGGCGGCGGCGTTGCGCGGGTACTGGTACCAGCCGGCCGCGTCGGAGCCGAACATCGTCGCGGCGGCGCCCATGTAGTGGCCGTTCGTGAAGCTGTTGCCCGAGGCGAGCTGGGCGTCCGGGGCGGTGGTGGTGGCCAGCTGGTAGTCCTCGACCGGCAGGATCTCGTAGAGGTCACCCGCGACCGGGGCCGTGGCGAGCGCGCCGGTGAGCGTTAGCGTGGTGGCGGTGTTGGAGGCGATCAGCCGGTACAGCCCCGCGTTCGCGCCGGTCTGGAAGAACACGTAGAAGTTGGTGAAGGCGTTCGCGGTCCAGGTCCGGTTGGCGTCCACCAGCGTGGAGGTCGTGCCGCCCGTGGCCGTGGGGTACAGGATGGCGGTGTCGGAGGAGCGCGCGCCGGTGAGGTACCGGTCCCCGGCCGCGACGGCGCTGGGAAGGGCGGCGAAGGTGATGGTGTTGCCGCTCGCCGCGGTGATGACGGCGTAGGCGCCCTTGTTGAGCCCGGTCTGGAAGTAGACCGACGACCCCACCAGGCTCGCGGCGAAGGTGACCGCGGTGTTCTCGAGGGTGGTGGTCGACCCGCCGGTGGCGAACGGGTAGCTCGACTCGTTGGCCGCCACGATGGTGGAGAGCGGGAGGAGCGTGTTGCCCGGGGCGGCCGGCAGCGCGTTCGCGAAGGTGAGGGTGTCGGTGGTGTTGTCCTGCACCGCCACGCGGACGCCGTTCAGGGCCGAGGTCACGCTACCGGTGAAGATGGCGGTGTAGCCCATGTAGGCGCCGGCCGTGAAGCTCCCCGCCTTGGCGACGAGGGTGGTGGTGGTGCCCGACGTCCCGCTGGTGAGCGCGGTGGCGGTCACCGAGCCGATGCCCTTGCTGGCGCTGGCCACGTTGGCCGTGATCTTGGCGTTCAGGCTGGCGGCGGACTCGCGGGCGCCGTGGCAGTTGGCGCAGATCCCGGTGCGGTTGTCGGTGGCCACCTGGGCGAGCGACGGGAAGAGGACCGAGGTGAGGCCCGGGCCGCCGTAGGTGCCGAGCGGGTCGCTCGTGGTGTTGTGGCAGGTCTCGCACTGGAGCGGGCCGTACGCGTAGGCGGCCACGGTCGTGTCGGTGGTGAGGGTGCTGTTCACGTTGAAGGAGCCCGAGAGGTTGTTCGCCTGCCCGATGGCGCCCACGTAGTCCTGGAAGCCCTGGCTGGTGTGGCAGCGCTGGCAGGCCTGCGACCAGCCCGTGCCCGGCGTGCCGTGCATCTGCCAGGCGAGGCCGTTCACGCCGTCGAAGTGCATGCCGGTGGCGGCGACGCCGGGCGGCAGCGCGTGGCAGGCGGCGCAGGAGGGGGCGTTGGCGTTCCCCTTCAGGTCGGCGCCGTGGCAGCGGGTGCACTGGATGGCGCCGGGCTCACCCTTCAGGAAGGAGAAGTACATGGGCCCGTGCACCACGCCGCTCGGCATCCGCTGGTGGCCGAGCTGGCTCTTCACGTTGAAGACCGCGGCCACGAACTTGTCGGCGCCGCTCTGCCCGTTGACGCTGACCACGCAGCCCTTGTCGGCGACGGCGCTGCCGCAGTCGCCGGCCCAGGACTGGAAGAAGAAGGGATCCGCGGCGGCCGTGTCCGGGAGCGCGCTGAAGGTCGCGTCGACGCCC
This sequence comes from Anaeromyxobacteraceae bacterium, assembly GCA_037443385.1. Lineage (GTDB taxonomy): Bacteria > Myxococcota > Myxococcia > Myxococcales > Anaeromyxobacteraceae > CAIOAK01. Next base: position 9,374 of record JBBIOL010000109.1, read on the forward strand.
CAGGTGAACTGCGCCGAGCAGGCGGTGGTGACGGTGGTGCCGATCTTGCCGCAGTCGATCTGGCCGTCGGTGGAGGTCACCTTGCCGCCGACGGGCGTGCTCACGGTGACGACGTAGAAGATGCCCGGCTTGCCCTTCAGGCTGCCGGGGGCGTCGGACGGCTTGCTTGCCTGCTGGCCGCAGGCGGCGAGCGCCAGCGTGATGCCCAGGAGCGCGAGGCTCCGGTTGGTGCGCTGCATGTTCCCCTCCAGGGATGAGTTCCACCGTCCCGGCCCGGCTCGTCGTGAGCCGCCGGCTGCCACCGAACGAGTTCGATCGGTTGCGGCTCACGCTGAGCAAGGTACGGGCCACTCGGGTCACCCCGTTCAGGTCAGACACAACCATTTGGGATCACTAATTAGATCCCACTCATGTTTTCCTGGGATCCAGGATCGTTGAGCTTTTCGACGGATCTGGGTGTGGGACCTCACGCACACATGGGGCATATGCCCCAGGCGGGACGTCCCTTTCAGACCACCCCGGTGGTGCCTACCCTACGCGCCGGGCGCCCCGAGCCCGTCCAGGATCGGGACGAGCTCCTCGACCCGCTCGGCCCAGGCCCGCGGCCGGGCCGGCGCGAGCGCCTCGCGCGTGAACGGGCCCCAGAGCGTGGCCACCGTCGCCACCCCGGCGGCGTTGCCCGCGAGCACGTCGTGCGGCGAGTCCCCCACGAAGGCGGCCTCCTCCGGCCGGGCACGGAGCCGCCCGATCGCGTGGATCACCGGCGCCGGGTCGGGCTTGTGGCGCAGGGTGGCCTCGAGCCCGACCACGGCCTCGAAGTGGTGCGAGAGGCCCAGGAAGTCGAGCGAGCGCCGCGCCGAGGGCTCGAGCTTGGAGGTGACCACCGCCATGCGCGTGCCGCGCGCGGAGAGCGCCGCGAGCACCTCCGGGATCCCCGGGAAGGCGCGGACCATGGCGTCGTGGTTCGCCCACTGGTGGACCTTGTAGCGTTCCTTGAGGCGCTCGACGTCGGCCTCGTCGAGCGCCCAGCGGCGGATCATCGCGTCGAGCGGCGTGCCGACGAGCGCCGTCCACTCCGCGTCCGACGGCGCCCGCGGATGGTCCGCGAAGGCGTGGCGCATCGACGACAGGATGAGCGGGATCGAGTCGATGAGGGTCCCGTCCAGGTCGAACAGGACCACGCGCGGCATCATCGGGGCTCGATCCCGCGCCGGGCCTACAGGAGGCCGGGCTTGCCCGCCTTGAACCGGTTGTACTCGGTGGTGAGCAGGTCCACGTGCTCCCGCTCCTCGGCGGCCAGCTCGCGGTAGAGCTGCTGCTCCATGGAGCCCGGGGCGCAGGTGGCGCCCTTCTCCGAGAAGTACTTCACGGCGCGCTGCTCGAAGGCGATGGCGATCCGGAAGAGGTTGGCCGGGTCCTGCGGGTCGTTGGGGATGCCGGCGTAGACCGCGGCCCGCTCGGTGCGGAAGCCGGCCGAGGCCTCGGCCACGTCGACGTGGTAGCGCGAGGAGAGCGTGGCCATGTGCTCCTTCTCCATGTCGGCGAACTTGCCGAAGAGCGCGCGGAGCTCCGGCTCCTTCGCCTCCGCCGCGGCCCGCTTGTAGAAGGCCATGCCGCCCAGCTCGATCTCGAAGGCGGTGCGGACCGCCTCGAGCGCCTTGGCGTCGGCGATGGAGCGCTCACCCAGCGGGGCGAGCTTGCCGCCGCAGGCCGGGCACTGGCCGTACGGGAAGGCGAAGCCCTCGCTCACCTTGGCGCAGGCCTCGCAGCGCCACTGCAGCTTCGCGTCGGCGCAGCAGATGTACTCCTCGTCCCCCTCGATGGGCTGGTGGCACTTCGGGCAGGTCTTTCCGGCGCTGTCCACGGTGGCTCCCGGGGTGGGGGTGGCGGCGGAGGCGCCGCCGGCGGCGAGCGGCTTCATGGGGACGAAGGCGTCCAGGTCGGCCTCGGAGACCGGCCACTTCGACTTCCCGCCGGAGAGCCAGGTGGCGATGCCCTTGGCGGCGCGGCGCCCGGCGCCCATGGCCAGGATCACCGTGGCCCCGCCGGTGACGATGTCACCGCCGGCGAAGACGCCGGGGAGCGTGGTGGCCTGGGCCTTGTCGTCGGCGACCACGTTGCCCCACTTGTTGAGACCCAGGCCCGGGGTGGACTGGGTGATGATGGGGTTGGCCTTGGTGCCGAGCGCGTAGATGACCGTGTCG
>JBBIOL010000110.1:0-11476 GCA_037443385.1 Anaeromyxobacteraceae bacterium
GCCTTCACGTCGAGCGCGATCTGCGCCATCGCCGAGGGCGCGAACGCCAGCGCCGCCACCACCGCCATCGCACGAACGATCTTCCTCATGTGAAGCCTCCCGGTGAGCGGGCGGCCGCCCGTGGCGACCGTCCGCGGTGCCTTCATGGCAGGGAGAGCCTCTCACGAAAACGCGAGTCATCCAGGACCCTGACGAGGTGTGTCATCCAGAAAAGCCTCGCCCCGACACGGGGTTGTACCCGGCCGGGGCGATGCGGAAAGGTGCGAGTCATTCGCCTTAGAGATTCACGGTTCCCTTCGCGCCGAACTGGACCCAGGAGTGGAAGGAGCGGAAGTTCGAGTCGATGGAACCGCTCGTGGAGAGTCCCGACACCGACGACGACGCGCTCGAGTAGGTGCCGCCGAACCAGCCGATCCACGGGCCGACGGCGAAGGTGCGCGACAGGTTGAAGTCGAGCCCGGCCTGGACGTTCACGTACTCCCAGCCGCTGAAGGTGATCGCCGCCGAGTCGGTGGGCGTGGCGATGGAGAAGCGGGTCCACTCCCAGCCGGTTCCGAGGCTCACCCAGGGGTTCAGGAACTTCTCGGGCAGGAACCCGTACACGGCCTCGACGCCCACCCGCATGTCGTAGGCGGAGCAGGTCATCCCGGCCGCGCAGAGCCGGCCCGCCACGAACGCCGGGTCGTACTGGAAGTAGACGCCGGCCGAGAACGAGGGGCTGAAGCGGTAGCGGCCGGCCACCTCGAGCGGCACCTCGCCGGACCAGATGTTCTTCATGGGGCCGAAGAAGTCACCCGCACCGATGGTCACCACGTCCCCTAGGGGAAGCCCGTAGCCGACCTTCAGGTCGAGGGAGACCTGCGCCCTCGCCGACGGAGCGAGGCCCAGCGCCGCCGCCACCGCCACCGCACCCAGGATTCTCCTCATGATCCGCCTCCGGTTCCAGGGCACCCGCCCGGCGGGTCCCCGCGTCGCCTGCATGGCCGGCACAGGTTGCCACAAAAACGCGAGCCGTACAGGCCCCGTGGAGGCCCGAAGATGGGAAACCCCCGGGGGACCGGGGGTTTCCGCCGCGAGGGGACCGCACCCGGGTGCGAGCTATTCGACCTTCAGGCCCGGGGTCCAGCGGAGCACCGGCTTGCGCGCCGCGCGGGTCTCGTCGAGCCGGGCGCGCACCGTCCTGCGCGGGGCGGCCCGGAGCGCGTCCGGGTCGTCCTGGGCCTCGGCGGCGATGGCCTGCATGGCGGCGACGAACTGGTCGAGCGTCTCCTTCGACTCGGTCTCGGTGGGCTCGATCATCAGGGCGCCGTGGACCACCAGGGGGAAGTACACGGTGGGTGGATGGGACCCGTGGTCGATGAGGCGCTTGGCGATGTCCATGGTGGTCACGCCGGCGTCCTTCTGGGCCCGGTCGTCGAAGACCACCTCGTGCAGCGTCTCGGTGCCGTAGGGCAGGTTATAGGTGCCGGCGAGGCGCGCCCGGACGTAGTTGGCGTTCAGCACCGCGAGCTCCGCGACCCGGCGCAGCCCGTCGGGGCCGAGCTCGCGGATGAGCGCCCAGGCGCGGACGAACATCCCGGTGTTGCCCCAGAACTCGCGCACCTTCCCGACCGTCCGCGGGCGCTCGGCGGCGTCGGTGACGAGCCGGTAGGTCTCGCCCTCCTTCACCACCACCGGGAGCGGCATGAAGGGCACGAGGGCCTCGGCGACCCCCACCGGGCCGGAGCCGGGGCCGCCGCCGCCGTGGGGCGTGGCGAAGGTCTTGTGCAGGTTGTACTGCATCACGTCGAAGCCCATGTCGCCGGGCCGGGCCACGCCCACGAGCGCGTTGAAGTTCGCGCCGTCGCCGTAGACCAGCCCGCCCCGGGCGTGGACGATCTCGGCGATCTCGGCGATGTGGCTCTCGAAGATCCCGAGCGTGTTGGGGTTCGTGATCATGATGGCGGCGACCTCGTCGTCCATCGCCTTGGCCACCGTCTCCGGGTGGAGCCGCCCGTCGGGCCCGCTCGGGAGCTGCACCGTCGAGTACCCGTTGAACGCCGCCGACGCCGGGTTGGTGCCGTGGGCGGTGTCGGGGATGAGCACCTTGTGGCGCGGGTTGCCGCGCGAGACGTGGTAGGCGCGGATCATCATGAGGCCGGTGAGCTCGCCCTGGGCGCCGGCGGCCGGCGACATCACCGTGGCCGGGAACCCGGCGATCTCGGAGAGCGCGCGCTCCAGCCGGAAGATGAGCTCCAGCGCCCCCTGGCACATCGACGCCGGGAGCAGCGGGTGGGCCGACGCGAAGCCCGGCAGGCGGGCCAGCGCCTCGCTCGACTTCGGGTTGTACTTCATGGTGCAGGAGCCGAGCGGGTAGAACCCGGTGTCGATGCCCCAGTTCCACTGGGACAGCCGGGTGAAGTGGCGGACCACCTCCAGCTCCGACATCTCCGGGAGGCCGGCCACCTCTCCGCGGACGAGCGCCGCCGGGATGTCCACGGTCGCCCCGGCGGGCACCGGGGGCAAGGAGACGGCCGAGCGCCCGGGCGAACCCTGCTCGAAGAGCAGCGGCTCCTCCAGGACCAGGCCGCGGGTGGCGCCGAGCAGGCCCACGTCGCGCTGCGGGGCCGGGGCGGCGTCCTTCTCCATGCTGGGCTTCCAGCCGGTCGGGTTGGCCATGTCTATCCCCTCACCGACTGCGCGAAGAGCTCGATGAGCTCGGGATCGTGGAGCTCGGTGGCGACGCTGAGCAGCGCGCCGCGCATCCGCGGGTCGTCGGGATACCAGCGGGAGAGCGGGACGCCGGCGGCGATGCCGCGACCGGCCAGCCGGTCGACGACGGCCTGGGCGTCGCCCACGTCGAAGGCGCACTCGTTGAAGGTGGGGCCGGAGAAGCGCGGGGAGACGCCGACCCGCGCCATGGCGTCCCGCAGCTGGCGACCCCGGGCGTGGTTGAGCCGCGCCAGGTGGGAGAGGCCGCCCTTGCCGAGCAGGGCCAGGTGGATGGTGGCGGCCAGCGCGGCCAGCCCGGCGTTGGTGCAGATGTTGGACGTGGCCTTCTCGCGCCGGATGTGCTGCTCGCGGGTGGAGAGGGTGAGCACGAAGCCGCGCCGCCCCTCCCGGTCCACCGTGGCGCCGGCCACGCGTCCCGGCATCTGCCGGAGCAGGCCCTCGCGGATGGCCAGGAAGCCCGGCGCCGGGCCGCCGAAGTTGAGCCCGTTGCCGAAGCTCTGCATGGTTCCCACGGCCACGTCGGCGCCGAGCGCGCCCGGCGCCTGGAGGAGCCCGAGCGCGACCGCCTCGGCGGTGGCCGAGACGCAGAGCGCCCCGCCGCGCTTCGCGATGGCGGCGGCCTCGGGGAGGGCGTCGACGACGCCGAAGAAGTTGGGATAGCCGACCACCACCGCGGCGGTCCGGTCGTCGACGGCGGCGTCGAGCGCGTCGAGATCGGTGCGTCCGTCCTCCGCGTAGGGGATGGTGACGATCTCGTCGCCGGTGGAGGCCAGGTAGGTGGCGAGGACCTTGCGGTACTCGGGGTGGAGCGCGGCGCTCACCACGACCTTGTCGCGGCCGGTGGCCCGCGTGGCGAGCAGCACCGCCTCGGCGGTGGCCGAGGCCCCGTCGTACATGGAGGCGTTCGAGACCTCCAGGCCGGTGAGCAGGGTGACGAAGGTCTGCCACTCGAAGAGGGCCTGGAGCGTCCCCTGGGCGATCTCCGGCTGGTACGGGGTGTAGGCGGTGAAGAACTCGCCCCGCAGCAGGAGCTGGTCGACGACCGGGGGCACGTGGTGGGCGTAGGCGCCGGCACCCACGAAGGGCGGATGCTCGGTGCGGTTGCGCGCCGCCAGCCGCTGGAACTCGGCGAGGAGGGAGACCTCGTCGGTCGCGGCGGGGACGTCGAGCGGCCGGGGCAGGCGCAGCCTCGCCGGGATGGAGCGGAACAGGTCGGAGACGGACGGGACCCCGCAGACGTCCAGCATCTGCCGGACGTCCCCGGGCGTGTGGGGATGGTAGCGCAAGGTTACTCCTGCTCTTCCTCGACGAACTTCCGGTAGGCGGCGCCGTCCAGGAGGTCGGCGAGCTCCTTCGGGTCGGCGACCTCGACGACGATCATCCAGCCCTCCTCGTACGGGTCCTCGTTGACGGTCTCGGGGGCGTCCACGAGCGGCCCGTTCACCTCGACCACCTTGCCGGAGACCGGAGCGAAGAGGTCGGAGACGGCCTTGGTGGACTCGACGACGCCGAAGGTCTCGCCCTTCTTGACCTCGTCTCCCACCTCGGGGAGCTCCACGTACACCACGTCCCCCAGCTGATCCTGGGCGAAGTCCGTGATGCCCACGGTCACGCGACCGCCCTGGACGCGGGCCCACTCGTGATCGCGGGTGTACTTCAGGTCGTCGGGGAAGTTCATGGTCATTTCCTCACGTAGAACGGCGTCTTCACTACCTGTGCGGCGACGGGGCGCCCCCGGACGTCCACCGCGAAGGTGGAGCCCTCGGCGGCGAGCGCCGGGGGCACGAAGGCGAGGCCGATCGACGACTTCACCGTCGGCGAGCGGGTCCCGCTGGCCACCACGCCGACCTTCTTGCCGTCGTGGAGGACGTCCATCCCGTGGCGGGCGATGCCCGCGTCGGTGAGCACGAAGCCCACCAGCTTGCGCGGGATGCCGGCCGCCTTCTGGCGCACCAGGGCGTCGCGGCCGACGAAGGCCGGCTTGTCGAGCTTCACCACCCAGCCCAGGCCGGCCTCGAGCGGCGTGGTGGCGTCGTCCATGTCGTTGCCGTAGAGCCGGTAGGCGACCTCCAGCCGGAGCGTGTCGCGGGCGCCCAGCCCGGCGGGGACCAGGCCGTGGCCCTTGCCAGCCTCGACGAGCGCCCTCCAGAGGCGGACGCCCTGGTCCGGCCGGCAGAAGAGCTCGAAGCCGTCCTCGCCGGTGTACCCGGTGCGGGCGATGGTGCAGCGGATCCCGCCCACGTCACCTTCGGTGAAATGGAAGGTCCGGAGCGAGGCCAGGTCGGTGCCGGTGAGCGGCTGCAGGATGGCCGGGGCGCGCGGGCCCTGCAGGGCCAGCTGGACCCAGTCGTCCGACTCGTTGGCGACCCGCGCCGTCCCGGCGTGATCGCGCAGCCAGGCGAAGTCCTTGTCCCGGTTGCCGGCGTTCACGCAGACGAGCAGGTCCTCGGCGGAGCGCCGGTAGACGACCACGTCGTCGACGATGCCGCCGTTCTCGCGGCAGAGGCAGCCGTACTGGGCCTGCCCGTCCACGATCTTCGTCAGGTCGTTCGTGAAGACCGCGTTGAGCGACGCGAGCGCGCCCGGTCCGCGGAAGACCACCTCGCCCATGTGCGAGACGTCGAAGAGGCCGGCGCGGGTCCGCACCGCCTCGTGCTCGGCCAGGACGCCGGAGTACTGCACCGGCATGTCCCAGCCGGCGAACTCGACCATTCGGGCGCCGGACTGCACGTGGACGTCGTAGAGCGGGGTGCGCTTCGCCATCGGGACCGCCAGGGGTTGGGGAGGGCGGCGGGATTCTATCGGCCGCCCCCGGAGGGTCAAGGTATCAGGGGGGGCAGCGGACGGGCTGGCAGGCGCCCCGTGCAGGCGCCGTGCAGCAGTGGACGGCGCGCCCGGACGCGTCGACGAAGCGGTACGACCAGTCGCCGCCGGTCCCCACCTCGAGGACGGCGAAGCCGGGGAGGGTGGAGGCGAAGAGCAGGCGCGCGCCCGGTGCGGAGAGCTCCTTGAACCGCTCGCCGGGGCGCTCGCGGGAGCCGTTGCCGGAGACGAGGACGTCGTACCCCGACGGGGCCCGGAGGTGCTCGAGCTGGTGCTCGTGGCCTGCGAGCCAGCCGGCGATGGGCCCGGCCGCCTCCTCGATGCGCCGCACGCGAACCAGGTACTCGGGTGTGGCGTCGGAGCGGTGCTCGCCGGCCGAGTAGCTCGGGTGGTGGGCCACGATGAAGCAGGTCCGCTCCCGGCACGGCCTAGCGGCCTCCGCCACGAACGCCACCTCGTCGTCGAAGGAGAAGTCGCCGTAGTCGCGCTTGAGCAGGTTGGAGTCGATCCCGATGAAGCGGGCCGGGCCGCGGTCCTCGACCCAGTGGCGGCCGGGCATGGACCAGCGGGCGGAGCGGTGGGCGACCTCCAGGCAGGCCTTGCGCCGGGCGATGACCCGGGCCTCGCCGCTCGAGGCGCAGGTGCCCATGGCGGCGACGTCGTGGTTCCCGAGCGTGAGGAGAACCGGGACCGGCCGGCCGTCGCGCAGGACGCCGGCGAGCGGCGCCTCGAAGTGCTTCGAGAAGGAGGGGTCGGCCGGCGGCTGGTAGCCCGCCGCGACCCGGTTCCCGTCCGGTCCGAAGGCGCAGGCGTCCGCTCCGGGGAGCGCCGGGTCGGGACCGCACTCGTAGACGTTGTCGCCGGGCGAGAGCACGACGTCCACCGGCTGGGCGCGGGACGCCGCGGCCATGGCCCCGGCCACCGCTCCCTGCTGGCGCGTGTCGTCGCCGAAGTCGGCGACGTGGAGCGCCCGCATCGCGGCGGTCACCCGGACGGCGGACTCGACCGGCTCGACCGGGCGGGTGACGAAGCCGGATCCCCGGCTGCACGCGGCGGAGAGGATCGCGGCGGCGGCCAGCGCGAGCTTCACCGGGCGGCCCCGCGGGCCAGGTCGAGCGTGTTCACGAGCAGCATGGCGATGGTCATGGGACCCACGCCGCCGGGCACCGGCGTGATGGCGCCGGCCCGCGTGGCGGCCTCGGCGTAGGCGACGTCGCCGCAGAGCTTCCCGTCGTCCCTGCGGTTCATGCCGACGTCGATCACCGTGGCGCCGGGGCGCACCCAGTCCCCCTTCACCATCTCGGCTTTCCCGATGGCGGCCACCAGGATCTCGGCCCGACCCACCTCGCCGGCCAGGTCGGCGGTGCGCGAGTGGGCGAGGGTCACCGTGGCGTGCCGCTCGAGCAGCATGGCCGCCATGGGCTTGCCCACGATGTTGGAGCGACCGATGACCAGGGCGCGCTTGCCCTTCGGGTCGACGCCGGCCTCCTGCAGGAGGCGCATCACCCCGGCGGGGGTGCAGGGACGGGGCGCGGGCTTGCCGAGCCAGAGCGCGCCGACGTTGACGGGGTGGAATCCGTCCGCGTCCTTGGCGGGGGAGATGGCGTCGAGCACGCGCGACTCGTCGATGTGCTCCGGGAGCGGCAGCTGCACGAGGATCCCGTGCGTCTCCGGGTCGCCGTTCAGGCGGGCGATGAGCGCGAGCAGGTCCGCCTCGGAGACGGTGGCGGGGAGGTGGTGCTCGACCGAGCGCATTCCCACCTCCTCGCAGGCCTTGCGCTTGCCCCGGACGTAGACCGCCGAGGCCGGGTCGTCGCCCACGCGCACCACGGTGAGACCGGGGACGAGCCCGTTGCGGGTCAGGTCCTTCACCTGGTCGGCGACCTCGGCGCGGACCTTGGCCGCGATCCCTTTTCCGTCGATGATCATGAGGGCCCGGAGTATAGCCGTGGGAGCGCCGGAGGGGGCGAACAACCGGTGCCCGAGGAGGAGCCCATGGACGTGGCGACCTGCACCACGTGCAACACCCCGCTCGACGCCTCCGGCGCGTGCGTGACCTGCGCCGCCGTCCGGGAGGGGCTCTCGCTGGTCTCCCGGTCCGGCTACGCGTCCGTGAAGGAGATGATGGAGGCCCTGGAGGGCAAGGGACTCTCGCCCGGCATGGAGCAGGTGCCCCCGCGACGCCCCGAGGAGAAGGCCCATCCGCTGTGGAACCTCTACGTCCCCGCCGGCGAGGCGGAGGCGGCGCAGGCGGCGCTGCGGGCCGACTGGTCGCACCTGCTCGGGGAGGACGGTGCGCGGGCCGCCGCCGAGCGCGGCCTGCGGGGCGTGGACCTCGACGCCGGCGGGGAGATCGAGTGTCCGGCCTGCGGCCACCGGTTCACCCCGGCCGGCGCCTCCGCCGAGTGTCCCGACTGCGGCCTGGCCCTGGGCGCCCCGGCCGACGCCTCGCCCGACGAGGCGGAGCACTAGGCGCCCGTGACGCGGGAGCTCTCCGACCTGCACATCCACGTGGGCGGGGCGGCCGCGCCGCACACGCTCTGGTCCATCGCCCACGAGCACGGGCTCAAGCTGCCGGTGGCCGACTACTGGGAGTTCCGCGAGCTCGTCTCCGCGCGCCCCGGGAAGGTGAAGTCGCTCGACGAGTACCTGGCCGTGCTCCACACCTGGACCGAGCGCATCCAGTCCTCGCCGCAGGCCATGGAGCGCAGCGTCCACGAGATCATCGGCAAGGAGTACCGCTCCTCCCGCGTGGACCTCATCGAGCTGCGCTTCAACCCGATGAAGCGCAACCAGGGCGGGGAGCGGGACCTCGACCACATCGTGCACGCCGCGCTGCGGGGCATGGACCGCGCCGTGCTCGAGTACGGCGTGAAGGCCGGGCTCATCTTCTGCCTGGCCCGCGAGTTCGAGCCCCGCCTGAACGAGATCCTCGTGGAGAAGGCCATCCGCTACCGGCGCCGCGGCGTCGTCGGGATCGACCTCGCCGGCACGGAGCGGAACGCCATCGAGCTCGACCCGTCGTCGGTGGGACGCTACCGCGAGCTCTTCGCCCACGCGCGGAGCCACGGCCTGCGGACCACCGTGCACACCGGGGAGACCGCCGGCACCGGGGCCGAGGGGGTGCGGGCGGTCGTGGAGCAGCTCGAGCCCGACCGGATCGGCCACGGCATCCGGGCCGCCCAGGACGACGGCGTGATGGCGCTGCTCCGGGAGCGGGGCGTCACGCTCGAGGTCTGCCCCACCTCCAACCTGGCCACCCGCGCGGTGTCGGGGACCGCGGAGATGCGGGAGGTCCTGCAGCGGCTCTGGCGCGCCGGGGTCCGCTTCACCATCAACACCGACGGCCCCTACCTGCTCGACACCGACATGCGTCGCGAGATCGACATGCTCCGCCGCGAGGGCGTGCTCGCCGACGAGCAGATCGACCAGGCGCTGCGCTGGGCCCGCGAGGCCAGCTTCGTCGAGGGGGCGCGTCCCTAGCGGACGAGCACCGCGGCCACGGCCCCCGGCGGCGGCGACTCCCCGGCGCGGACCGGAGCCAGCTCCGCCGCGCGGTTGCGCGCCATCGCGAGGAGCAGCTCCCCGGCCGGGCCGGCGTCGCGCAGGCGGGCGTCCTCGATCCGCTCGAGCGCCCCGGCGACCGCGGGGAGCTCGGCCCGGTCGAGCGGGGCGGGGGAGAACGGGCGACCCAGCCGCTCGTTCGCGAGCGCCGTCAGGTACAGGGTGGAGAGGGTCGGCGCCGGTGCGCCCGGCGCGGGGGAGAGCCCGAGCCTCCTCCCCAGCGCGAGGAGCCCGCCCGCGTCCTCGAGCGCCGCCGCGGTGCGGGCGATCTCGCCGGGAGAGCGGAACGGGCGCTCGACGAACGCGCCGGAGGCGACCGAGCCCCACTCCTCGCGGGGGCGCTCCAGGCCCGGGAAGTAGCGGGGGCGGCGGCGACCGACGGCCGCGAGCGCCTCGCCGAGCGGGCTGTCGAGCGCGGGCGGATCGCCGCCGCCGGCGGCCTCCTTGCGGATCCGATCGGCCTTCCAGCCGAGCGCCAGGATCCGGGCGAACCCCTGCTGGAAGACGGCCTTGAGCGGCGTCGCGGCGAGCACCGCGGTCGCCCGGTCGAGGTCCCCGTCCGAGAGGGCCTCGAGGCCCAGCTCGAGGAGGGTGCGCGCCGTCTCCACCGCGTCGCGGACGGCGGCCGGGTCGGACGGATCGACCCGGTCCGCGACCAGGACGGCGTTGGCGGCCGCGAGCGCCTCGGCCTCGAAGCGGGGGACCGCGTCCGCCGGGAGCCGCGCCGCGGCGCGGTCGAGGAGCGTCTCGCGCCGGAACGACGCGAGCCAGAAGCCGGGGGCGCGGTCCGGGAGGCCGGCCGGCGCGGGCGTCGCCCCGGTGCGCGCCGGGCGCGCGAACCAGGAGAGCGCCTCGTCGAACGTGGGGTAGCCGAGGTCGGCGAGCCGCCCGTCCCTCCAGCGCAGCGCTCCCTCGGCGAGGTCGCTCGGGAGCTCCCAGCGCACCGCGGCGAGCGTACGCCCGGCCAGGAACGGATCGCGCTCGTACAGGTCGTCGAGGAGCGCCCGGACGGTGACGTAGTCGGCCCCGTCGGGGAGGAACTCGACGAGGTACTGCCCCTCCGGGGTGCGGACGAAGCGCTCTCCCTCCGGCTGGGCGTCCTCGTCCTCCTCGAGGTCGTGGATGCGGAGCGCGCTGCGCAGGAGCAGGCTCACCACCTCCGGGTCGAGGGCGGCGAGCTTGTCGCGCCAGGCCTCGACGTCGTCGTCGCGGTCGGCGCCGGAGCTCGCTCCCCGGGCCGCACGGAGCCAGGGCAGGAGGCGCAGCGGGTCCATCTCCCCCCCGCGCCAGGCGTCGAGGTCGACGAAGGTGCGGAACTGCTCGGGCGAGGCGAGCTGCACCACCGCCGAGGCGTCGGCGAGGCCGGCGTCCTGGATGGCGTGGAAGAGCTCGTCGGCGGGCAGGGCACGCACGACCGCCCCCGGATCGGGCTGATCGAGGATGAGGTCGAGACGGCGCCTGCCGGTCAGCCCGGCGAGCGATCGGCGCACCTCGGCCAGCATCCCGTCACCGGGAGGCGCGCCGTCTCGCCCTTCCGGGGTCAGGCCCGGGCCGCAGCCCGGGTGCCGTGGTGCGGCGCCTTCGCGATGCGGCCAGCCTTGAGGCAGCGGGTGCAGACGCGGACGTGGCGGACCGTCCCGTCGACGGAGGCGCGCACGGACCGGAGGTTCGGGAGCGACCGGGTCTTGGTCTTGTTGTTCGCGTGGGAGACGTTGTTGCCGACGAGCGGCCCCTTCCCACAGATGTCGCAGCGACGTGCCATTGGCCTATTTCCCTTGAAAAGAGGGCGGGTTAATACGCGGTACGGGTGCCCGCGTCAAGTCACTTCGGGCGGTTCTTCGCCCCGAGGTGCCGCTCGACGGCCGCGACGGCCCGCCAGGCGGCGTGGAATTGCCCCTCCAGGCCGAGCCCGGGGGCGACCTCCCGCCCCGCCAGGAAGAGGTTTCCGACGGGGGAGAGCGTGGGGACGCCGCCGACGCCCAGTGCCCGATCGGGTCGGGCGGGGAGCAGCGGATGGAACGCGCGCGCCCCCTCCCGGAGACCGGGCGCCGAGGCGTGGACCGTGGCCCGTTCGAGGAACGGGACGAAGGCGTCCACCACGCGCCGGACGCGGTCGGCCGCGGTGCCCTCGAACCCCGCGCCGGCGGGGACCGGGGTGGCGGCGACGAGCGTCCGCTCGGACGGGCTCGGCTCGTGTCCCTTGGCACCGACGCGCAGCGCCGGCAGGGTCTGGAGCAGGACCGGCACCCCGTCGTCCGCCGGCGCGACCGCCACGTCGCCGAGCGGTACCGGCAGGGCGTCGGCGCGCACCACCCAGGCGAGCGCCCCCAGCCAGGCGGCGGGCGTGGCCGGCGCGAGCCACCGCGCCACCCGCGCG
>JBBIOL010000111.1:0-11342 GCA_037443385.1 Anaeromyxobacteraceae bacterium
GGCCTGCTGCCCTACGTGAAGGTCGGTGGCCTGGTTCGCTTCGTGCCAGGCCGCATCCGCGAGATCGCGTTGGCCTCGCATGGAACACCGGGCCCGGGGCAACGAAGGTAGGGACAGGAGCCCACGGTGGCCTCGCCATACTTGAAGGACGGGAAGTGGTACCTGCGGTGGAAGGACGACTCCGGCCGCTGGCGCGGGAAGGTCTCGACGGCCCGAACGAAGGCAGAGGCCCGGCGGCTCCAGGCCGAGCTCGAGCGAAGGGCGGAGCGGGTGCGCTTCGGCGTCGAGGCTGCGCTCCCCGAGGATGGCGGGGGCTCCCTCGCCGAGCTGATGAATTGGTGGCTGGAGAACTACTCGAAGCCGCTCGCTTCCCACGTCACGAACGAGAGCGCGATCCGGACCCACATCCTCTCGTCCGACCTGGCGCCGCTTCCGCTCACCGCCATCTCCGCAGGCCGCATCGAGGCCTTCCTTCAGGCGAAGAGCAGCCAGGTCTCGCCGCAGATGGTGAACCACGTCCGCGGGTACTTCTCACGCGCCTTCAACGCTGCGCGCCGGGCCGGCCGTTACCCGGGTCCGAATCCCACCCAGGACGTCCGCAAGCGAAAGATCCCGAAAAGGAAGCCCGACTACCTCCGCCCTCCGGAGGTTCCCCTCCTCCTCTGGGCGCTGTCTCCGCGGTGGCGGCCGCTCTTCGCGGCAGCGATCTACACGGGGCTGCGGAAGGGCGAGCTCCTGGCGCTCCGCAAGTTCGACGTCGACCTCGACCGCCGCATCCTGACCGTCGCCAGGTCGCACGACCGCGATACGACGAAGGGCGGCCACGCCGACGGCATCCCCATCGCGAGCGAGCTCATCCCGTTCCTGCGGACGGCGATGAAAGCCTCTCGCTCAGGGCTGGTATTCCCGAAGGCCGACGGCACGATGATGCGGCCGGACGTGAATCTCGAGATGACGCTCCGTCGCGCGCTCGGCCGGGCTGGCGTCGTCGAGGGCTACCGGCACAAGTGCCGCCGCCAAGGCTGCGGCCAGGAGGAGACCGCGCCGGACCAGGAGACCCGCCGTTGCCCGAAGGACCACCGGAAGCTCTGGGTGAAGCCAGTGGTCCGGCCCATCCGCTTCCACGACCTTCGCCACACCACGGCGAGCCTGCTCATGATGAACGGCGCGAACCTGCCCGCCGTCCAGCGCATCCTTCGCCACGGCGACCCGAAGATCACGACAGAGCTCTACGGGCACCTATCGCCGGACTACCTTCGGGACGAGATCGACCGGCTCCGGTTCGGGCCCGAGGTCGCGCGGTTTGCTACGCCGGTGCTACGGGCGGTGCCAGGAGAGACGAAGAAGGCCGGAGAAGCCTCGCAGAATCGCGAGTCATCTCCGGCCAATGGACTGGAGCGGGAAACCGGGTTCGAACCGGCGACCCTCAGCTTGGGAAGCTGATGCTCTACCAACTGAGCTATTCCCGCATCGACGCTCGCAGATCTGCCCGAAGGTCGGGCCGCCGTCAAGGCGAAGGTCGCCGGCCCCGGCTCACCAGATGCGGCAGACGTTCTCCCGGACCATGGGCTGCCCCGGCTTGCAGGAGAAGGCCTGCCGGAACTCGGGCACGTTGGGCACCACGCCGTTCACGCGCCAGACCGGCGGCGAGTGGGGGTCGGTGGCGGCCCGCAACCGCTGGTCCTCGGGGCGCTCGTTCGCGCACACCCACTGGGCGAACCCCACGAAGAAACGCTGCTCGGGGGTGAGGCCGTCCCGGGGCTCGAGCCGCTGCCCGGCGGTGGCGAGCTTCCAGGCGTCCCAGGCGAGCAGCACCCCGGCCAGGTCGGCGATGTCCTCCCCCAGCGTGAGCTTCGAGTTCACCTTCACGTCGTCCACCACCACGTACTGCGCGTACTGGTCGGCGACGCACTGGGCCCGCTTCTCGAACTCCCGGGCGTCGGCCTCGGTCCACCAGTCGCGCAGGTTGCCCCGCGCGTCGAACTGCCGTCCCTCGTCGTCGAAGCCGTGGATCAGCTCGTGCCCGACCGTGCCGCCGGTGTTGCCGTAGCCGGGCGCCAGGTCGATGCGCCGGTCCCAGAGGGGCGGGAGCAGGACCCCGGCCGGGAAGTTCATGTCGTTCATGGAGGGGTCGTAGTACGCGTTCACCGTCGGTGGAGTCATGCCCCACTCGCCCCGGTCGAGCGGCTTGCCGATCTTGCCCAGCTGCCGCAGGGTCTCGAAGGTGCTGGCCCGGGCCACGTTGCCGGCGAGGTCGTCGCGCCGCACGGTCACCGCGGAGTAGTCGCGCCAGCGGTCCGGGTAGCCGATCTTGTTCCGCATGGCGGCGAGCTTCTCGTGGGCGGCCTTCTTCGTCTCCGGCCCCATCCAGTCGAGGGCGTCGATGCGGCGGGCCATGGCGTCCTGCACGTGCTTCACCAGCGTCTCCACGTCGGCCTTGGCGGACGGCGGGAAGACCTTCTCCACGAAGACCTGGCCGAGCGCCTCGCCCAGGTCGGAGTCGGTCCAGCGCACGCAGCGCTTCCAGCGCGGGGCCAGCTCCTTCGCCCCCCGCAGGGTGGCGGCGTAGAAGGAGAAGCTCGACTCCTGGAACGGCCGGGAGAGGTACGGGGAGGCCGCCCGCACGAGGTGCCAGCGCAGGTAGGTCTTCCAGGCCGGGAGCGGCTCCTTCGCGAGCCGGCGGTCGAGCTCGGCCAGGAAGGCCGGCTCGGTCACGTTCACCCACTCCACCGGCGGCGCCCCGGACCCGGCGAGGTAGTCCTTCCAGGAGAAGGCCTTCGAGCCGTGGACGAGGTCCGCGGTCGGGGTGCGGTGCCAGATCTTCCGGGGATCGCGCTTCTCCACCTTGGTGAGGGAGGCCCGGGCGAGCGCGGTCTCGATGCGCATCACCGTGCGCGCGCCGTCGGCGGCGCGGGCCGCGGGCAGGCCCGAGAGGCGCAGCGCCTCCGCCACGTGGGCCACGTACCTGGCGCGGATCTCCTTCGAGCGCGCGTCGTCCTTCAGGTAGTAGTCGCGGTCGGGCAGCCCGAGCCCCCCGGCGCTCACCCAGGCCACCACCTGCTCGGAGTCCTCGAAGGACTGCGCGCTCCCGAAGCCGAAGAGCATCCCGCCGTCCACGTACCGGTGCAGCCGGGCCACGAGCGCCGGGATCGCCTTCTTCGAGGAGAGCGCGTCGATGGCCGCGAGGTCGGCGGCGATGGGCCGCGCCCCGGCCGCGTCCACGGCCTTCTCGTCCATGCAGGCCTGGAAGAAGTCTCCCACCTTGCGCTCGTTCGCGCCGCGCTCGGCGTCGGGCTTCGCGGCGGCCTCGGCGAGCAGGCCCCAGAGGAACTGGTAGTTCTCCACGGCCGTCTTGGCGTAGACGCTCCAGGAGGACTGGTCGGCCGGGATGGGGTTGCGCCTCTGCCAGCCCCCGCAGGCGTAGGCGTAGAAGTCGACGCAGGGATCGACCCCGCGGTCCATGGCCTGGACGTCGAGCCCCGGGGTGTAGGGGAGCTCGGTGAGGGGACGGTCGGCGGCGAGGGCGAGCGCGAGGAGGGGGGCGGCGATGGCGATCATGGGGCGCCATCCTAACCCTGGTCCGCCCGCTACGCCGCCTCGGGGATCGCCTTGCGGTAGCGGGAGAGCGCGCGGACGTCGGGCAGCGCGACGCCGAGGAGCGACTGGAGGTTCGCCAGGATGGCGTGGACCACCCGCCGCTCGCAGGCGGCGTCGAAGCGGATCTGCTCGTCCAGCCAGCGATCCAGCCAGCCCGGGTCGGGGAGCCGGCTCTGGACCGTGTCGCGCGGGAAGAGGTCGTGGTTCACGTGGAGGTTGGTGGGGTGGAGCGGCTTGCCGGCCCGCCCGGCGCTGGCCATGAGCACGCCCACCCGCGCGAAGGCGCGCCGGGCCGCGTCGCCGTCCCGCTCGAGCGCGCGCCGCATGTAGCGCAGGTAGGCGCCCCCGTGCCGCGCCTCGTCCCGGGCCACGAGCCCGTAGACGTGGCGCAGGACCGGCTCGGCGTGCCACTCGGCGGCACGCCGGTACCACTGGGTGAGCCGCAGCTCGCCGCAGAAGTGGAGCATCAAGGTCTCGAGCGGCGGCGCCGGGTCGAACGGGAAGCGCACCGCCTGCAGCTCCTCCTCGGTGGGGACGAGTTCCGGACGGAAGCGGCGCAGGTACTCCATGAGCACGAGCGCGTGCTTCTGCTCCTCGTAGAACCAGATCGACATGAAGGCGGAGAAGTCGGCGTCGCCCGCGTTGTCGCGGAGGAACATCTCGGTCGCCGGCAGCGCCGCCCACTCGGTGATGGCGTTCATCTTCACGGTGAGCGCCTGCTCGTCGGAGAGGAGCGCCGGGTCGAAGCGGTCCCAGGGGACGTCGTCGGCGAGGCTCCAGCGGGCGGCCTCGAGCTCGCGGAACAGTTCGGGGTAGAGCATGGGAGAGAGCTAGTCCTCCCGTGTCTCCGGCGTGTCACGGATGGGGTATATGGGAGTTGAATGGGATCTCCGGTCCGGGAATTCCTCGCCTCCCGCCGCCTGGCGCTGGTCGGGTTCTCCCGGAACCCGAAGGACTTCAGCCGCATGCTCGACGCCGAGCTGCGCGCCCGGGGGTACGACGTCGTCCCGGTCCACCCCGACGCCGCCGAGATCGACGGCCGCAGGGCCTTCCCCCGCGTCTCCGCCGCGGAGCCGCCGGTGGAGGCCGCGCTGGTCCTCGTCCCGCCGCAGGCGGCCCTCGCCGTGGTGCGGGACTGCCTCGACGCCGGCGTCCGCCGGATCTGGCTGCACCGCGGAGCGGGCCGGGGGAGCGCGAGCCCCGAGGCGGTGGCGCTCTGCGCCGGTTCGGGCGTCGAACCGGTGGTCGACCTCTGCCCGCTCATGGCGCTGCCGGGCGCCGGCTGGGCGCACCGCCTGCACGGCTGGTGGCGGCGGCGCGGTCAGTCGCCCGGGTAGAGCCGGTCGAGGTCGTGGTCGAGGAGCCGCTCGTCCGACGCGCCGGCGGCCCCCCACTCCCTCATCCCGGGCAGCGCGAGCAGCGCGGCGAGGTACGCGCCCGCGGCGCCGCCGGGCCGAACCCCGTAGGTCTGGAAGCGGAACGCCACCGGCGCGTAGAAGGCGTCGGCGATGGTGAAGGTCCCGAAGAGCAGGTCGCCCCGGGCGCCGAAGCGGGCGCGGGTGTCCTCCCAGATGCGCTCCACGCGCGACACGTCCTGGAGCACGGCCGCGTTGCGCCGCCGCTGGGGCCGGCGGGCGCGGACGTCCATCGACATCTCCGACCGCAGCGCCTGGAACCCGGAGTGCATCTCGGCCGAGATGCAGCGCGCCCAGGCCCGGGCCACCGGGTCGGCCGGCCAGAGCCCGGGATGGCGCTCGGCCAGGTACTCGCAGATGGCGAGCGAGTCCCAGACCCGGACCTCGCCGTCCACGAGGACCGGGACCCGCCCGGCCGGCAGGCGGCCGAGCCGGGCGGCCTTGCCCGGATCGTCCTGGAGCGAGACCAGCTCCTCCTGGAAGGGGATCCCGCCCTGCCGCAGCACGAGCCAGGGGCGCAGCGACCACGACGAGTAGTTCTTGTTCCCGACGAGGAGCGTGTAGGCCATGGGAGCGGTCTAGTAGGATGCCGGCCCGGATGCACGGAACCGCCACGCTCTTCCTGGCCCGCCACGGCGAGACCGACTGGAACGCCGCCGGACGCTGGCAGGGCCAGACCGACGTCCCGCTGAACGAGCGCGGGCGCGCGCAGGCCCGGGCGCTGGCCCTTTCCCTCCGCTCCGCCGGGATCGCCGCGGTGGCCTCGAGCGACCTCCTGCGGGCGCGCGTCACCGCCGAGCTGGTGGCGGAGGGGCTGGGCCTCGCGCTCGGCCACGTCGACCCCGCGCTGCGCGAGCGCCGGTTCGGGTGCTTCGAGGGGCTGACCCGCGAGGAGGTGGCGGCCCGCCACCCCGAGGCCTGGGCGCGCCACCTCGCCGACCCGGGACCGGCGCCCCCGGGCGGCGAGTCGCGCGAGGAGCTGCTCGGGCGGCTCCTGCCGGCGCTCGTCTCCGTGGCGACGAGGCTGCCCGGCCCGGCGCTCGTCGTCCTCCACGGCGGGTCGATGCGGGCGCTGCTCGCCGGGCACCTGGGCGACATGCCGCGCCCGTCCTCCCCCGCCTGGCCGCTGCACGGCATCCGCAACGGCCACGTCTACCGGGTGACGCTGCAGGGCGGCCAGGTGGTGGCGGCGAGCCGGGTGGACGGGCCGTGAGTCGCGTCGGCCGCGGAGCCCACCGGGCCCGCGGCGCGGCCGTTGCCGCCCCTACCGCCCGTACCGCAGGATCTCGCGCGCGGCGTTGTACCCGCAGGCCCCCATGACCCCGCCGCCCGGGTGGGTGGCCGCGCCGCACATCCACAGGTCGCGTACCGGGGTGCGGTAGTTCGCGTACCCGGGGAGGGGGCGCATGAAGGAGAGCTGCGAGAGCCCCATGGCCCCCTGGAAGATGTTGCCCCCGGTGAGGCCGAACCGGCGCTCGATGTCCACCGGCGTGAGCACCTCCCGGTGCAGCACGCTCCGCCGGAAGCCCGGGGCGTACGCTTCCAGGATCTCGACGCACCGATCCGCGAAGGCCTCCTTGCGCTCGTCCCAGCTCCCGTCGGCGAGCCGGTAGGGCGCGTACTGCACGAAGATCTGCATGACGTGCCGCCCGGGGGGAGCGACCGAGGGGTCCAGCACCGAGGGGATGGTGCACTCGAGGATGGGGGAGGCCGACGGCCGCCCGGCCCGGGCGTCGTCGAACGCCCGCTCGACGTACTCCATCCCCGGGCAGACGTGGATGGTGCCGCGGTGCTGCGGCCCCGGGGCCCGTCCCGGGAGCGCCGTGAACGAGGGAAGCTCGGACAGCGCCAGGTTCACCTTGAGCGAGGCGGAGGCGTAGTCGATGCCGCGCACCGCCTCCACCACCTCCGGGGCGAGGTGCTCCACGCCGACCAGGCCGAGCAGGGTCACGGTGGCGTCGGCGCAGGAGACCACCCGCCGGGCGGCGATCTCCTCGCCCCCCTCGAGCACCACGCCGGTGGCGCGGCCCGCCTCGACCCGGACCCGCTCCACCCGCGCCCCGGTGCGGATCTCGGCGCCGTGGGCACGGGCCGCCGCCGCGATGGCCTCGGGGAGCCGCCCCATGCCGCCCTTCACGTAGCCCCAGACGCCGCGCGCGCCGTTGCACTCGCCCATCACGTGGTGGAAGAGCACGTAGGCGGTGCCGGGGGTGGAGGGCGAGGCCATGGCCCCGATGATGGCGTCGGTGGCGAGCGTGGCCTTCACCTCGTCCGACTCGAACCAGCGGTCGAGGATGGTGCGGGCCGGTGCGGTGAGGATCTCGAGCGCCCGGGGCCCGTCCCGGCCGAGTCGCAGGAAGCGCAGGCCGGTGCGGGCCAGGTTCCAGAGGTCGCGCGGCCGCCCGGAGAACGGGTCGGGCGGGGTCTCGAGCAGCGTGGGCTCGATGGCGCGCGCGATGCGGAGGAGCATCGCCTCGTACTCCGGGAGCCGCTCGGCGTCGCGCCGGGAGAACTTCCCCACCTCGCGGCGGTTCAGCTCCGGGTCGGGCCCCAGGAGCAGTGACCGCCCGTCCGGGAAGGGCGTGAACGAGGAAGGGTTGCGCGGCAGTAGCGCATAGCCGTGCCGGCTCAGGTCGAGGTCGCGCACGATCTCCGGCCGGAAGAGGCTCACCACGTAGGCCGCGGTGGAGACCCGGAACCCCGGCCAGGGCTCCTCCGTGACCGCGGCCCCGCCCACGCGATCCCGCGCCTCGAGCACGAGCACCTTCCGCCCCGCGCGCGCGAGGTAGGCGGCCGCCACGAGCCCGTTGTGGCCCGCCCCCACGACGACCGCGTCCCAGGTCCGCATGGCCCCTCCTTCCCGCACCGGCGAGGAGAGCACGGATCGCGGCTAGAAGTCGAAGCTCACCCCGCTGTTCAGGCCGAGCGTGACCTCGCCGTCGGTGATCTTCCAGGAGAGCTCGGGCCCGAGCACCAGGTTCCAGCGCTCCCCGAGCGGCAGGGCCCAGGACGCGCCCACGCCGAGGCCGACCTCGGCGTTCCGCTCCCAGCGCCCGGCGAAGGTCTCGACGAGGCCGAGGTCCAGCTCCAGGCCCAGGGTCCACCGATCGGCGAAGGCGAGGCTGCCCCCGACGGCGAGCGAGATCTCGTCGTGGGACACGGTCTCGCCCTCGACGTGGTCGATCTCGCGCTCCCAGTAGGGCCCGAGGCTCACCGTCCAGCGCTCGTCGATGGCCCACCCGAGGCCGAGCGTCAATGTGGTGGACCAGTCGGGCGGGTGGGTCAGCGAGGTGGTGACGCCCGGACCGAGGCTGACGGTGAAGTGGCGGTCGGACGGCGCGGGGGGCGGCGGCGGGAACTGCGGCACCTGCGCCGCGGCGACCCCGGGCGCCAACGACACGGTGATGGCGACGAGGAACGACCGGGCACCGTGCGCGAGACGCCGGGTGGGGAGAGCGCGCGGCCGCACCCGCCCACGGGGCCCCAATCCAGCGCGTCCGGCAAACGTTCCCCGCTCCCATCCCCCGACGGGCCGATGTCCCCGGCCACCCCGGGTCGCCCGTTTCCGTCCCGGCGGGGCGATTCCGGTCACCTCCGGACGGACCCCGGCCGGGCCGACCCCCTGGATACGCGGGCTTGCCGTTCGCACGTCGTTGGTCCACGGGATGCAGTCCCTTCGATCGAGATGGCACCCGGCCGCGCGCCGGAGGGTAAGGAAGGCAGAGGGGAGAGCGTCATGTTCCTCGAGCTCGCGTGGTCCTACGTACCCGTCGCCGTCGTGGTCCTGTTCTGGGCGGTCGCCATGCGCCCGGTGCTCCGGCTGATCCACCTCTCCCCGGACGCCGTGCCCGGGGGCATCCCGCCCCGGCGCGCCCGGGGAGCCCGGCGCGTCCGTCCGTCGGGGCGCTGATCGGCGTCCGGGCGGGAGTAACCCCTCGACCGGGGCGGTTTTGGCTGGCAGAATCCGCCGCCCATACCGACCCGTGAGGGGGCAAGGCGCGCCGCCCCCCGATCCCGCACCCCAGGACGTCTCCGATGAAGACGCTGTTCTCGTTCCTCGCCTCCCTCAAGCTCGCCGTCATCCTGCTCGTGCTCCTCCTCGTGGGGCTCTCGGCCGGGACCATCATCGAATCCCGGTCCGGCGTCGAGGTGGCGGGACGCCTCGTCTACTACGCGTGGTGGTTCCTGCTCCTGCAGGGCGTCTTCGCCATCAACGTGGCGCTGTCGATCGTGGACCTCTTCCCCTGGGGGAAGAAGCGGATCGGCTTCCTGCTCCTGCACGGGTCGCTCCTGCTCGTGTTCGCCGGCTCGGTGATGACCTACTTCTTCAAGATCGAGGGGCAGATCTTCCTGTGGGAGGGGGAGACCGGGCACCAGATCGCCGAGCGGGACCGCGACAACCGGGTGAAGAGCACCCACGACCTGCCCTTCTCGGTGACGCTGCGCGACTTCGTGCTCGAGACCTATCCCGGCACGATGCGCCCGTCGGGCTTCAAGAGCATCGTCAACCTCACCGACCGGGACACCGGCCAGCGCTACGACGCGAAGATCTGGATGAACAACCCGCTTACCCACCGCGGGTACACGCTCTTCCAGTCGAGCTACCAGCAGGACCGCGGCCGGGAGGCGACCGTGCTCTCGGTCTCCAAGGACCCCGGCGAGATCGTGGTCTTCGCCGGCTACGTCCTGCTCGTGCTCGGGATGATCGTGGTGCTCTTCACGCGCGTCGGCCAGAACCGGGAGCGCGCCGCGCTGGCGGCCCGGGACGCGGCCCCGGCGGCGGGCAAGATCGCCGCCGCGCTCGTGCTGGCCCTGCTCGGGGGAGCCGCGCGCGCCGCCACCCCGTCGCCCGACGTCCTGCGCAGGCTGCCCGTCCAGCACGACGGCCGGACCATGCCGCTCGACACGCTGGCCCGCGAGGCGGTCTGGAACGTGACCGGCGCGTACCGCTGGCACGGCGAGGACCCGGTGGCCACCGTGGCCGGCTGGATCGCCGACCCGGCATCGGCCGCGAACGCCTCCATCGTCAAGGTGGGGAGCGACGCCCTGGCCCGCGAGATCGGGCTGCCGTCCGGGACCACGCACGCTTCCTTCCTGCAGATCGTCCGGGCCCCGCGCGCGCTCCAGCTCATGGAGCAGGCCCGGGAGTGGGAGCAGCAGGGCCGTCCCCGGACCGGCGTGGTCCAGGACGCCGAGAAGCTCGAGCCGCGCCTGATGCGGCTGCAGAGCTTCCTCAACCGGGAGGCGATCCGCACGAACCCCGTGGCCGGGAACACGAACGCCCGCTGGGGCGTGCCGGAGAACCTGACGCCGGACGGGCTCGCCGCGCTGGCCGCCGGGCCGCGGCTGCCCGGATGGCCCGCGCCGGACGTGATCGAGACCGAGATCCGCTACAACGAGCTGAACCCGGTGAGGCTCTCCTGGATCATCCTGCTCGCGGCGCTCGTGGTCTCGGTGCTGGCCATGATCCGGGGCGGCAAGCTCCTCGACGCGGCCTCCTTCGTGCTCCTCCTGGCCGGCTTCGCCATGATGAGCTGGGGCATCCTCCTCCGCTGGGACGCCGGCGACCGCATCCCGGCCGCCAACATGTACGAGTCCATGCTCTTCCTGGCCTGGGGCGTGGGGTTCTTCGCGGTGATCGCCTTCGCCGTGCTGCGCAACCGGGTGGTGGTGGTGAACGCGGCCCTGATGGCGGCGCTCACCATGGCGCTCACCGACCTGCTCCCCATCGACCGGTTCATCCACCCCATCGCCCCGGTGCTCTCGGGCACGCCCTGGCTCGCCATCCACGTCCCCATCATCATGGTTGGCTACGCGGTGCTGGCGCTCGGGCTCGTGGTCGCGCACATGCAGATCGGCTTCACCATCTTCGCGCCCACCAAGGTGGACGTGATCGACCGGCTCTACGACCTCCTCTACTGGTACATGTTCGTGGGCTCGATCCTGCTCATCGCCGGCATCCTCACCGGGTCGATGTGGGCCGCCTCCTCCTGGGGCCGCTACTGGGGCTGGGATCCCAAGGAGGTCTGGTCGCTCGTGGCCTTCCTCTGCTACATGGCCATCCTCCACGCCAAGGTCGACAAGCAGATCGGCCAGTTCGGCGTGGCGGCCATCAGCGTCGCCGCCTTCCAGACCATCCTCTTCACCTACCTGGGCGTGAACTTCGTGCTCACGACCGGCATGCACTCCTACGGCATGGGAGACTCGCCGGTGGTGATGTGGATGGTCATCACCGCGCTCGTCGAGGCGGCGTTCCTGGCCTGGGGCTGGGTGGCCTTCCGCAAGAACCGCGCGATCCTCGAGGGCGCGCCGGCGTAGGCGGCCTGCTAG
>JBBIOL010000112.1:0-11247 GCA_037443385.1 Anaeromyxobacteraceae bacterium
ATCGCCTGCGCGGTCAGGGGAGCGGCCCCCCGGCTCCGGCGGCGTCGAGGCCGCGCTGGCAGCGCACCCGGCCGGCCGCCCGCTTCGCGGCGAGCTGGGCCCGGCCCACGGCCACGTCGTCGCCGGAGTACGCCGCCGGGTGGTGCAGGTGGTAGACGATGGCCCGGTGCTTGACGCTCTCGAGCGCGACCCCGGCGGCGAGCAGCCTCCACTCCACGTCGACGTCCTCCCCCACCCCCGCGGTCTCGTAGTCCTCGTCGAAGCCGTTCACCGCCTCGAGGTGGGCCCGGTGCACGCCCCAGTTGCACCCCCAGATGCCGGTGGGCTGGACGGGCTTGCGGAAGAACGGGATGCGGATCGCCTCCTCCACGCGCGCGCTGTCGGAGCGCAGCAGCGCGAGCAGGGAGGGCGGGCTCGGCGCCTTCCCCGCGAGCAGCCGGGCGGTGAGGTCCGGCCCGAGCATGACCCTCCGGCCGAAGAGGGCCCGGCCGGGCGTGGCCGCGCGCCGGTAGGCGGCGACGAGCCCGGGATGGGCCACGCAGTCGCCGTCCTGGAAGACCACGAACGGGTTGCGGCTGGCCCGCAGCGCGGCGTTCAGGATGCGGTTCTTCCCGAACCCCCGGTGGGGCTGGCTCACGTGGAGGAGCCGGTCGCCGAGCACGGGACGGAAGCGGTCCACCACCGCAGCGATCTCGGCCCCCTGGTTGTCCTCGGCGACCACCACCTCGAAGCCCGGGTCGGACTGCCGCGTGAGCCCGTCCAGGACGAGCCCCAGGAAGTCGGCCCTCCGGTAGACCGAGACCACCACGGTGACCGGAGGGGGGGACGCGGCGGGCATTTCCGCATTACCGCCAAGTTCCCGGCGCGGGGCAAGCCCCCCACGGCCCCGACCCCGGGCGTGCTAGGCTCGGCCCGATGGCGCGCCGCCACCGGCCTCTCGAGACTTCCGCTCCGCGCATCGAGTCGTGCCGGGCGGCCGGGCCGGTCGCGGGCGCCCGCTTCACCATCGTCATCCCGTCCTGGAACAACCTGCCCTACCTGCGACTCTGCGTGGAGTCGATCCGCCGGAACTCGGCCCTGCCGCACCAGGTGGTGGTGCACGTGAACGACGGGTCGGACGGCACGCGGGACTGGGTGCGCGGGGAGGGACTCGACCACACCTGGAGCGCCACCAACGCCGGGGTCTGCTTCGCGGTGAACGCCGCGGCCGCGCTCGCCACCACCGATCTCGTGGCCTACATGAACGACGACATGTACGCCTGCCCGGGCTGGGACACGGCGCTCCTCTCGGCGGTCGAGCGGATCGGGCACGAGCGGTTCATGCTCTCCGGCACGATGATCGAGCCGGGTGGCAAGACGCCCGGGAGCATCTCGCCCCGGGACTACGGGGAGGATCCGCAGGGCTTCCGCGAGGCCGACCTGCTCGCCGACCTGCCCTCGCTCCGGAGGGCCGACTGGTCCGGCGCCACCTCCCCCCCCACGCTCGTCCACCGGCGCATGTGGGACCTCGTGGGCGGGTACAGCGTCGAGTTCAGCCCGGGCATGGGGTCGGACCCCGACCTGTCCATGAAGCTCTGGCTGGCCGGCGTGCGCGAGTTCCGCGGGGTGGGCGAGAGCCGCGTCTACCACTTCCGTCACAAGACGGTGGGGCGGGAGATCCGGCTGAACGACGGCGGGGAGACCTTCGCGCTCAAGTACGGGCTGCCCATCAGCTACTTCCTCTGGGACATGCTCCGCTGGGGCCAGGACCACGAGGGTCCGCTCCCCGATCCCCCCCGGGACTGGCGTCACCGCTGGGCGCAGCTGCGCGCCTTCCGGTACCGCTTCAAGCCGTAGGGCCGCCTCAGCGCTCGCGGGAGAGCCCGGCCGCGATCACCCCGGCCACGAGCGCCAGCACGGTCACGAGCGTGATGGTGCGCCAGTCGTCGCTCTTCATCGCCACCCAGCCGGCGGTGAACACGGCGAACGCCGAGACCCCGGCCCCCACCTTCCGGACCACCCGGCGCATCCGGTCCCCGCCGGTGGCGTCGCTCACTTCCCGCCCTTCCCGGTCACGACGTCCTCCTCGCGCGCCTCGGCCACGAGCTGCTGGAGGGCGTCGTGGGTGGCCGCGTCGGCGGCGAGCACCGCCGGCTTCACCCGGCCCAGCGCCGCCTCGGCGAAGTCGCCGATGCCGGCCATGTTCTCCGGGACCCAGAGCCGCACGCCGGCCGGGCCAGCCACGAAGAACCAGCGGCTCACCCCGTTGTAGGCGAGCTTCTCGACGTCCGACCAGGCGATGCCGCGGCGGCCGAAGGGGTCGGTCCGCTCGATTCCCCGGCCGTCGACGCGGACCTGCATGCGGCGCTCGGCGAGGAGGAAGTAGACGAAGACCGCCATGCCGGCCGCGACGGCGAGCGCCACCACCGCGAGGCCGGCGACGCCGATGCCCTCCTTCCGCGCCGCCGTGGCGGCCACGACCCCGACGAGCAGGGTGGGTCCGATGGCCATGGCGGCCAGGATGACGTTGCGCCCCCGCGGGGGTCGGAGAACGACGGTGTCGCCGCTGCGGGCGCCGCGGAGACGGGACGGCGGGACCGGCCTGAGGAGCCAGCCGCCACCGAGGAGGAGGACGCCGAGGACGGCGAAGGCCACGATGAGCTGCATCGCGCGACTCTCGCCCGGGTCGGGGCATCACGCAAGGGGGCCGGCGCCCGGGGGGTCAGGACGGGGACGGGACGTCCTCGGCGAGCTCCCGGAGGACCTCGCGGGCCTCGGGGTCGCGCCACAGGGAGGCCGGCGGCAGCCGCACCAGCGCCAGCTGGGCGAAGTGGCCGATCCCGGTCAGGTCGTCCCAGAGCCACAGGTGCGTCCCGTCGACCAGCGTGATGAAGAACCAGTGGTTCACCGGGTTGTAGGCGAAGCAGGCCACCTCGGCCCACGTCACCACGCGGTGCCCGAGGACGCCGACCCAGTCCATGCCACCGGTGTCGACCCGGACGTGGGCGCGGAACTCCGCGGCCAGGCACCAGGAGCCCGTGGCGACGCAGCCGGTGACGAGACCGGAGGCGAGCAGGACCGCGCCCCAGTCGTTCGGGGTGGGACGCAGGGTGAGGACGATCCAGGACACGATGACCGCCGGGGCGAGCGCGAGGGCCGAGAGGCTCGTGTACCGCCAGCGGCGCATCCGCAGCACGGTCTCGCCGCCCGGGCCGCACCATCCCGCGCCCGGAGCACGCCGCCCGATGAAGTACTGGGTGACGATGAGGAGCCCGATGACGGCCAGGATGACCCAGATGGCGCGGGCCATGGTTCCAGTGTGAACACCGTGAGTCCGGTTCGCCATCCCATCGCGGGGGTTCCGCGTGGGGCGTGCGTCCGTCGTGGGCTTCGCCCCTGCGCCTCTCGACGGCGGGACGGGGTAAACGAACGCTTGTGACAGGCCCTCGACGGGTGCCGTGTCCGGGGCGGGAGGAAGATGCGAGTCGAGGTTCCGAGGGGTTATCCTCGGCATGGCGAATTCCCAGGGGAGCCGCGTGGAAGATCTCGGGCAGCTGGAGGAGAAGATCCGGCAGGAGCTGGATTCCGGACGCGTCGAGGACGCGGCGACCACCGCCATCCGCGGGTACGGACCCCAGGTTCTTCGCTACCTGCGCTCAGTCCTCAACGACGAGGAGGAGGCGCGCGAGGCCTTCTCCCAGTTCGCCGAGAACCTGTGGCGCGGCATCGGCAGCTTCCGGCGCGCGGCGCCGTTCCGCATCTGGGCCTACCGCATCGCCTGGAACGTCGCCTGCGACCTCCGCAAGCAGCCGTGGAGGAACCGGAAGCGACGCCTGGAGACCGGCGAGGCCTCCCGCCTGGCCGACACCATCGCCACCTCGGAGGATGGCCGGCTGGAGCGCCGGCGGGAGGAGCTCCGCGCCCTGCGCGAGGCGCTCTCGATCGAGGACCGGGCACTCGCCACGCTGCGGATCGACCAGGGGCTGTCCTGGGCCGAGTGCGCCGAGGCCCTGTCGCGCGACGGGATCGTGGTCCGGCCCAACACGCTCACGAAGCGCTTCGAGCGCATCCGCGAGCGGCTCGGCGAGCTGGCCCGGAAGCGGGGGCTCATCGACCCGTGAGCTCCCGGGATCCCAGGCCGGAAGGCGGCGAGCCCGGATCGCTCACCTCGCTGGTGGACGAGGTCTTCCGGGGACCGACGGATTCCGGCCGGTCGGCCTGGGTGGACGGTCTCGCACCGGGCGCCGCGGTGGGGCGATACGACCTCATCCGCGAGATCGGCCGCGGCGGCTTCGGCGTGGTCTGGGAGGCGCGCGACCGGGAGCTGGGCCGGCGGGTGGCCGTCAAGGTCATCCGGGTCCAGCGTGGAGCCGCACCGGAGCAGCGGCTGGTCGCCGAGGCCGAGGTGGCGGCGCGACTGTCCCACCCCGGGATCGTCACCGTCCTCGACGTGGGCCGGAACGAGAAGGGGGCCTGGCTCGTCCTCGAGTACCTGTCCGGACGCACCCTCGCCGCCCGCCTGGAGGAGGGGGCGATCCCGCTCCGGGAGGCGGTCCGGATCTGCCTCGACGTGGCCCGCGCGCTGGCCCACGCCCACGCCCACGGGGTCGTGCACCGCGATCTCACCGACCGGAACGTCTTCCTCTGCGCCAGCGGCCAGGTGAAGCTCCTCGACCTGGGCATGGCGCAGGCCTTCGGGCGCCGGAAGCTGGAGGGGGGCACGCCCGACGCGATGGCGCCCGAGCAGGCCCGGGGCGCGCCGGAGGACGAGCGGGTCGACGTGTACGCGCTGGGGGTGCTCGCCTGGCGGATGGTCACCGGGCGCTCGCCGTTCCCGGCCGACCTGCCGGCCGACCGGCGTCTCGCTCCCCGGCTCGACACGCCCGAGGCCCCGGCGCTCGGCGAGCTGGTGGACCGCATGCTCGCGCCCGACCCCATGGATCGGCCGCGGGACGCCTCCGCGGTGGTGGCCGACCTGGAGCAGATCGAGGCCGCCCTGCCCCGCTCCTCCACCGGCACGACACCGGGCACGGTCCGGGTGCGCCGGCGCTGGCCGCGCTGGGTGGCGGTCTCGGCGGGCGTGGCCGCGCTGGCGGTCGCCGCCGGAGCCGGCACGACCGTCGGGCGGCGCTCGGCCGGCGCCGACCCGATCGGCGCCCCGGTCGCCTTCGGGGTCGCGGGAACCGCCATCGCCTGCAACTGGGGGCGCGCCACCTGGTACGACCTGGACCGGGTCCCGGAGGGCGCGGTCGTCCGCCACGGGGACATGGGCGACGCGGCCGTCGCGGAGGTCGAGGGGCGGAAGGCGTTCCTGGTCACCTCCGACTGGGGGCAGATCTTCCTGCCGCTCGGCGTCGCGGCGACCGGCGACACCTTCGCCGTGGAGGTCGAGGTGCACGTCCCGCCGCCGTCCGGCTTCATGCGGGGCGCCCACCTGGCGATCTTCACGGAGCCGGCCGGCACCCTGGCGTCCGGCGAGCACGCCCTCGGGGTCTCCATCGGGATCACCGAGGAGCCGGGCAAGCCGCCCACCTTCCAGTGGTTCGAGCCGGACGGGAAGGGAGGGCACCGGACGAGCTACCTCGGCGTGCTCGCGGAGCCGTTCTCGGGCCGGTGGCGCGTGCTGCGCATCGAGGGTTCCCGCACCCGGGGCTGGTACCGGGCGCTCATCGACGGCCGGACGGTGGTGGTGGCGCAGGGGCGATACGACCTTTCGGGCTCCCGGGTGCTGCTCGGGGCCGGGTACGGCTACATGAACCCGGAGAACGTGGCCTTCTCCAACCTGCGCACCTTCGCGGGCACGCCGGAGTGCCAGTAGACGCGTCGCCGGCTATGGATGCGGGACCCCGTCCCGGAGGCCTCATGCGCACTTCCCGACTCGTCGCACTGCTCGCCGCCGCGGCGGCGGCGCTGCCGTCGCCGGCACCCGCGGCCGACGCACCCGAGAAGCCCAAGTTCGAGATGGAGTCGGTCCAGCTCGTGCTCCTCCTGCGCGCGCCCACCTGGAGGAAGTTGCCGCCGGAGGAGGCCGAGGCGCTCCAGCGCCAGCACATCGCCCACCTCACGGCCATGGGGGAGGCCGGGCACGCCGTGGTGGCGGGACCCTTCTCCGACCAGGCCGACCCCATCTACCGCGGCGTGTGCATCTACCGCGTCGGCTCGGTCGCCGAGGCGCGCGCGCTCGCCGAGCAGGACCCGGCGGTGAAGGCCGGGCAGCTCCGCGTGGAGGCCATGACCTGGTGGTACGGGAAGGGCTACATGACCTTCCCGAAGGCTCCCCCCCGCGCCGCGGAGAAGCCCGCGGAGCCGAGACCGTGAGGCTGCCGGGGGCGGTCCTGCTCCTCGCCGCCGTCGGGGCCGGCTGCACGCCGACGGCGGCGCTCATGACCCCGCCTCCCTCGCTGTCGCCGCCCGTCGACCGGGAGGGAGAGGTCACGGGGGGTGTCGCCTTCTCGGCCGGGGGAGCCGGCGGCCACGTCGCCTACGGTCCGTGGAACGTGAAGGGCGGCGGCATGGACCTCGCCTGGGCGGGGGGCGGCGCGTGGGCGGGCACGTGGAACGGGGCGCCGGCGCGGTTCGTCGCCTCGCAGGGTCGCCTCGACGGGCCGTCCTCCGCCGTCCGGATCGAACGGCGCGACGGCGCCCTTGCCGTCTCCGGCACGTTCGCCGGCCGGCCCGTGGCGGTCACCATCGGGCGAACCACGGTCTCGGCCACCCTGGGCACCGGCGCCTGCACGCTCTCGCTCGCCGCCGAGGAGGCGGGCGTCCTGTCGGGGCCCGTCGGCTGCCCGGGGACGGGCGGGACCCCGGCGTCGTCGGGAGCCGGAGCGCTGCGGCTGGAGGGCGAGGCCATCCTCGTCCCCGACGTGCTCCTCCCCCAGTTCGTGCTCGCGCTGCTCGCCGTGCTCCCCTGAAGGACCGGCGCCTCGAGGCCGGAACTGCGTTCAGGCTCCCGGCGGAACGGCCGCGCGGCGGGCCAGCCGCTCCTCGGCGTCGAGCCGTGCGAGCCGGGTCAGGGCCACGAGCCGGACGGCGCGACCCCAGCCCACCGCCGCGGCGGCCAGCTGCGCGAGGACCACGGCGACCACGATCGCGCCGCGCGAGCCCGCCGGAACCCGCTCGCGAAGGGCCATGAACACGAGCCCGAGCACCGGCCCGCACAGGAGGCCGGCGAGCGCGATCGACCCGGCCTGGACGGGCCGGCGCAAGACGAGCCAGGTCCCGGCGAGCCAGGCGAGGAGCGCGCTCCTCCGGTCGGGCCGGGCGGCGAAGCGCGCCCGCGCCGCGTCGATGGTCAGGTGGGCGAGGACCACCACCACCCCGACCACCGTGAGCCCGAGCAGCTCGGTGGAGACCGCGCCCGCCTCGGTGACGGACCGCGCCACCCGGGCGTCCACGCCCTTTCGGACGGCGAGCGCCACGAGTCCCGCCAGGCCCAGCGGCACCAGGCCGACCAGCGTGGTGCGGAACATGCGCCCGTAGTACCGGCCGGCCCCGGTGAGGAGCGGGCGGATGCGGAGCGGGTGGTCGGAGCCGGCCTCGGCCAGCATGGCCCCCGACAGGACCGGTGCCACGAGGAGCGCCACCACGAGCGCCGAGAGCAGGCCTCCCGGGATGGCGAGGCCGGCGGGGCGCTCGGCCAGCGCACGGGCCAGCTCGGGGAACCAGGAGGACTCGAGGCCGGCGGCGAGCAGGGCCGCGCGCGGCGCGTGGTCGAGGAGCCCGGAGAGGAGCTGCCAGACCGGCAGCGTCGCCAGCGCCGCCGGGACGGCCGAGAGGACCGCGCAGAGGACGAGGAGCCGCCATCGGGTGGCGCGGCGCAGGCCGGTCCGGAGCGGTTCGCCGGACGTCACAGGGACTCCAGGAGCGCGAGGAGGAACTGGAACCAGCCGCCCAGCGAGAGCGCCATGCGCGCCGCCGGGCCGCGGCGCGGCTCCCGCGTCCTCCCGTCGTCGAGCTTGTCGAGGTCGAGGAAGACCCTGCGGTCCACGTCGATCTCCGCCGAGCGGACCTTCACCGGGCGCACGAGCTCCCAGCGCCCCCAGCGCTCGCCCGCCGGCCAGTCGAGCCGCTCCACCGATCCGTCCTCGAGGGTCACCACCACCACCTGGGGGACGCCGGTGCCGAACCGGCGGGTGGCGACGACGTTCCGCCAGGGGAACGGGCCGGCCTTCCCGGCGGCCGGCTCCCCGTTCTCCCTCGCCCAGGCGGCGCGGATCTCCTCCACCGACCGGCGGCGCGCCTCCGGCGTCCGCTCCGCTCGCTTGCCGTCCCGCTCCGCGACGCCGAGCTCCGGCAGGACCTCCTCGGCGCGCACGGTCACCACGCGATCGTCCACCGGTCCGTTCGCGAAGACCTGGGTCTCGAACCAGCGGTGGACGAGCTCCGGGTCGATCCCGGAGTCCACGAAGGCCTGGCGGAGGTCCGCCGTGGAGGGGTGGCGAAAGCGCCAGCGCCGGTGGTAGAGGCGCATCGCATTCGCGAAGGCCTCGGTCCCCACGACCTGCTCGAGGTCGTGGAACACGAGCGCGGTGCGCGCGTAGACGAGCCCGTACGACCCGCTCGACCACCGCTTCCAGGAGTTCCCGGCGATGGGATCGGCCTGGTGGCGGGCGGTGCCGGTCAGCCGCTGCAGGTCCCAGAAGGCGACGGGCGGCGCACGGAGCCCGAGCCAGCGGGCGAGCCGCGGGAGGCGCGGGTTCGCCGCCTCGGCGGTGAGCATGCGCGCGCCCCACAGCTCGTCCATGCCCTCGTCGAGGAAGGGCTCCTCGAACTCGTTCGAGGCGATGAGTCCCATGAAGTAGCCGTGGCCGAACTCGTGGATGGTCACGTAGCGGGTGACCCCGTCCCCGTTCATCGGGAACTCGTTCGAGGCGACGGTGGTGAAGAAGGTCTCGTACTCCATGCCCCCCGCCTCGGGGGCGTTGAAGGGCGGGACGACGACCGTGACCTTCGGGTACGGGTAGGGCCCGAGCGTGCCGGAGAAGTACGCGAGCGCGTCCTGCGTGGCCTGCAGCGCCTCGCGCGCCGCCCGCTCGAACTCGGGCGGGTACCACACCTCCACCGCGACCCGGGTGTTGCCGGGGCCGGTCCACGCGCCGGCGAGCGGCGGCGCGAAGCCGTCCCAGGCCGCGAACGCGACGTCGTGGACGTCCTCGGCGCGAAAGCGCCAGGCGACCTTGCCATCCGAGGGCGCCGGCGCACCCACCGGGACGCCGCTGGCCGCCACCCGGAAGCCCTCCGGCACCACCACCTCGAGGTCGTAGGCGCCGAAGTCGGCGTAGAACTCGCTGTGAAGGTGGTACGCGTGCACGTTCCAGCGGGGCCGGGTGGCGCCGCGCTCGCCGGGCAGCTCGAGGACCCCGATCTTCGGGTACCACTGGCCCACCATGTGGAAGCGGTCGAACCATCCCGACCGTGCCACCACGCGCGGGAGCCGGTCCAGGAAGTCGATCTCGAGGGTGGTGGTGCCTCCGGGCGGGACGGGCTCGGGCAGGTCCACGCGGACCACCGTCCGGTCGGTCTCCGGCCCGCCATCGGGGTGGACGAACGTCCAGGTGGCCTCCCGCCCGCCCTGCGCGACGCGGCGCAGCTCGGTGTAACCCCAGTCGCCCTCCTTGACCTCGATCTCGGTCCGGAACCCGCCGTACCGGCGCAGCTCCTGCATGAAGGTGGACCCCTCCGACTCGAAGGCGTTCAGGTAGAGGTGCAGGTACACGCTGCGAATGGGCACCGCGCTGCGGTTCCGCCAGGTGAGCCGCTCCGACCCCTCGAGGACGTGCGTCACCGGGTCGAGGACGGCGCGGATGGCGTAGTCGGCGACCCGGTCGGAAAGCGTCGCCTCCCGGCCGGTGCGCTCGCCGCCCCAGGCGCCGGGGGCGCTCGGGACGCGGACCGCGCCGGCGTCGGCGCCGGCGACCTCGACCTCGACCGGCTCCACGGCCACCGGCCCCGCGGGCGCCACCCGAGGCCCTGGAGAAGCGGTTTTCCCCCCGGGTGGTGCGACCAGGAGTGCGGCGGCGAGCAGCGCGAGCGCCGGGGTCATGGCCCCAGATACCCCGATGTGGCCTTTCCCCGCCAGCCCCCGGGCCCTAGGGAGGGGTCATGCTGACCATCCGACGCGCAGAGGACCGCGGTCACGCCGACCACGGCTGGCTCGACACCCGCCACACCTTCTCCTTCGCCGACTACCACGACGAGCGGTTCATGGGTTTCTCGGACCTCCGGGTGGTGAACGAGGACCGGGTGCGGCCCGGCCAGGGCTTCGGCACCCACGGCCACCGCGACATGGAGATCCTCTCCTACGTCCTCTCGGGCGAGCTCGCGCACCAGGACTCGATGGGCAACGGTTCCACCATCCGACCCGGCGAGGTCCAGCGGATGACCGCCGGCACCGGAGTGACCCACAGCGAGCGGAACGGCTCCGCCGAGCGCCCCGTCCACTTCCTCCAGATCTGGATCCTGCCGGAGGCGCAGGGCCTGCCTCCCGGCTACGAGCAGCGTGCCTTCCCCGAGGAGGAGCGGCGCGGCAGGCTGCGGTTGCTCGCCTCGCGCGACGGGCGCGACGGTTCCGTGACCGTCCACCAGGACGCCGCCATGCTGGGCGCGATCCTGGCGCCGGGGGACCGGGTCCGCCACGCCATCGCGCAGGGCCGCGTGGCCTGGGTCCAGGTGGCGCGGGGTGCGGTCACCGTGAACGGCACGGCGCTTCGGGCCGGCGACGGCCTCTCCGCGGTGGAGGAGCCGTCGCTCGAGATCACCGGCGCCGGGGAGTCGGCCGCGGAGGTCCTGGTCTTCGACCTGGCCCGGTGAGGCCGGCCCGGCCGCGGCGTCAGCGGTCCGGGGGGCGCGCCGGGGCGCAGGCCAGCGGGCCGTCGCCCCGGGGCGGGACCCGGCAGGTGCCCGCCATCGACTGCCCGTGAAAGTCGATCGCGCAGGCGGCGCCCTCCGCCAGCGAGGCGCAGGCCTGGAAGGCCTCCGGGGGCGGGCCGTGCCGGTGCGGCGGCAGGCAGGCCGGCGCCTGCCCTTCGGGCCCGGTGCGGCACGTGCCCGCGAGGCGCCTGTCCCCCACGGTGAACGAGCAGGTGGCACCGTCCTGCGCTCCCTGGCAGGCCTGCAGGGCCTCCGGGGGCGGCGCCGGCGGGGACCCGCGCGGCTCGTCGGCGCGACCCCCCCCGCACGCGAGCAGGAGCCCGGCGGACACCAACCCCCTCACCCCAGCGATCCTCGTCATCTCGTCGTCTCCTTCGCCCCGGGCGCCATGCCCGG
>JBBIOL010000113.1:0-10853 GCA_037443385.1 Anaeromyxobacteraceae bacterium
GTCTAACGCCGCCAGCGCCGTGGTGGAACTGTGCCTGCGGCGGGCGGGGCGGGTGCCGGCGGGGCCCGGGTGGGCGCCGCCGGAGGGCCGGCGAGCAGCGCCGCGAGCGCGATGGCCGCGGTCCCGATCACGCGGCGGCCTGCGCGCGCGCGGCCTTCCACCCGTCGTACCGCTCGGTGGCGGCCGACGCCGCCCAGATGACGAGCGTCATGGCCACGATGCCGACGAGGCCGCCCGCGGTCCCGAGCACCTTGTGGAGCGGACGGGACAGGACGCCGTAGGGGAGCTCGATGGAGAGGAAGTAGCCGAGCAGGCTGTGGCGCCCCAGGAGCCGCAACCAGGAGAGCCACCGGTCGGCGGAGGCCGGCAGGAGCTGCAGGACGCCGCTCGTCGCCACCACCCCGCCCAGCCGGATCGCGAACCAGGACGGCGAGACCCGCCAGAAGTCCTGGTGGGCATGGACGGGCGGCAGGCGGTCCCCGGCCCAGCCGGCGAGCGCCAGCCCGGCGCCGAGCGCGATCCAGGTGACGGGGCGCGACTCGCCCTGGGCCAGCTTCCCCAGCGCCGCGCCGGCGAAGCAGAAGGCGGCCCAGGGGAAGAGGTAGAAGATGCCCCGGGGCCACTCGGAGTAGAGGTAGTCGAGCACGCGGGAGGGCGGGTGGCGCCAGCCGGCCACCACCGGCGCGAGGAGCGCTACGGCCGCGGTCGCCGCCACCGCCAGCACCGTCCGCGTGCCCGGCTTCACGCCCACGGTGAACAGCGAGGCCACGAGCAGCGACACCGCGATCACGTTCAGCACGTCCACCTTGAGGATGCCCAGCCAGCCGTCCGGCACCCGCCAGGCCCCGCCGGCGACGAACCAGAAGATCCGCAGCGCGTACGCGACGCCGAGCAGCCAGAGCGCCCGCCGGATCGCCCCCAGCCGCCGGACGCCCACCGGGACGCCCTTGCGCTCCTGGGCGGCGTCGCCCAGCACGAGCGAGATGCCGGCCATGTAGAGGAAGGAGGGGGCGGCGAAGCCGCCCACGAGCGCGAGGACGGTGTGCACGGTCCCGGACGCGGCGGAGTCCGCGCGCCACGAGTCCCAGGTGTGCCACTCGAGCATGTAGAGCACGGCGAGGCCGCGCTGCCAGTCGAGCCACGTCTTTCGGCGGGGTGCCTCGGCCATGCGGGCCTCCGTTCAGGGCCGCCAGCCCCAGCCCGGCAGCTCGACGTCGCCGACGGGAGGGAGGGGACGGCCGAGCCGCTCCAGGAAGCGGCTCACGAAGCTGTTGGAGCTCGGCCCCCCCTCGAGCCGGTAGTACCGGTCGTGGAACTCGGCGTTGAGGGAGGCGACGATCGCGCGGAGCCGCGCCTCGGTGAGGCCGGGCTCGACGAAGGTGGCGATCTCGCGGGTCGGGAGCACGCGGACGTCCGGCTCGCCCCAGAAGGCGCCGGCGGCGCGGGTGAACTCGGCGGACGGGTCCGCGCAGGGAATGACCCAGCCCACCACCCGGGCCCGGCCCGGCAGCCAGCCGGGGACGGCCTCCTTGCCGCCCTGGACGATGAACCCGTCCGGCCCCGGCCCGAGCCGGACGAGGAGCGCCGCGTGCGCGCGCCGCTCGGGCGGCGCGCCGCGCCGGGAGCCGATGCTGCGCGCGGCGAGGGTGACCGACGGGCGCTCCTCCGCCGCCGCCGGGACCGCCCGGACGGCCCCGGCGACGAGCAGGATGGCGAGGAGGAGCCGCACGCCCGGAGCTAGGCCGGCGGCGATCCGCCACCCGCGGCGGGGGGCGTCTCCACGGCGGGGTTCTCCTCCGGCGGGATGTAGATCGGGCCTCCGGCCTGCAGGTCGAGCGCGACGGCGAGCAGGTACAGCACCAGCGCGAAGAGCGCGATGCCCTGGCCGATGCTCATGGCGAGGACGAGGAGCAACGGGTGCGGGTAGACGAGCGAGGAGGCCATGAAGACCATGGCCACCATGGTCCCGATCACGGAGAGGAGGACCAGCTTCTTCGACATCTCGTGCTTCACTTGGATCCTCCCTTCGCGGTGGCGGGCCGGCGCGACAGCGCGAGCGGGTGCACCTCGTTGTGGCAGTCGATGCAGTTCATCTCGCCGGAGCGGATGGCGTCGGCCGAGTCGCCGTGGGTCTCCACCCACTTCTTCGCGGTGGCGGAGTGGCACTGCATGCAGGCCCCGCTCTTGAAGGGCTTGTAGAGGTGGATGGTCGGGCCGCCCTCGCCGTCGGGGCCGGTGTTGGCGTACTCGGTGATGTACTTGAACAGGTGCTTCATGCCGTTCTGCTTGGTCGTGATGGCGCCGAACATCTGGTAGTCGGCGTGGCAGGTGTAGCAGCTGTTCTCGCCGAACTTGTGGTTGCGGCTGTGCATCGCCGCCAGGCTGTTCGACTTCGGATCCTCGGCGTCCCGCAGGTACGGGCCCATCACGTGGCAGCTGCCGCAGAACGGGCGGGAGAGCGTGTACTCGAAGCTCGCGATGTTGCCGGTGAGCGAGACGATGAGCGGGAAGGCGCCCAGCCCGAGCAGCAGCATGGACTTGGTGAGCCGGTTCAGGTGGGGGCGGCGGACGATGTACCAGACGCCGATGAGGACGGAGAGGACCGCGCTGGCGAGCGCGATCGCCTTCAGCAGCTGCTCGGTGGTGTGGATGGAGAACACGGTGTGCGAAACCTCACTTCACGACGACGGGACCGGCGGTGATCTCGGGGGGCCCGGAGACGAGCCCGGAGGCGTTGCCCTTCACCCATTCGGCGGCCGCGCGGTCCGACTGGATGATCCCCTCCCGGGTCTCGAAGAGGGAGAGCGAGGCCCACCACCCGTCGCCCTCGTCGATGGCGATGTAGGAGATGAAGCCGGGGACCTTCCGGACGACGTTGATGAACGACTCGTTCACCTTGTCGTTGAACTCCTTCGGCTTCGACAGCTTGTAGCGACGGATCGTCCCGTACATTTCTTTCCTCCGTGCCGGCGCCGGCCGGCCTGCGGGATGGGGGGGTTCGAGGACCGGGGTGGGAGATTACGCCAGGGTGCCGCCCCCGTACCATCCGGGGGGTGCCGAATTTTCCGATCGGGCGATGACGTGGTGCGTCGAGCTTCGCGGAAGCCCGCGACCCGGCCCGGCGCAGGAGCTCGGAATGCTTCGCGTCCTGGCGTGCCAGCGACGCGAACAGCTTCTGCACCGCGGGGGCCGCGCTCCGGGCCAGCTCCTCGGCGTGGATCGCGGCGAAGTGCACCTCCATGCGGGTGAGCCGCTCGAGGAGCGGCCCCACCCGGCGCCGGGCGGTGGCCGACCGGGCCTCGCGCAGGACCTCCCGCATCTCGGCGTCCATCCCGTCGATCTCGACCTGGAGCCGCTCGAGGGTCTCCTCGGACCAGGGCGTCCGCCCGTGGTGGCGCGCGAGCAGCCGGATGCGCATGGCGTGCTGCGCCTCCTCGACGGCGAGCCGCTCGAAGGTCTCGCGGAGGAACGGGTCCTCCGCGAAGGTGACCGCCAGCTCGGCGTAGAGGTCGCGGGCCAGGCTCTCGATGCGGGCGGCCGACCGCAGGACGTCGGAAGCGTTCACGATGCACACCTCTCGCGCGTGGACGATCGAAGCGCGCGTCCAGTGTACCGCGTACGGCCCGGAAGATACCGGGACGACCCGGCCGGGTGATAGTCTGCGCGCGGGCATGGAGGGGTTCCGGTCCGAGGCACTCTTCGGCAACTTCTTCCGCGACCTGGCGGTCGCGGGGCGGGCGCTCTCCGCCTACCCGCGCAGCCACCCGGCCGTCGGCGACGGACTCTCCCGCGCGCTCGTCGCGGTCACCGCGCTGCTCTCCGCGACCGGGCCGCTCGAGCTCGGCGCCGCGCGCGACGCGCTGCTCTGGGACGACCGGCGCTTCACCTCCCCGCCCGCGGCGCAGCTGGCCCGGTTGCTCCGCCGCCGCCGCGCCGCCGGCCTGCTGCTCGACCCCGGGGTGACCGCCGCGGAGCTCGAGACGTTCCTCGGCGCGCTCGCCGTGGATGCCCGCACCGCCCGGGCGGCCGGGTCGCTCGCCGCCGAGCTGAGCGCCGCCGGACTGGTCCACGTGCGGGTGAGCGATCTCGACTTCTCCGCCCTCGAGCTCGTGGAGGCGGACGACGACGCCTTCGCGCCCGAGGTGGGCGCGCTGACGAGCCGCGTGATCCGCCGGCTCCTCGTGAACGGGTCGCTCGCCGCCGACCGGATGGCCGCCTGGCTCGCCGAGGGACGGAACGTGGCCGACCTCCTGCGGGTGATCCTGGAGGGCGGCGGCGCCGGGGGGCCGTCCGCGCCGGGGCCGGCCGGCGGTCCCACCCCGCGGACGGCGGCCCTCGAGGCGCTCTCCGCCGAGCTCTCCGCGCTTCCCCCGGCAGGTCGTGCGGCGGCGCTCGCCGAGGTCCAGGCGCTCCTCCCGGCCCGGGAGGCCTCGGCCCTCCGGCAGGCGCTCGCCCGGGTGCTGGAGGGAGACGCAGCTCCCCCCGCGGCCGCCGAGGCCGGGCCGGGGACCCGTGCGCCACGCGCCGCGCGCGCCCCGCTCGAGGCCATGCGCCGCCTGCTCGCCACCGACGACGTCGACGCGCTCCGCGACGAGGAGCGGGCGCCGGACGAGGTGTCGGCGCTGCTCGAGCTCCCGGACGTGGCGCCGGCGTCCGATCCGACGCCGGGCGCGGTCCGGCTGGCGAACGAGCTCCAGGACGGCGCCGGGGGCCGCGGGGCCCCGGCCGCCCTGCTCGAGCTCGCCTGCGACGACGCGACGGGCGAGGACGCGCTCGCCGCCGTGCTCGGCCGCTTCGAGAGCGCCTGGCGCCGGGTCCTTTCGGCCGGGCGGGTCCTGCAGGCCTCGGCGCTCGTCGACGCCGTCCAGAGACGGGCCGGGGAGGTGAGCCCCCACGCCGCGGCGTTCCGCGGCCTGGCCGGGCGCATGGGGGAGCAGCCGGTCATCGACGCGCTCGCGGCCGGGCTGGCCGAGATGCCCGAGGAGGAGTACGGCGCCGTGCCGGCGCTCCTGTCGCGGCTCGGACCCCAGACGGTGCGCCACCTGCTCGACGTGCTCTCGCGCACGGAGAACCGCCGGTTGCGCTTCCGCCTCCTCGACCTGCTCTCCCGCCTCGGCCCGGCGGTGGCGCGCGACGCGGCGGCGCTGCTCCACGACTCCCGGTGGTACGTGGTGCGCAACATGCTCCTGCTGCTGCGGCGGGTAGGCGATGCGCGCTCGGCGACGGCGGTGCGCCGCTGCGTGGATCACCCGGACCTGCGCGTCCGGCTGGAGGCCATCCACGCGCTCTTCACGCTGGACCCGGGCGTTCCCCGCGACCTGCTCCGCCGCGCGCTCAACGACCCGGATCCCCGCCAGGCCGAGGCCGCCATGGAGCTGGCCGGGAAGTACGGGATCGCCGAGGCGGTGGAGCCGATGGTGGAGTGCCTGAACGCCTGGGACCCGCTCGGCAAGCGGCGCGGCGTGCGCCTGAAGGCCATCCGGGCGCTGGCGGCCATCGCCGACCCGCGTGCGCTCGCCGGGCTTCGGGGCTTCCGCTCGCGATTCAACCCGTTCGCGCCGTCGATCGAGGAGCGCCGCGAGCTGTGGCGCACGCTGCCGGCCTATCCGGAGGACGCCTACCAGGGGTGGGTGGCGAG
This sequence comes from Anaeromyxobacteraceae bacterium, assembly GCA_037443385.1. Classification (GTDB taxonomy): domain Bacteria; phylum Myxococcota; class Myxococcia; order Myxococcales; family Anaeromyxobacteraceae; genus CAIOAK01. The sequence goes on from JBBIOL010000113.1 coordinate 5,639, forward strand.
CGGCCTGCGCTCGCGGGATCCGGAGATCCGGCGGCTCAGCGCGGCCATGGGGCCCGCCGCGGGAGCGCGACGATGAGCGAGGCCGGCTCCCCCGGGCGCGCCGAGCGGGCGCAGCGGCTCGTCACCGACCTGGGCGCGGCCTTCCAGCTGCGCGCCGCCTACGCCGCCACACACCCCCAGGTGCAGGGCGCGATCGCCCGCACCATCGGCTCCCTCGGGGCCTGGCTCGCCGACGACGGGTCCACCGATGCGTCGCTGATGGTGGTCGAGGGGCACCTGCTCGTGAGCCGGGAGGCGATCCCCGAGGACGCGAACTGGACCCGCGGCCTGCTCCGCGCCTTCGCCCGCAACGACGTCCGCGGGCTCACGCTCCGTGCCGGGCTCGACGCCGCCGAGCTCGGACGGTTCCTCGACGGCTGCCTGGGCGCGCAGGGCGCCGTCTCGTCGGAGCACCTCCTCGTGGGGCGAGCGGGATTCAGCGGGGTCGAGAGTACGGAGGGCTCGGGCGCGGCCCCGGCGGCACTCCCGGTGGCGGCGCCGCTCGACCCGGTCCGGGTCGAGGGGGCGCGGGAGGAGCTCCGGTCCATCGGCGACGGGGCGGCCACCCGGATCGACCGGCTGCGCGTGCTCGTGGCCGAGCTCGCCCGGAGCGCACCGCCCGTCCCGCCGGAGGCCATCCGGGAGGCGGCCGGCCGGCTCGACGACCGGGAGTTCCTCCACGGGCTCGGCGTCGCGGTGGCGACGCTGCGCATGGGCCGCGCGCTCGGGCTCGTGGGCCGCCCGCTCGAGGACCTGGTGCTGGCCGGGTTCCTCCACGACGTCGGGCACCTCGGCGGTCCGGAGGCGGATCCGGATCCGGCCGTCCGGCGCCGGCTCCACCCGGCGCGGGGCGCGGCCCGGCTGGCCTCCCTGGACGGGATCCCCGACGTGGCGGTGCTCGTCGCCTTCGACCACCACCTGAGATTCGACGGCGCCCCCGCCTACCCGGCCCAGCGGTCGCCGCGCATCCCGGTGGCGGCCGCGCGGGTGGTGGCCGTCGCCGACGCCTGGGAGACCTTCCGGGGGCAGGGCGAGATCGGCCCGGAGGAGACCGTGGCCATCCTGCGCGCCCGCGCCGGCAGCGCGCTCGACCCGGACGCGGTGGAGCTCCTCGCCGGCATCGTCCTCCCGCCCGCGACCGGTGGCGGCCCGACCCGGACCTGACCGCGCCGCGCGGCTCAGCGCCCGGCGGTGCCCGGCCGGGCCCGGGGCGGCTCGACGCGGAGGGGAACCGTCGTCACCTTCCCCTCGCAGCTCGCGGTGACGACGACCGATCCGCGGCGGACGGCGTGGACGAAGCCATCCCGGTCCACGGTCGCGATCGAGGGATCGCTCGACTCCCAGCGCACGGTCCGGCCGCTCAGGGGGTTCCCCGATCCGTCCACCACGGCGGCGAGCACCCGCGCGAAGGGCCCGGCGTCCGCGCCGATGGGGTGAACCGAGATCGCGAGCCCCTCCACCGGCCGGGCCGCGAAGACCCGGAGGTTCGACCAGGAGGCGTCGGTCCGCCGCCACGCGTCCTCGTGGACCCGCAGCTGGATCCGGTCGCCGGAGATGCCGCATCGGTCGCCCCGTTCGGCGACCGGAGTCCCGTCGAGCAGGATCCGCTCCCGGCACGCGGAGCGGAACACCTCGACGCGCACGGTTCGCCAGCGACCGGCGCCGGCGATGGGGATCCCGTTCTCCGGCGCGACCACCGCGGCGGTGACCCCGCGCATCGTCACCGGGAACGTGATCTCGACGCGACGGTCCGACCCCATGCCCCCCGGGACGAACACGTCGGCCTGCACCGCGAAGGCGTCCACCGACGGCGGGAGGCCGCTCGGAACGTCGAGCTCCGGCGCGTCGGACCGCTGCCGCCAGGCCCGCCGCCCCTCGACCCAGGCCACCTCCTGCCCCGGCTGCCGTCCCATCTCGCGCACGATCGCCCCCGGAGGCGGGGGAGCCAGGCTCGTGGCCCCCACCAGCCGCCAGTCCGCGCTCGAGACCACGACCGAGGTCGAGCCGGCCGCGTCGCCGTCCAGGACCGAGAGCGTGGCCGTTCCCGGCGCACGGGCGGTGACCAGGCCCGTGGAGTCGATCCCGGCCACCTCCGGCGCGGACGAGATCCACACCGGCCGGGAGAGCGCTCGGCCACCCCCGCCGCCGTCGGGCAGCGTGGCCGTCGCCCGCGTGGTCCCTCCCACCGGGAGCACCGCGGCTTCCACCGAGAGCGTGACCTCCGGGGCCCGGGGACCGCCCGGCCCGGAGATCCAGCGCGCGGCCGCGGTGGCCAGGCCGGCCAGCGCGAGTCCCAGGGCGACACCCCGGATCCCCCGGCCGAAGCGGCGGAGGCCGGGGGCGCGGTTCACGCGGGGTGGATGGGAGGCCGGGGCGGCGGCCTCCTCCAGCCGGCGGAGCGCCTCCCCGGCGCTCGCGGGCCGCCGGTCCGGGTCGGCCTCGAGGAGGCTCCGGACCAGGGCGCCGAGCGGCTCCGGGCCCGGGAGGTCGCCGGGCTCCGCGCCGGGCTTCCGGCCCGTGAGGAGCAGGTGCAGGATGACGCCCACCGCGTAGAGATCGCCCCGGGCGTCCTCCGGCTGGCCGCGCCGGCGCTCCGGCGGCGCGTACCCCGGGGTGCCCTCCTCCGGAAAGGCGGCGACTCCCGGGCCGGCCAGTGCCCGGGAGAAGCCGAGGTCCAAGATCTTCACCCCGCCGTCGTCGCAGAGGAACACGTTCGACGCGTTCAGGTCGCGGTGCAGCACGCCCCGGCCGTGGGCGTGCGCGAGCCCCCGCAGGATCCCCGTCCCGATGCGTACGGCCTCCTCCACCGGGACCGGGCCGGCCCGGACGGACTCCCGGAGCGACCGGCCGGTGAGCAACTCCATCACCAGGAACGGGCCGTGCGCGCACCGCCCGAAGTCGTGGAGCGTGACCACGTTCGGGTGGGCGAACTGGGCCGCCGCCTCGGCCTCGGCCAGCGCGCGCTCGTCGGTCACCACCCCGACCGAGCCCCCGATGGCCTTGAAGGCCACCTGCCGCTTCAGCCGGGTGTCGCGCGCCTCCCACACCACGCCGAAGCCGCCGCGGCCGATCTCCCGGACGAGCTCGAACCGGTCCACCACCGACCCGCGGAAGAGGGCCCCGTCCCACGACGAGAGCGGAGGCAACCCGTCCGCGAAGACCTCGTGGGCGAGCCGGGTGAGTGTGCCCTCGGTGTCGCCGCGCACGGGAGAGGTATGGCACGGAGCGGCTCCCGAGGCACGCGCGAGAGATCAGTCCAGGGATCGGGCGATGCTCCACTTGACCAGGAAGCTCCGGCCGGGCGTCGCGCCGGGGGCCGGCACCCGGCGCCCGCGCAGGCCCGACGTGATGCACCGTTCCAGCTCGGCGTCGCCGAGGCTGGCCTCCCGGACCATCGCGTCCTCGACGACGAGCGCGCCCTCCTCCGAGCGCACCTGGAGCTCGAGGTCGAGCCGGAGCTCCCGCACGCCGGGTGGCCTCGCCCAGTCCACGAGGCACGGGGGGACCGGCGACGGCTGGCGCAGAGCGCGCGCGAAGGCCTGCTTCGTCGCGACGTCACCCAGGTCCGACCCCAGGATCGAGGTGGCCCGGGTCCCGTCCGGCAGCCTCGCGGCGGTGGGAGCGACCGGCGAGGGACCCGCCTGCGACGACGTTCCGGGCTGTCCGGGACCCTCGCGCCGCACCGCCGGGTCGGCGAGGAACAGGCCGGCGAGCGCCAGCGCCACCATGGCCCCGGCCCCGACGGCGATGGCGTGCCTCGATGTCACCCGGTGAAGCGGGTCAACCGCAGTCTCCGTCGCAGGTGCAGGACGTCCCGTCGGTGTACCAGGAAAGGGCGCCGGGACCGAACACCACGTGGCACCCGGAGCCGAGGCAATCCACGCACTTCACCCGCTCCCCGACCGGCGCCGGGGCGGGTTCCGGCGTCGCCGCGGTGGCACTCCCGGAGAGCACCGTCGCGATCCCGCCGATCGTGAGCAAGAGGACGACGAGGTGACGCAGGGTGGCTCCTTCACGGGGCCTGGCCCGTACGGAAGGAGACGAGCCGCAACGCGGGATGTGACGCCGGGCTCCCCGGACGGGTAGTCTGGGACCGTTCAGGAGGACACCATGGACCACGTCAGGCTGGGCCGGACCGGCCTCCAGGTTTCCCGGATCTGCCTCGGATGCATGACCTACGGCGCGCCGGCCTCCGGCGCGCTCCAGCCCGGCCGGCACGCCTGGGCACTCGACGAGGAGCAGAGCCGCCCGTTCCTCGCCCAGGCCCTCGACCTCGGCATCAACTTCTTCGACACCGCGAACGTCTACTCCAGCGGCGCGAGCGAGGAGGTGCTCGGCAGGTTCCTGCAGGGCGCGGTCCGGCGCGAGGCGGTGGTGATCGCCACCAAGGTCCACTTCCCCATGCGCGACGAGCCGAACGGGGGCGGGCTCTCCCGCAAGGCCATCCTCTTCGAGGTCGAGCAGAGCCTGCGCCGGCTGCGCACCGATCACGTGGACCTCTACCAGATCCACCGGCTCGATCCGGCCACGCCGGTCGAGGAGACCCTGGAGGCGCTTCACGACCTCGTGAAGGCCGGGAAGGTCCGCTACCTGGGCGCCTCGTCCATGGCCGCCTGGCAGTTCGCGCGGACGCTCTACCTCGCCGACCTGCTGCGCCTCACCCGCTTCGTCTCCATGCAGAACCACTACAACCTGCTCTACCGGGAGGAGGAGCGGGAGATGATGCCGCTCTGCCTCTCCGAGGGCGTGGGCGTCATCCCCTGGAGCCCGCTGGCGCGGGGGAGGCTCACGCGGCCGTGGGGATCCGATCCCACCACCCGGCTCCTGCACGACGCCTTCGGCAAGACCCTCTACGCCCGCACCGAGGAGGCGGACCGGCGCGTGGTGGAGCGCGTCGGGGAGGTCGCGGCGGGGCGCGGGATCCCGCGCGCACAGGTGGCGCTGGCCTGGCTGCTCGGCAAGCCCGGCGTCACCGCGCCCATCGTGGGCGCCACGCGCCCGCACCACCTGCAGGACGCCGTGGCCGCGCTCTCGGTGAAGCTCGAGCCGGCGGAGGTGGCCGCCCTGGAGGCGGACTACGTGCCCCACCCGGTGGCGGGGATCGGGTAGCGCGGCCCGGCTCTAGAAGCCATTTCAAAACCCCGCCAGTCGCCGGAGGGCGATGAGAGCGCAGGCG
>JBBIOL010000114.1:0-10841 GCA_037443385.1 Anaeromyxobacteraceae bacterium
GCCGCCTGGGCCGCGGTGAGCGCGCCGCCCCAGGAGGCGTCGGGAGTGGCCGGGAGCACGAGCGCGACCACGCTGGGCGCGATGACCCGAAGCAGCGGCTCCAGGTCGGCGGGGCCGGGGGCGACGTAGAGCAGCCATCCCGCGCCCGCCGCGTGCGCGTGGAGCGCCGCCGCGAGCTCCGGGTCGGGGCCCACGACGAGGAACCGCGCCGGGATGGCCGCGCCGCCGTTCACGCCGGCCGGCCCCCGGACTCGATGAGGATGCGCCGCTCCAGGTCGGCGCGGTTGGTGGCGTTCCCCAGCGCGGTGTCGAGAGAGATGCGCCGGGCCTCGTGCAGCTTGTAGAGGTACTGGTCGAAGGAGTGCATGCCCAGGTCGGCGCCGGCCGTCTCCATGTAGGGCTTGATCTCCTTGATGCGGGTGGCGTCCCGGAAGAGCTCGCGGACCGTGGAGGTCGCGAGCAGGGCCTCCACCGCCGGGATCAGGCCCGCGGCGTCGGCCCGCATGAGGAGCCGGAGCGCGATCACCGCCTGGAGGTTGTCGGCCAGCCGCGCCCGCACCGTCTCCTGCTCGTCGGAGGGGAAGAGGCCGACCAGCCGCCCGATGGCGCGGGGGACGTCGGGGGTGTGGAGCGAGGTGATGACGAGGTGCCCGGTCTCGGCGGCCTTGAGGCAGATGTCGGCCGACTCCCGGTCGCGGAGTTCGCCCACCATGAGGATGTCCGGGTCCTGGCGCAGGGCGGCGCGGAGCGCGTCGGAGTAGCTCGCCGTGTCGCTCCCCACCTCGCGCTGGATGACGAGCCCGCGCCCCGCGGAGAAGATGAATTCGATGGGGTCCTCCACCGTGACCACGTGGAGCCGCTCCTGCTGGATGATGTGGTGGATGATGGCGGCGATGGTGGTGGACTTGCCGTTCCCGGTGGCGCCGCTCACCACCACCAGGCCGCGCCGGGCCTCGGCCACCGTGGAGATCACCGGCGGCAGGTTCAGGGTGGCGAAGTCGGGGACCGTGAAGGGGATGGTGCGCATCACCGCGCCCCAGCTGCCCCGCTGCTTGAAGACGCTGGCGCGGAACCGGGACACGCCGGGGAGCGAGTAGCTCCGGTCCACCTCGCGGAAGTCGAGCGGCCCGAAGCCGGACCCCGGCGACTGGAGCACGAAGTTGGCGATGGCCTCGGTGTCGGCGTGGGTGAGGGGCGGGACCTTGGCGGCGAGCAGCTCGCCGAAGACGCGGTAGGTGGGCGGGTAGCCGACCTCGAAGTGGACGTCGGAGGCCTGGCGCTTCACCGCGAGTTGCAGGAAGGAGTGGAACATCTCCTCGGAGAGGGGACCCTGGGACGGTTCCATCCGGGCAGTCTAGCCCGCCCCAGGGTGGCGGGGGAATTCCACGTGTGGTTGCATGGGGGCATGCTCGCATCGGTCGAGGAGGGCGCGCGGCTGCTCACCGGGAGGGGCTACCTCCCGTCGCGCGAGATCGCCACGTCGGTGTTCCTGGCCGAGCGGCTGGAGAAGCCGCTGCTCGTGGAGGGCCCCGCCGGGGTGGGGAAGACCGAGCTGGCGGTGGCGCTCGCCGCCGCCACCGGCCGGAAGCTGCTCCGCCTCCAGTGCTACGAGGGGCTCGACGAGGCCAAGGCGGTCTACGAGTGGGAGTACGGCAAGCAGCTGCTCTACACCCAGATGCTGAAGGAGCGCATCGGCGAGGCCCTGGCGGGGACGCGGACGCTCTCCGAGGCCGCCGACCGGCTCGACGCCGAGGGCAACGTGTTCTTCAGCGAGCGGTTCCTGCTCCCGCGTCCGGTGCTCCAGGCCGTCGTCTCCGAGGTGCCGGCGCTCCTGCTCGTGGACGAGGTGGACAAGGCCGACCCGGAGTTCGAGGCCTTCCTGCTCGAGGTCCTGGCCGACGCCGCCGTCACCGTGCCCGAGCTGGGCACGCTGCGGGCCCGGCATCCGCCGCGGGTCGTGCTCACCTCCAACGCCACCCGCGAGCTCTCCGACGCCCTGCGCCGGCGCTGCCTCCACCTCTTCATCGACTTCCCGGCCCAGGAGCGGGAGCTCGCGATCGTCCGCTCGCGGGTCCCGGACGCGCCGGCGGAGCTGGCCCGGCAGACGGTGGCCGCGGTCGCCGCGCTGCGCACCATGGACCTCAAGAAGTCGCCCTCGATCTCCGAGACCCTCGACTGGGTCCGATCGCTCGTGCTCCTCCAGGCCCACCTGCTCGACGGGCGGGTGGTCTCCGAGACGCTGAACGTCGTCCTGAAGCACGAGGCCGACCTGGCCGCGGCGCGTCCGCGGGCGGACGAGATCGCGCGCGGGCTGGCGCCCGGGGGGCGGTAGCCCGCTTGGCCGGACCGCCCATCCTGCGGGCGCGCCTGCTCGGCGACCTCCGGCACGGATTCACGACACGTGAAGGGGGCGCCTCGATCGGCCCGTTCGCCTCCCTGAACCTGTCGACCACGGTCGGCGACGACCCGGCCCGGGTGGACGAGAACTGGGCCCGCCTGCGCGCGGCGACCGGGCTCGTCTTCGCGCGCGTCCGCCAGGTCCACGGTTGTCGGGTGGTGGACGCGCCGGCGAGCCCTCCCGCCGGGGCTCCCTCCGAGGAGGCCGACGCCGTCGTCAGCGCGACGCCGGGCGTCGCGGCCTGCGTCTCGGTGGCCGACTGTGTGCCGGTGCTGCTCGCCGATCCGCGGAGCGGCGCGGTGGCGGCGGTCCACGCCGGGTGGCGGGGCACCATCGACGGCGCCGCGGCCGCCGGCGTTCGCGCGCTGGTCGAGCGCCACGGCGCCTCCCCCTGCGATCTCCTCGCCGCCATCGGTCCCGGCATCGGTCCGTGCTGCTTCGAGGTCTCCCGGGACCTCGCGACCCGGTTCCGCGATGCGATCGGCCCGACGACCGCGAGCCCGCGGGATCACGGCTCCCGGGTCGACCTGTGGCTCGCGAACGCGATCCTGCTGCGGAGGGCGGGTCTCTCCCGGCACCGGATCGAGTCGCTCGGCCGATGCACCTCGTGCGAGGAGCGGGTCTTCTTCTCCCACCGCCGGGATCGGGGCCGGACGGGGCGCCAGGTCGCCTTCGTCGCCTCGGTTTCTTGACTGTCAGGCCTAGACGCCCGAGAATTCTACAGGATTTGTCCTACATGTACGCCAGAGCCGCACCCGCGGCCCTCCTTTTCCTGTGCGCCTGCGCGACGGGGGGTGGCGCGGTCCAGCCCCGCGACGACGTGGCCGCGCTCCGCTCGGAGATCCGCACCCTGCAGCGGGAGAATGCCGACCTGGCCCGCCGCGTGGACGCGATGGCGACCCAGATCGACCTCCTGCAGGCGAGGGCGGGCCGGGCCCCGGGTGACGAGCGGGTCCCGTCGGTGCCGCCCGCACGGGCGCCGGCTCCTGCGACCCCCGCGGCGGCGAAGGCGATCGCCGTGGCTCCCGCGGCGGCACCCGCCCCGGCGAGGCCGCCGCCCGCCGACGACGTCCAGGTCCCCGCCGACCTCAAGGTCGTGAAGCTCGAGGCGGAGACCCCCGCTCCGGCCGCGAAGGGGGGCAGGAAGCCCACCCCCGCCGCGGCACGGCCGGCGCCCCCCCCGGTTCCCACCGACACGCCGATCCAGGACCCGACCGCGGCGCTCGCCGCGCTCTCCGCCGCGGGAAGCCAGGCACCCGGCGAGGCCCAGGCCGCGCTCGATCGCGCACGCCTGCTCACCGGGCTCGCACGCGCCCGGTCGCTCGAGCAGTTCGCCGACGACCACCCCACGAGCAGCCGGGCCGGGGAGGCGCTCGTGGACGCGGCGCGGACCCGCCGGGAGGTGGGGGATCCCGACGGCTCCTGCGAGGACCTCTCCCGGGCCGTGGCCGAGCATCCGTCCTCGCGCGCCATGCCCGACGCGCTCGAGGGCATGGCGGCCTGCGAGACCCGCAGGGGCCGGCCCGCCGAGGCCGCGCGGCTCCAGGCCCGCCTCGTGAAGGACTACCCCGATTCACCCGCCGGAAAGCGCGCCCGCGAGAACGCCCCGCAGGTGCAAGGAGCAGCGCCATGACCCGCTGGAAGATCGCCGTCCTCGCCCTCGCCCTCCCATCGATCGTCCAGGCCCAGGCCAGCGCGCTCGACCGCGCCCGCGGGGTCCAGGCGGTCCAGGACGCCGGGGTGGCGCGCACCACGCAGGCGGCCGACGCCGCGCTGGCCGAGCCACAGGCATCGCCCCCGCCCGCCGGGCAGGCCGCCCCGGCCCGGCCCGCGGTCGTCGATCTCACCCCGGCGGCCGACCGGATGGAGGGGCTCGCCGTCGACGCCGTCCCCGCCGACGCGCTCGCGCCGCGCGACGTGCTCCCGGAGAGCTACGTCATCCAGCGGGGCGACACGCTCTGGGACCTCTCGGGGAAGTTCCTGGAGAGCCCCTGGTACTGGCCCAAGCTCTGGTCCTACAACCCGCAGATCGAGAATCCCCACTGGATCTACCCGGGGAACCCGTTGCGCCTCGCCCCCGCCGGCGCCGGGGCCCCGGCCCGGGTGGAGGTCGCGGGGTCGCCCGACGTCGTCGCTCCCGCCGAGCTCGACGACCTCACCCGCGGCAACCTCGACCGTGCGCAGCTCATCGACGACGCCGACGCCGTGACCGTGGGCGGACTCTACAAGGTGGGCGGGGTCCGTCCCTCCGGGCCCGCCGTCCTGCGCAACAGCTTCGTCACGCCCGACCAGCTCGAGGCCTCCGGGACCGTGGTCGCGGCCTTCGAGGAGAAGATGATCCTCGTCAACGGCGACCGGATCTACGGCAAGTTCAAGGACCCCGGTTCGGTGCAGGTCGGCCAGAAGTTCTCCGTCTACCGGGTCGAGGACTCCATCACCCATCCGGTCACGAACCGCCGCTTCGGCTGGAAGACGGTCATCCTGGGGACGGCACGGGTGACCGCGGTGGATCCCGGCAAGGCCGTCTCCCTCGTCATCACCTACGTGAACGACGGCATCGAGCGCGGCGACCTCATCGGCCCGGCGGTCGAGCAGGCGCAGCGCCCGCTCTTCGTCCGGCCCAACCGCCTCTCGGTGGACGCGTTCGTCATCGGCGTCCAGCCCGCCATCGTGACCGGCGCGGCCGAGTTCAACGTGGTGTACATCGACAAGGGCAAGGCGGACGGCGTCGACGTGGGGAACACCTTCGAGGTCGTCCGCTCCGGCGACCCGTACTTCGAGCCGGCGGACGTTCCGATCAACGATCCGCGCCTCCCGCGCGAGGTCATCGGCCAGCTCGTCGTGTTCGACGCCCAGGAGCAGGCGTCGACCGCCTACGTGCGGCGGAGCATCACCGAGCTGCTCGTGGGCGACCACGTGGAGATGCGGCCGTCGGCGAATCCGACCCCAGTGAAAAAGGGGGGTTAGCCCCCATCGGCGGTCCGACCTGGCCGGGGCGTGGCTTGACCTGCCCGGTCGCGGTGCGTATATGACCCCGCCGCATGCGGGGTGCTCGAACCATCCGCCGAGGTGAGGAGGGGTGGCCGACATCCCTCGAGGCGCTCTCGGATCCGCCAGGATTCCTGCGGGTTCGCGGCCGGTTGCCGGAGGCGCACGGGCCGGCGGTCTCCGTCGTCGGCGCACGGGGGGCGAGCCCGCGGGGTCTCCGGGAGGCCCGGGCGATCGGCGCGGCCCTGGCCCGGGCGGGAGCCTGGGTGGTCTCGGGTGGGGCGGTGGGCGTCGATGCCGCCGCCCATGCCGGGGCGCTGGAAGCGGGGGGGCGGACGCTCGTCGTCCTGGGAGGCGGCCTCGACCACCTCTACCCCGCGGAGAACCGGGAGCTCTTCGCCCGGGTCGTGGAGTCGGGTGGTGGGCTCCTCGCCGAGGTCGAGGACGACGTCCGGGCGGCGACCTGGAGCTTCCCGAGACGAAACCGCATCGTGGCGGCGCTCTCGAGGGCCACCGTCGTCGTCCGGGCGGGCGCGTCGAGCGGCGCGCTCCTCACCGCCCGGGAGGCGGTCCGGGTCGGGACGCCGGTCTGGGTCGCGTCGGGGGTGGAGGGAGCGGAAGGTGACGGGCTGCGGGCGCTCGAGGCGGGTGGGGCGGAGCGGTTCCGCTCGACGGAGCACCTCCTCGCCGGGCTCGGGCTCACGCTCCCGGAGTCCGGACCCGTTACGTCCGCGCCTCCGCCCGAGGGCGTGGACGCGAGGCTCTGGGGTGCGCTCGACGGCCAGCCGCGAGGCGCCGACGAGGTGGGGCGGAGCACCGGCATGGGTGCGGCGGCAGTGATGGCCGGTTTGACGGAGCTCGAGTTGCTCGGGCTCGTGGAGCGGAGGCCGGGACGCGGGTTCGCCCGGCGCGAGGTCGGGCCCAGGGGAGAATGATGGCGACGGCAGCGAGGAAGGTCGCGTCGGGCAAGAAGCCCGCCGCCGAGAAGGAGCCGAAGGGGGCCGCGGGCAAGGCGGCCGCCCCCGCGAAGCGTGCGCGCGCCGCCTCGACGGCCGCCCGGGGTGCGCTCGTGGTGGTCGAGTCGCCGGCGAAGGCCAAGACCATCAAGAAGTACCTGGGACGCTCCTACGACGTGCTCGCCTCCGTGGGTCACATCATGGACCTGCCCAAGTCGAAGCTGGGCGTGGACGTCGAGCAGGGCTTCGAGCCGCAGTACGTCGTCATCCAGGGCAAGACCAAGGTGGTCTCCGACATCAAGAAGGCGGCGCGCAAGGCCGACCGGATCCTGCTCGCGACCGACCCGGATCGCGAGGGAGAGGCCATCGCCTGGCACCTCTCCATGGAACTCGGGGCGCCCGGCGGGAACGACCGGGTCCAGCGGGTCCTCTTCAACGAGATCACGAAGAACGCGATCCTGGCCGCCATCCAGAAGCCGGGGGAGCTCGACCGGAAGAAGTACGACAGCCAGCAGGCGCGCCGCATCCTCGACCGCCTCGTGGGCTACCAGATCAGCCCCATCCTCTGGAAGAAGGTCCGCCGCGGCCTCTCCGCGGGGCGCGTCCAGTCGGTGGCCGTGCGGCTGGTGGTCGATCGCGAGCGGGAGATCCAGGCGTTCGTGCCGGTGGAGTACTGGACGCTCGACGCCGACCTCGCCGCGGCGCTGCCTCCCGAGTTCCGGGCTCGCCTCGTCAAGGTGGACGGCAAGAAGGCCGAGGTGAAGGACGGCGCCACCGCCACCGCGCTCGCCGCCGAGGTCGAGAAGGCCCGCTTCGCGGTCTCGTCGGTCGACCGCAAGGAGCGGCGTCGCAACCCGCCGCCCCCGTTCACCACCGCCAAGCTCCAGCAGGAGGCGGCGAACCGGCTCGGCTTCAGCGCCAAGAAGACCATGACGCTCGCGCAGAAGCTCTACGAGGGCGTCGACCTGGGCGAGGAGGGCACCACCGGCCTCATCACCTACATGCGCACCGACTCGGTCCGCCTCTCGCCGGAGGCCGTCGACGCCGCCCGGGCCCACATCCGCGAGGCCTACGGGCCGGATCACCTTCCCGAGACCCCCAACGTCTTCAAGACCAAGCAGAAGCAGGCGCAGGAGGCCCACGAGGCCGTCCGCCCGGTCTCCACCGCGTTCCCGCCGGGCAAGGTCTCCTCCCACCTCGAGGCCCAGGGCGAGCGGGACATGGGCCGGCTCTACGAGCTCATCTGGAACCGCTTCGTGGCGAGCCAGATGGTGCCGGCCGTCTACGACCAGACCGTGGTCGACGTCGAGGCCGGCCGCGCCACCTTCCGCGCCACCGGGTCCATCCTCAAGTTCCCCGGCTACCTGGCGGTCTACGGCGCCCAGCGCCCGGAGGACGAGGCCGGAGCCGAGGCCGAGAAGGACGGCGAGGACGCCGGCCGGGAGAGGGCGGAGGATCGGTCGCTGCCGCCCCTCGAGGCCGGCCAGGAGCTCCGGCTCGTCCGGCTGGTCCCCGAGCAGCACTTCACCCAGCCCCCGCCCCGCTTCAACGAGTCGTCCCTCATCAAGGAGCTGGAGGAGCGCGGCATCGGCCGTCCCTCCACCTACGCGAGCATCCTCTCCACCATCCAGGACAAGGGCTACGTCGAGAAGCTCGAGCGGGTCTTCAAGCCTTCCCACCTCGGGCTCGTGGTCACCGACGAGCTGGTGAAGGCCTTCCCGTCCGAGCTCGACGTGGCCTTCACGGCCGGCATGGAGGAGAAGCTCGACGAGATCGAGGAGGGCACCACCGGCTGGCAGGCGGTCCTCGGCGAGTTCTGGGACCGCTTCAAGGTGGACCTCGCGAAGGCCGGCGAGCGGATGCGGGACGTGAAGACCGAGGCCCAGCCCACCGACGTGCCCTGCGAGAAGTGCGGCAAGCTCATGGTCATCAAGTGGGGCCGCAACGGCGAGTTCCTGGCCTGTCCGGGATACCCCGACTGCCGCAACACCATGAACTTCCGGCGCGAGGGGGACCAGGTCGTCCCGGTGAAGGAGGAGGAGGTCCCTACCGACGAGAAGTGCCCGGAGTGCGGCGCCGCCATGGTGATGAAGCGCGGCCGCTTCGGGCGCTTCTTCGCCTGCACCCGTTACCCGGAGTGCAAGGGGACCAAGTCCGTGCCGCTGGGCGTGCCCTGCCCGAAGTGCGCGAGCGACCTCTCCGAACGCCGCTCCCGGCGCGGCAAGACCTTCTACGGCTGCACCGCCTACCCGAAGTGCGACTTCGTCTCCTGGGACCGGCCGCGCCTCGAGAAGTGCCCGCTCTGCGAGAACCCGTGGCTGGTGGAGAAGTTCTCCAAGCGCGACGGCGCGGTGGTGGCCTGCCCCAACAAGGAGTGCGGCTACCGCCGGGCCGGCGCCGACACCGCCCCGGCGCAGTCGGCGCACTGAACCGCGTACGGGGTGGCGGCCAGGCGGCGGGCCCCGATGGGCTCGCCGCAGGTCGCGCAGGCGCCGTAGGTGCCGGCCGCGATCCGCGCCAGCGCTGCCTCCACCCGCGCCAGCTCGGCGGCCTCCACCTCGCCCACCCGGGCGATGCGCTCCTGCTCCTCCTCGCTCTGGGCCTCGTCGCCGAACTCGATCTCCTGCTCGGCGCGGATCTCGGCGATGCCGGCGTTGCCGTCCTGGATGAGGCCGGCCAGCTCCTGGCGGCGGGCCTCCAGGCGCTTCCTCGCGGCCTCGAGCTCTTCGCGTCGCATCGGCACCTCCGCGGGATCGGGCAACCGCCGTCCCTCGAGACAGCGTGCGCCCCCCCGGACCGGGGCGCAAGACGCCCGGCCGGGTGCGGCGGGGCGACCCGGTCCACGCCGTGATAAGAACCGCCGGCGATGGCGGTTTCAACCGAGGCGAGGCAACGGGTCACGGTGGTGGGCGCCGGCCTGGCCGGCAGCGACGCGGCCTGGGCGCTCGCGCGCGCCGGCGTCGCCGTGGAGCTCGTGGAGAGGAAGCCGGATCGGCGGTCGCCCGTGCAGCGGCTCCCCGGGTTCGCGGAGCTGGTCTGCTCCAACTCGCTCCGCTCCGACGATCCCTCGAACGCCGTGGGGCTGCTCCACGAGGAGCTGCGACGCGCCGGCAGCCTGGTGCTCGCCTGCGCCGACGAGACGCGGGTCCCGGCCGGCGGGGCGCTGGCCGTGGACCGGGAGGCCTTCAGCGCCCGGGTGACCGAGCGGCTCTCCGCCCACCCGCTCGTCCAGGTCACCCGGCGGGAGGTGACGGAGCTCCCCGGTGGGCCCGGCCTCGCCGTCCTGGCCACCGGACCGCTCACCCCCGAGCCCCTCGCCGCGGCGCTCGAGGCGGTGGTGGGACCGGGGCTCGCCTTCTACGACGCCATCGCCCCGGTGGTCAGCGACGCGAGCGTCGACCGTTCGGTGGCCTTCGCCGCCTCCCGCTGGGGGAAGGGGGAGGGGGACGACTACCTGAACCTGCCCATGGACGAGGCCGCCTACCGCGCCTTCGTCGAGGCCCTCGTGACCGCGGAGAAGGTCGAGGCGCACGCGTTCGAGGAGCCGCGCTGGTTCGAGGGGTGCCTCCCGATCGAGGTGATGGCGGCCCGCGGGCTCGACGTGCTCCGGCACGGGCCGATGAAGCCGGTCGGCCTCACCGACCCGCGCACCGGCCGCTGGCCCCACGCGGTGGTCCAGCTGCGGCGCGAGGACGTGGCCGGGACCGCCTGGAACCTGGTCGGGTTCCAGACGCGCCTCACCTGGCCGGAGCAGCGCCGCATCCTCCGGGGACTCGTCCCGGGGCTCGCCGGCGCGGAGTTCCAGCGCCTGGGCCAGGTCCACCGCAACACCTTCGTGGACGCGCCGCGGGTCCTCGCCGCCGACCAGTCGTTGCGGGCGCGCCCCCACGTCTTCCTGGCCGGCCAGATCACCGGCGTGGAGGGGTACGTGGAGTCGGCGGCGTCGGGGCTCATCGCCGCCCGGGCCGTCCTCGACCGGCTGGCGGGACGACCCTTCCGCCCGCCGCCGGCCACCACCGCGCTCGGGGCGCTCCACCGGCACGTCACCGGCGAGGCCCATCCCGAGGGACTCCCGTACCAGCCCACCAACGTCGTCTTCGCCCTGTTCCCGCCGCTGGCGGGACGCCACCGCGGCAAGGGCGCGCGCAAGGAGGCCCACGCCGAGCGCGCACGCCGCGACTTCCCGGAGTGGATCGGATGACCCCTCGCACCCTCGCCTCCGCCGCCGCGCTGCTCGCGGCGGTCGCCTGCACGCCGCGCCCGCCCCCGGAGGCGCGGTCGGGCCGCCGGATCTTCGAGGGGCGGGCCACCGCGCTCTCCGCCTCGCCCGACGGGTCCCAGCTCGCCTGGCTCGCCGGCTGCGGCGCGGAGGGCGGCGGCGAGGGGCGCGCTGGCGGGTGCGACCTGCTCGCCTCGCCCGCCGGGGGCGGCAAGCCTGCGCGCGTGGCCGGTGGCGTCGCGCCAGAGTTTCAGCACCTCCGGATTCAGCGGCTCGCCGG
>JBBIOL010000115.1:0-10693 GCA_037443385.1 Anaeromyxobacteraceae bacterium
GGGATCGCGCTCGCGCTGGCCGCGTCGGCCGCCTTCGCCATCGCCGTGCCCTGGTACCTGGCCGCCCGTCACGGGAGCGCGGCACGCCCGGGCGGCGAGCCCTCCCGGGGCGCGGTCGGCGCGGTCGCCGGAGCCGCGGGAGGCTGGGAGGTCCCGGACCTCGACGCGGCCTGGGCAGCCTCCGCCGTCGCCGATCCGGATGCCGTGCTCGACGGCGACCCGGCCGCCGAGCCGGAGATGCTCTTCGCCGAGGTCCTCGACGTGGAGGTTTACGATGCGAACTGACGTCCGACGCGCGGTCATCCTGGTCCTCGCCGCCGTCCTCGCCGCCGTCCTCGCCGCGCCCGGCGCCGCGGAGGCACAGCAGGGCCCGCCGCCGGGGGCGCAGGGAGCCGAGTGGCGGGAACGGATCGAGCGGCGGCTCCGCCTCACCCGGGCGCTCGGCCTGGCCGAGACGCTCGACCTCGACGAGGCGGCCACGGCCCGGATGAACGCGACGATGGCCCCGTTCGACGCACGCCGGAAGGCCATCCTGGAGGGCATCCGGGGAGATCTCCGGGCGCTCCGGCAGGCCGCCCGGGGCGGGACGGGCGCCACCGCCGCCGAGGTCGAGGGCGCCGTGCGCCGCGTCTTCGACGCGCGCCAGGCCGCGCTCGCCGTCGACCGGGAGATGTTCGCCGAGCTCGCGAAGGGGCTCGCTCCCGAGCAGGTGGCGCGCATGGCCCTCTTCTTCGCGCGGTTCCGACAGCGCTTCGGCATGGAGCTCCCCGGCGTGCCGGGGGGTGGCCCTCCGGGCATGCGGCCGGAGTAGGCGACCCCGGGAGCGCCCCGGCGGTCACGCCGTTATGTTGCCCGGCCGAGGGGGGGAACCCTGGCCGGTCCCGGAGAGTTCGTCGCGGAGCTGAGGCGCAGGCGCGTGTTCCGCGCGCTCGTCGGCTGGGGCATCTTCTCGTTCGCCGTCCTCCAGGTGTTCGAGCCGATCATGCACGGGCTCCACCTGCCCGAGTGGACGCTCAGCGCGGTCGTGCTCGTCCTTGCCGCCGGCTTCCCGGCGACGATGGTCCTCTCCTGGATCTTCGACCTCGGTCCGGGCGGGGTGGAGCGGACCCCCTCGGTGGAGCCCGACCGTCCGGGCGCGCCGCGCCTCGGCCGGAAGCGGCTCGCGGCCGCGCTGCTCCTCGTCGGCGCCGTCGCCGCCGCGCCCGGGCTCGCCTGGTGGTTCCTGTGGCACGCGCGGGGCGCGGGGACGGCCGAGGTCTCGCGGGGGGCGCCCGCGCCCGCTGGCGGGGCTCCGACCGTGGCAGTCCTCCCGCTCGTGAACATCTCCGGCGACGCCGGGCAGGACTACTTCGGCGACGGGATCACCGAGGAGATCACGAGCAAGCTCTCGAGGCTCCGCGGACTCGTGGTCACCGCGCGCACGAGCGCGGCCCGCTACAAGGGCTCGACCAAGGGGGCGCGGGAGATCGGCGCGGAGCTCGGGGCGGCCTGGCTCGTCGAGGGAACGGTCCGGCGCGCCGGCGACCGGGTGCGGGTCAACGCGTCGCTCGTCCGCACCACCGACTCCGCCCAGGTCTGGTCGGAGGACCAGGACGCGCGGATCGACGACATCTTCGCCGTGCAGGACCGGATCGCGGCGCGCATCGTCGAGGCCCTCGGCCTGAAGCTCACGCCCATCGAGGAGAAGGCTCTCGCCAACTGGGGCACGCGCAACGCGAAGGCCTACGACGCATACCTGAAGGGCCAGGCCCGGTACGGGGACGGCGCCGACGACCCGCGGATCCTGGACGACGCCATCCGCCACGTGGAGCGCGCGCTCGCGATCGACCCCGACTTCGCTCCGGCGGTGGCGCTGCTCGCCCAGGCCACGGCGCTGCGCTACCGCGACTTCGACAGCTCGCCGGGGCTGCTCGCCCGCGCGGACGCGCTCGCCGCGCGTGCCCTCGCGCTCGATCCCCAGCTCCCCGGCGCGCTCAAGGCGTCGGGCGACGTGCGGGCCGTCCGCTACGACTACGCGGGGGCGATCCCGCTCTACCGGCGGGTCGTCGAGGCGACGCCGCGCGACCACGTGGCCTGGGACCAGCTCTGCTGGGCGCTCGGATACGCCGGTCCGCCCCACCTCGAGGAGGGCGAGCAGGCGTGCCGCCGGGCGCTCGCCCTCCAGCCGCAGGCCTTCCCGTCGCACTACCACCTCCTGCGGATCCACGTGCAGCAGGGCAGGACCGAGGAGGCGGCCCGGGATCTCGAGGCGATCCGGGCCTCGACCGACAGCCAGCTCGTCGACGCCGGACGGTTCTGGGTCGCCATCGCCACCGGGAAGCCGGCCGAGGCGTTCGCCGCCATCGACGGACGGCAGGCGACGGCGCTGAACGAGGCCTGGAGCGCGATCGCGCTTGCCCAGCTCGGGCGGATGGACGAGGCGGTCGCGCGCCTCGAGTCGGCGCTCGCGGGAGGATACGCCGACGCGACCGACCTGCGCCGATCCCGCTGGTGGGCCCCGCTGCGCGCGGACCGGCGCTGGGCGGGGACGCTGCGGCGGCACGGGATCGAGCCGTAGGCGTGGGCCCCCTGGCCGCGGGGGTATACTCGGAGACCCGGGGAGGACGGATGGCGAGCCGCAGGCGGGACAGGGAGAGGCACGAGGGCCCGTCGGGTTACGAGGGGCCGGAGGTGCTCACCGCGCTGCTCGCCCGCGCCGGCTCCCCGCACGACGCCGTCGAGGTGGCCGAGCACTTCCGGGGCGCGTGCGCCGCCGGGGAACCGCGCAGTGACGTCATCCCCTCGCTCTTCCCGGAGGAGCCCCGCTTCGGCTCCCCGGACGACGCCCGCCGTCTCTACGCGAACCTCTTCGGGCTCTGGGACCGGGTGGCGGCGGGCCTCGGTCCCGACGTGGACGGGCCGGTCGAGGCCGGCCCGCCCCCGGCCGCCCCGGAGCCGGGCTCGGTGGACGGTCGCGTGCTGCCGCCGCCCTTCGTCGAGCAGTGCTGGCGCCACCTGGCGTCCCTGCCCGATCGCGAGCTCTCCCGCCTGCGCGATCGCTTCCAGAACGTGCAGCCCGACCTCGACGCCTGGCTCTCCGAGGTGGAGCTGCCGGAGATGGGCGGGGTCGCCGCCCACGACCTGGTCTTCGAGGCCTGGTTCATGATGGAGCGAGCCTTCGACGACCGGCTCGGCGACGTCGACTGGAAGGAGCTGCGCGACCTGGAGGCCGAGCCGCCGGCCCTGGAGAGCGTGCAGCCGGCGCTGGCCGCCTACGCCGCCGAGCAGCTCGACAACCTGGAGGACGACGAGCCGGGCTTCGGCCCGGCCGAGCGGGCCCAGGTGGAGCGGGTCACGGCGGCCGCGGTCGCGGCGCTCTCGCGGGTGGTGGCGGAGTAGCCGCCGCCGCGCCTACTTCGGCAGGCCGGCCACGAAGCCGGAGAGCGCCTGGTCGAAGGCGGCCGGGTTCTCCAGGTTGGGCAGGTGGCCCGCCCCGGGGATCTTCACGAGGTGGGATCCGCGAATCGCCGCCGCCATGCGCTCGGCCTCGGCCGGCGGTGTGAGCGTGTCCTCCTCGCCGACCACCACCAGCGTCGGGCAGCCGATGGTGGCGAGGGTGGGGGTGGAGTCGGGGCGCCGGGCCATGCCCCGCTGCGCGGCCGCGACGCCGGCCGGCGTGCCCTGGCCGATGAGCGCCCGCACCTCGCGCACCGCCGCCGGATCGGGCTTCGGGCGCAGGAGCTTCGGCGTCATCTCGTCGGCCACCCAGTGCAGCCCCTTCTCGATGGCGTTGCGGGCGAAGGTCTCGCGGCCGGCCGCGCCCTCGGGCGTGTCGGCGCCGGCGCGGGTGTCGGAGAGCACGAGGCCGCGGAAGAGGCCGGGGCGGCGGCGGTGGATCTCGAAGGCCAGGTAGCCGCCCATGGAGAGCCCGGCCACCACCGCGCGGTCCACCCGCAGTCCGTCCACGACCGCGAGGACCTGCTCGGCGAGCGACTCCATCGTGGAGGGCTCGGGGCGCGGCGTGCTTCCGCCGAGGCCGGGGTAGTCGGGGGCGATGACGCGGAAGCGCGGCGAGAGCGCCGCGATCTGTCGCGACCACATCCCGGAGTGGAGCGGGAACGCGTGGAGCAGGAGCACCGCGTCGCGGCCGGCGCCGGTGTCCTGGTAGTGGATCTTGGCGCCGCTCTGGCTGGTGGTGGGCATGACGGGGGGTCCTCCGGGGACCCCCCATCATGGACACGCCCACCGCCGCGGGGCAATCGGCCGACGCTACTTCTTGCGGGGCTCGACCACCTTCACGACCGCCGTGGAGCCCGGGACCTTGCCGCCCTCCGGGAGCGGCTCGACCCGGCCGCCCAGGCAGGCGCCCAGGAAGGCCTCGGCCCGGGCGTTGAAGTCGATGCGGTTCTCGGGGCGGGCGAAGCCGTGTCCCTCGTCCGGGTAGAGGACGTAGGTCACGCCCCCGCCGTTCTTCTCGATGGCCTCCACGATCTGCTCCGACTCGGCCTGCTTCACGCGCGGGTCGTTGGCGCCCTGGCCGATGAGCAGCGGGACCTTGATCTTGTCGGCGGAGAAGAGCGGCGACGCGGCGCGCAGGAGCGCCTCGTCGGTCTTCGGGTCGCCCATGCGGAGGTGGAACGTGGAGATCATGGGCGCCCAGTAGGGCGGGATGCTCTGCAGCAGCGTGAAGAGGTTGGACGGCCCGACGATGTCCACCGAGCAGCGGAACACGTCCGGCGTGAAGGCGACGCCGGCCAGCGCCGAGTACCCGCCGTAGGAGCCGCCCATCACGGCCACCCGGGCCGGGTCCACCCAGCCCTGCTTCACCGTCCAGTCGACGGCGTCGAGCAGGTCGGTGTGCATGGCCTTGCCCCACTGCTTGTTGCCGGCGTTGAGGAACTTCTTGCCGTAGCCGGTGGAGCCGCGGAAGTTCACCTGCATGACCGCGTAGCCGCGGTTCGCGAGCCACTGCGCGTAGGAGCTGTATCCCCAGGTGTCGCGCGCCCACGGCCCGCCGTGCACGAAGAGCACGAGCGGCAGCCGCGCCGGCTTCACCCCCACCGGCAGCGTGAGGTAGCCGTTCAGGGTGAGCCCGTCGCGGGCCGGGAAGGAGACGGC
Source organism: Anaeromyxobacteraceae bacterium (assembly GCA_037443385.1). GTDB lineage: Bacteria > Myxococcota > Myxococcia > Myxococcales > Anaeromyxobacteraceae > CAIOAK01. The sequence continues at coordinate 5,098 of JBBIOL010000115.1, forward strand.
GCGCATCTGCGCGAGCGGCAGCCCCTCCAGCCGGGGCTGCTGCACGAAGAGGAAGGTGCCCTTCCGGGCCTCGCGGTCCCAGGCGTAGTAGCGCACCGGTCCGCGGTCCTCGGTGAAGGCCACGAGCCACACCTTGTCGTCCCGGTCGCGGTTCAGGACCGTGAAGTCGCCGTCGCGGAGCTTCCAGATGCCCTCGAAGTCGGGCTTCACGGTGTGGTCGACGACGGTCCAGGCCTGGCGCCCGGCCGGGAAGTCCACCGCCTGGACGATGTGCTTCGTGGGGTGCAGGAGGACGTTCCCGGCGTCGACGTCGGCGTTCTCGGCGATGACGGTCTCCGCGCCGCTGGCGATGTCCTTCTGCAGCACGCGGCTCGTGTTCGCTCCCAGCGACGACGCGATGAGCAGCGCCCGGCCGTCGGCGGTGATGTCGAGCGCGCCGACGTTCTCGCCGAAGGGCGCCGTGACGAGGGCCTTCCACGGGGCGGCCGCGCCGTCGCGGACGCGGATCTCGGTGCCGCCGTCGGGCTTCATGGCCTGGGCCACCCGGACCTCGAGGTCGTCGTTGGCGTCCCAGCCGACGACGTCGCCGGGGTTCTCGGCCACGAGCTTCACCGCGCCCGTCTCGAGGTTCACCTCGTGCACGTCCATGAGGCGGCGGTCGCGCAGGTTGAGCGTGACCAGGATCCGGTCGCGGACCTTGTGGCTCACGGCCATCGGGGCGGCGCGGACGCTCTGGAACGGGGTCAGGTCGCGGACGTTGCCCGTGACCAGGTCCACGCCGAAGACGTGGTAGTTCTCGTCGCCGTCGGCGTCCTGCAGGTAGAGGAGCGTCCGGTCGTCCTGCGCCCAGAGGTAGTCGCGGATGCCGCGCTTCCGGTCGGCGGTGACCTTCTTCGCGTCCTCCTGGCCGATGGTCTTCACCCAGACCTGGAGCACGTTCTTGTCGTCCGGCGCACGCCAGGCGAGCTTCTTGCCGTCCGGCGAGATCATGGGCGTGGCCCGCTCGGGGTTCCCGAAGAGGATCTCCCGGGAGATCACCGGGGCCGGGGCCGGATCGGCGGCGCGCGCGGGCGCGAGGGGGACGGCGAGTGCGGCGAGAAGGACGGCGGTGGCCGCCCGGCGATACACGAAGTGCATGGAGCCTCCTCCCGAAAGTCGAGTCGTACGGGAACGCGCACCTTATATTTCCGATTCCCGCCGCGGCAACGATCCCCACCCGGGGCCATCCACGCGCGGCCCCGGGGGTGGCACGCATGTCGACGGAGACGGCCGGCGCGCGCGCCGGCATCGGCTGGTTCGACCGCTTCGGGGTCACCGAGCGGACGCTGCGCGAGGCGCTCGGGGCGGCCCTCTCCCGCGGCGGCGATCAGGCCGACCTCTTCTTCCAGCACCGGGTGGAGACCGACCTCGCGCTGGAGGACGGCGCCGTCAACCGCGGCTACGCCTCGGTCGAGCTGGGGGTCGGGGTCCGGGTGGTGAGGGGGGACCAGACCGGCTACGGCTACACCGAGGACCTCTCGCTCCCCGCCATCCTGGCCGCGGCCCGCACCGCCGCCGCCATCGCCGACGGCCCGGCGCGGGAGGCCCCGCTGCGCATCCACCTCGCCCCCCGGCTCTCCGGTCGGTACCCGGCGCTCCCGCCCGGGGAGGGGGAGGGGGCCGCGGCGCGGCTCCCGGTGCTCGAGCGCGTGAACGCGGCGCTGCAGGCCGCCGACCCGTCCGTCCGGAAGGTGAACGTGCACCTGCACGACGAGCGCTCGGCCGTGCTCGTCGCCGACTCGAGCGGCCGGGTGGTCGAGGACCTGCAGCCCATGGCGCTCCTCTCGGCGTCCGTGCTCGCCGAGCGCCACGGCCGGCGCGAGCAGAACGGCTACAACCTGGCCGGGCGCGCCGGGGGCGACTTCTACTCCGACGCGCGCGTCGACCGGCTCTGCCGCGAGGCCTGGGCCCGCACCGCCGTCCTCTTCGAGGCCGGGCAGCCTCCCGCCGGCGAGATGCCGGTGGTGCTCGCCGCCGGCTCCTCCGGGATCCTGCTCCACGAGGCCATCGGACACGGCATGGAGGCCGACTTCAACCGCAAGGGGATCTCCATCTACGCCGACCGCATGGGCAAGAGCGTGGCCGCGCCCTTCGTCTCCATCGTGGACGACGGCACCGGGCCGGGGGACCGCGGCGCCATCCACGTGGACGACGAGGGCAACCCCGCCGGCCGGACGGTCCTCGTCGACAACGGCGTGCTCGCCTCCTACCTGCACGACACCATCTCGGCGCGCCACTACGGGGTGGCCCCCACCGGCAGCGGGCGCCGCGAGAGCTACCGGCACCCGCCCCTGCCGCGCATGCGCTCCACCTACATGCTGCCCGGCCCGCACGCGCGGGAGGAGATCCTGCGCTCGGTGAAGCGGGGCATCTACTGCGAGACCTTCTCGAACGGGCAGGTCCAGATCGGCGCCGGCGACTTCACCTTCTTCGTGAAGAACGGCTGGCTCGTCGAGGACGGGCGCCTGACGCGCCCGGTGAAGGACGTGAACCTGATCGGCAACGGGCCGCGCGCGCTCGAGATGGTGGACATGGTCTCCGACGATCTCGTGGTGGACGAGGGCGGCTGGACCTGCGGCAAGGACGGCCAGAGCGTGCCGGTGTCGCAGGGGCTCCCCACGGTCCGGGTGGCCTCCATGACCGTCGGCGGGAGGGGCTGACCGTGGCGAGCGAGCTGCTCCTGGCCGCGCGCGAGGCGGTGCGGCTGGCGCTCCTCCACGGGGCCCGGGAGGCGGCGGCCGGCGCCAGCCGTGCCCGCCACGTGGAGCTCGCCTGGCGCGACGGCAGGGTGGAGACCGCCACCGAGGCCACCACCCGCGGGCTCGGCGTGGACCTGTACGTCGACGGTCGCTGGGCGTCGGTCTCCACCTCCGACCTGCGCCCGGAGGCGATCGAGCGTCTCGTGCTGGACGGCGTGGCGCTCACCCGGGCGCTCGCCCCCGACCCGCACCGGCTCCTCCCCGATCCGGCCCTCTACGCCGGGCGGGCCCGGCTCGATCTCGAGCTCGCCGATCCCGCCCACGAGCGGCTCGATCCCGCGACCCGGCGTCGCGCCGCGGCCGCGATCGAGGAGGCCGCCCGCGGGACCCGCGGGGACGGCCGGATCCTGTCGGTCTCGGCGAGCGTGGGCGACACCGCCTTCGAGCGCGCCTTCGTGACCTCCAACGGCTTCGAGGGCGAGCGGACGGGCACCGACCACGGGATGTCCTGCGAGGTCTCGGTCGCCGACCCCGACGGGCGCCGCCCCGAGGACTGGGACGCGGCCTCGGCCCGCTTCCTCTCCGACCTGCCCGGACCGGAGGCCATCGGACGCGGCGCGGCCACGCGCGCGCTCGCGCGGGTGGGCTCCCGGAAGGGAGACTCGGCGGTCACGCCGGTGGTCGTGGACGCGCGCGCCGCGGGCCGGCTCGTGGGCTCCCTCGTGGGCGCGCTCTCCGGCGCGGCGCTGCAGCAGAAGCGCTCGTTCCTGGAGGGGAGGATGGGCGAGCGGGTGGGCAGCCCGCTCCTCGACCTGCGCGACGACCCGTTCGTCGTCCGCGGCCTCGGGTCGCGCCTCTGGGACGGCGAGGGGATCGCGGCGCGCCCGTTCGTGGTGATCGAGCGCGGCGTGCTGCGGAGCTGGTACGTGGACACCTACTACGGTCGCAAGCTCGGCCTCGCCCCCACCACCGGCCGCGTCTCCAACCTGGCCTGGACGCCCGGGCCGGGCGGCCGGGACGCGCTCCTCGCCGCGATGGGCGACGGCCTCCTCGTCACCGGCTTCCTCGGGGGCAACTCCAACTCGACGACCGGCGACTTCTCGCTGGGCGTCCAGGGATTCCAGGTCCGCGGGGGGACCATCGCCGGGCCGGTCGGGGAGATGAACGCGTCCGGGAACCACCGGGAGCTCTGGGACCGGCTCGCCGGGGTCGGCGACGACCCCTACCCGTACTCGGCGATGCGCACGCCGTCGCTGCTCTTCTCCGGCGTCCAGATCGCCGGGCGCTGAGGCTGGCATGCCGCGCGCAGGATCCCGCCTTCCAGAGCCCCCTGGATGGCCGCCGAGACTCGCCCCACGCCCCCCCGGTCGCGCCGGAACGTCTCCCGGCGCGCGCCGAGATCCGCGCGAGGACGGCGGCTTTCCCGGGGGCGGTCCCTTCCGGGCCCCCGGCGCCCCGGCCCGTGCCGGGGCCTCCGCCGACGGGTGCATGACCACCCCGGGTTTCCGGGAAGCGAGGTGATCGCGATGGCCAAGGTGCTGCTCGCATGCCTGGGAAGCGGTCTCGCCGGCGACGCGGCGGCCGGCGCGGCGGTCCACGCGCTGCTCCGGGGCAGCACCCTTCCGGAGGGCGCCCGGCTGGTGCAGGTCCCGGCCGGGGGTCTGCAGCTCCTCCACGCGCTCGGGGACGCCGAGGCGGTGGTGGTGGTGGGCGAGATCGAGACCGGCGCGCGCCCGGGCACCCTCCACGTCCTCGACTGGACCGAGGTGCCCTTCGGCGCCGACGCCGGCCACCGCAACGGACACGCACTGAGGGTCACCATGGAGGCGGTGCGCATCCGGCGGCGCGGGCCGCGCCGCGCCTTCCTCGTCGGGGTCGAGGGGCGGGCCCCGGGCGGCGGGGCCGGCTGCATGCACGCCGAGGTGGTCTCCGCGCTGGCTGGCGCGGCGCGGGTGGCGCTCGACCTCGTGCAGGGGCTCGCCAGCCTGGCGCCCGGCGAGGAGCCGCCGGTGCTCGCCGACCTCGCGCACGCCGAGCCCGTACCGGCGATCAGGCCGGGTCCCGCAGCCATGCCCAGGCCGCCGCCGCTTCCCTCCGCAGGGCGCTGAGATCCTCCAGGAAGAGGTGGCCCGCGCCCGGGATCACCGAGAGCCGGCGCTGCCCGGGCGGCCCCTCCATGATGCGCCGCACCTCGTCGAGCGGGCCCAGCTCGTCCTCCGCCGCCTGCACCGCGGCCACCCGCCGCGCGCAGCCGGGCAGCGACGCGAGGTCGAGCGTGCGGGAGGCGAGCCCGGCGCCCAGCACGCCCGTCACGTCCGGCTCGGCGCACCCGAGCCGGATCGCGATCCAGGCGCCGAAGGACATCCCGCCCACGAGGAGCGGCAGGGCCGGGAAGCGGCCGCCGAGCCAGTAGAGCGCCGCGCGCGCGTCGCCGACCTCGCCCGGGCCGCCGCCGTGCACGCCGTCCGAGAGCCCCACCCCGCGGAACTGGATGCGGAGCGAGACGCCGCCCTCGTCGTTGGCCGCCCGGGCGATCTGGTAGGTGGCGTGGTTGTGCATCGTGCCGCCGAGGAGCGGGTGCGGGTGGAGCACCAGCGCCGCGAAGCGCGGCGCGGCCGGGGACTCGAGGAGCCCCTCCAGCCGGCCGGCGGGTCCGGTCAGGTCGACGTGCATGGCCGGCCGGTATGCTATGCCATCCGGGATGGAGGAATACCTCTGGCCGGCGTTCCGGCTGGCGTCGGCGGCCCTCGGGCTGGTGGCGCTGCGGGCGCTCGGGGCCGCCTTCGAGGCCGCGCTCACCGCGCTGGGCGTGCCGCGGGCCGAGGCGCTGGCCGCCGACCCGCAGGCCCGGTTCCGGG
>JBBIOL010000116.1:0-10664 GCA_037443385.1 Anaeromyxobacteraceae bacterium
GTCGCTAGTGCAGGCTGCCGTCCCGCTCCCGGTCGTACCGGGGAGCGCCGTCCTGCTCGAAGTACCGGCGTGCCTCCTCGAGGTCCTCCTCGTCGGCGACGCCCTTCTCGAGCAGCACGGTCTCGGCCACGTCGACCCGGATCGCGGTCCGGGAGGCCTCCGTCTCCACCGCCTCGAGCCGGGCCGCCATGCCGCGCACCTGCTCGGCCAGCGAGGCCGACTCGGCGTCGCGCAGCCGCCAGGCGCGCAGCGCCACCACCGCCAGGGTCACCGGGACTGCGAAGAGCACGCCGAGGGCGAAGGGGAGCATGGACGGCCGCATCCTACGGCCGGGCTCCCGGGGCGACAAGCACCATGGAGGGACGACGCCGGGTGCTTGTCCCGGCCGGCGGGGAGGGATATCGATCCCGGGTGGCCGCCCGCCCCAACATGACACTGGCCGTGAAGCGCCTGATCCGCGACGCGGCGACCCGGCTGCCCGAGCTGGCCCACGTGCGGGCCTCCCGGATCCTGGTGGTGGCCGGGGAGGCGCGCCGGGCCTCGCGGGCCACCATCCGCCCGGCCCACTTCGGCGAGACCCGGGCCCGGGGCGGGCACGGGGGGCGGCGCAAGCCGCTCATCCGCGTGGGGGGGCGGAAGATCCTCTACGTGATCACGCTGCGCCCGCTCTGGTTCCGCGACTCCACGCCCGAGCAGCGCGTCGCCACCATCCTCCACGAGCTCTGGCACGCCAGCGAGCGCTTCGACGGCACGCTGCACCGGGGCCGGGTGCACGGCCGGATCCCCCGGGCCCGCTACGAGCGCCGCATCCGCGCCCTGCGCGACCGCTACCTGGCGCTGGCGCCCCCGGCGCTGCTCGCACCCTTCACCTACAGCGGAATCGCACTGGCCCGCATGTGGCTGGAGCGGCCTGCCGGGTTCTACCGGGTGGGGGAGTACGGCGGCCGCCGCACCTACACGGAACGGCAGCTCTTCCGGGGGCTCGTGCGCATGAAGACGCCCGGGACGGGTCGCCCGCTTGCCCGGCGCCGCCCGGGGCGCTAGAGGACGAGGAGGTCCCGATCCGGAGGTCGTCCACGTGAAGGTCGCCATCCTCACAGGCGGGGGAGACTGCCCTGGCCTGAACGCCGTCATCCGCGCGGTGGTCCGCCGCGGCGAGCAGCACGGCTTCGAGTTCACCGGCGTCCGGGACGGGTGGAAGGGGCTGCTCGAGGACGACCACTTCCGCGTCACCCGGCAGAACACCTCGGGCATCCTGCAGCTCGGCGGGACCATCCTGGGCACCTCCCGCACCAACCCCTTCAAGCGCCCCGACGGCCCGAAGATCGTCCTCGACGCGCTGGCCCGCCACCACATCGGCGCGGTGGTGGCCATCGGCGGGGAGGACACCCTCGGGGTGGCGGCGCGCTTCCACGGGCTGGGCATGAACGTGGTCGGCGTCCCCAAGACCATCGACAACGACCTCTCCGGCACCGACTACACCTTCGGCTTCGACACCGCCGTCACCATCGCCACCGAGGCCATCGACCGGCTCCACTCCACCGCCGAGGCCCACAGCCGGGTCATCGTCTGCGAGGTGATGGGGCGGCACGCCGGCCACATCGCCCTCCACTCCGGCATCGCCGGCGGCGCCGACGTGATCCTCGTCCCGGAGCGACCCATCGACCTCGGCGACGTGGTGCGCCACATCCGGGCCCGGCAGAAGCGCGGCCGGCACTTCTCCATCGTGGTGGTGGCCGAGGGGGCCAAGATGGAGCGGAGCAAGGAAACCACCGTCTCCGACGAGCTCGACGAGTTCGGCCACGTGCGACTGGGCGGCATCGGCGCCTACCTGGCCAAGGAGATCGAGCGGGAGACCGGCTTCGAGGCCCGGGTCACCGTGCTCGGGCACATCCAGCGCGGCGGCACGCCCACCGCCCGCGACCGGGTGCTCGCCACCCGGTACGGCGTCTTCGCCTGCGACCTCGTGAAGGATGGGCGCTTCGGCCTCATGGCCGCGCTGCGGGGCGACGACGTGGTGGCGGTGCCGCTCGCCGACGCCACCCGCGAGCTCCACCTCATCGACGACGCGCTCTACGACATCGCCTCGGTGTTCTTCGGCTGAGCGGCGGCTTGCCCTTCCTGCATCACGTCTCGCTCGGCCCCGACGCGGCCGGCCGGCTCGACCGGGCGGTGGCCGACGCCATGGAGGTGGGTCGCGCGGTGGTGAAGCGGGCCTTCCTGCGCGGGAAGGTCCGCTACCGCGACGGCCGTCGCGCCCGGGCCAGCGACCCGGCGGCGCCAGGTCTCGTGGTGGAGCTGGAGGTCGAGCCCCCGGCCGGTGCCCCGGTCCCCGACGCCGGCGACCCGCTGCGGGTGCTGGCCGGCTCGCCGCGCTGGCTCGTGGCCGACAAGCCGGCGGGCGTGCCCACCCACCCGCTGCGCGACGGTGAGCGCGGCACGCTCGCCAACGCCGTGGCGGTGGAGTACCCGGAGTGCGCCGAGGCCTCCCTCGATCCGCGCGAGGGCGGGGCGGTGCATCGGCTCGACGCCGACACGAGCGGCTGCGTCCTCTTCGCGCGCGATCGCGAGGCCTGGGAGGACCTGCGCGCCCAGCTCGGCCACCGGACGGTGGAGAAGGTCTACCTGGCGCTCGTGGCCGGGCGGGTCTCCGCCGGGGGCGCCTGCTCGGTGCCGCTCGCCCAGCGCGGGGGGCGTGCCGTGCCCGTCCCCGACGCGGCCACGGCGGCACGCCTGCCCGCCCGCGCCGCCGCGCCCCGGCCCGCGGAGACCCGCTGGGAGGTGGCCCGCGCCTTCGCGCACCACACGCTCCTCGAGGTGCGCATCCCCACCGGCGCCATGCACCAGATCCGGGCGCACATGGCCTTCCTGGGCCACCCGGTGGCAGGCGACCTGGACTACGGCGGGGCCTCCGCCGCGCTCGGTGGGCTCGGGCGCCACTTCCTGCACGCCTGGAAGCTGGGGTTCGAGCGCCCCGAGGGCGGCCGGGTGGAGGTGCAGAGCCCGCTCCCGCCCGAGCTCGTGGCCGCGCTGGAACGGCTCGACCCGTCCCGGCCCTGACCCCGGAAAGGCGAGGGCCCCGTCGCGCGAGCGCGAGCGGGGCCCCGGACGTCGCCGCGGTCGGTCCCTACTGCGGCGCCGCGGGCGGCGCGTCCCCGGCCGGCGCGCCCTCGAGGGCCTCCACCAGCATGGGGGGATCGGTCATCATGCCGATGGTGTTCACCCCGGCCTTGTGGGCCTCGTCGAGGACCGTCACCGCGAACTCGTAGCGGGTGCCGTCCTGGGCGTTGAAGAAGAGCACCTTGGAGAGGTGCCCCTCGTAGACCGGCTTCAGCTTGGCCATGGCGTCGGCCACGGTCATCTCGCTCTTGTTGAGCAGCACCCGCCCGTTCTTGAGCGCGGTGAGGACGATCTGGTCGGGGGGCACCGCGTCGGGAGGGACCACCTGCGTGTTGGGCGGCTCGAACTCCGGGACGCGCATGTACATCTGCTTCTCGGCGAGGGGGGTGAGCACCATGAAGATGATGAGCATCACCAGCACCACGTCGATGAGCGGCGTGACGTTGATGTCGGTCATCGGGGTCTTCGACCCCAGCGCCATCGACATGGCTACTTGCCCTCCTTCTTCACGTCGCTCTCGTCCTTGAGCTGGGTGGCGGCGAGCGACACGCCCATGACCCGGGTCTTGGTGACCTCCAGGATGGCCTCGCGGATCACCTTGTAGTCGGCGTCGCGGTCGCCCTTGAACATGATGGGGGCGCCGGGGAGCTTCTGCATGGCCGACTCGAGGGCGGGGGCGAGGTCGTCCTTCTTCACCTCTTCCTTCTCGATGTACGTCTTCCCGTCGCGCGTCACCGAGAGGATGATCGGGTCACCGCCGCTCTTCAGCTCGCTCACCAGCTTGGCGTCGGGCAGGGTGACCGCCTTGCCACGCTGGAGCATGGGCGTGATCACCATGAAGATGATGAGGAGCACGAGCACCACGTCGACGAGCGGCGTGACGTTGATGTCGCTCTTGACGTGCTTGCTGCCTACGTCCATCGACATGACGCGTGTCCCCGGCGCGGGCCGACCGGCCTAGCGCCCTTCCTTGATGAAGAAGTCGACGAGCTCCGTGGTGGAGTCGTTCACGTCGACCTGGATCTCCTCGACGCGGTTGGTGAAGTAGTTGAAGAACATGACGGCGGGGATGGCCACCAGCAGGCCGAAGGCGGTGGTCACGAGCGCCTCGGCGATGCCGGCCGAGACCGAGCCCAGGCCGCCCGAGCCGGTGGCGGCCATGGCCTGGAAGGCGGTGATGATGCCGGCCACGGTGCCGAGCAGGCCCACGAACGGGGCGGTGGAGCCGATGGTGGCGAGCGATCCCAGGCCGCGGCGCAGGTCGGTGACGGTGCGCAGCGTGCTGCGGTCGATGGCGCGGTTCACCGCGGCGACGATGTCGAACTCGCCGATCTCCTGCTTGCCGCCGTGCTTCTCGTGGGACTCGATTCCCTGGCGGTACTCCTCGAGGGCCAGGCCGAGCACCTTGGGCAGGTAGCCCTTCGCGTACTCCTTGGAGTGGGCCAGCTCGACCGCCTCCTTGAACTTGCCGGAGGGGAGCAGCGCGGCGAGCTCGGTGGCGTACTTGCGCGAGGCGGCGCCGGAGCGGGAGTAGGTGAAGATGCGCTCCACCGCGACGGCCAGCGACCACACGCTCATGATGGCCAGCACGACCGCGATGAGCTTCGCGAACGGGCCCATGGAGCGCCACATGTTCATGAGGTCGAAGGACATCACCGGCTCGGCGGCGGCGAGCACGACCTGGTTGACGACGTCGATCACGGGAAGGGACATCTGGCTGTTCTCCTCGGGTGTGTCGGAAGCGGAACCGGAATCGTCCTACTGCAGTCGGACGGGCAGGATGACGTAGATGGGGGTGGGCCGGCCCTGCGCGTCGGCGCCCGGGATCCAGGTGCAGTTGGAGAGCGCGTTGCGGATCGCGTCGGCGATGCGCTGATCGGGGACCTGGCCCATCACCGAGAAGGCGCCCACGGCGCCGTTCGGGTAGACGGCGAACTTCACCGTCACCGAGGTGACGAAGCCGGAGAGCGCCGGCGGGATGCGGAAGTTCTCGCGGAAGCAGTCCTTCTCGGCCATCTTCGGCGCCTTGAAGCCCGCGCCCATGTACTGGGGGGCCTCCTCGTAGCCGCCGCCCTTCGAGACCTGGCCGCCGACGACGCCGCCGACCACGCCGCCCTCCACGCCCTCGCCCGAGTCGTCGCCGTAGTCCTCCTCCGGCTCGTTCGGATCGGGAGGCTTGATCTCGTCCTCCACGCTCTTGGGCTGGATCATGGCCATGGGCGCGGCCTTCTTCACCTCCACCTTGGGCCGGTCGCTGGGCGGCTTCTTGCGCGCGGGCGGCGGCGGCGGCGGGGGAGGAGGCTTCGGCGCGGCGGCGCGGACGAACTTCACGTCCACGATCGGCTCGGACTTCACCGCGGCCCGGATCCGCTCTCCCGCTACGATCAGGAAGGCGACGAAGAGGATCTGGACGACCGTGGAGCCGGCCAGGTACGCGCTGCGTCGGGCGACGCGCTTGCCGCCCTCTGTCTTGGTGACTTCGTCGAACACGCCGGGGCCTCGTTTGACGTGAGAATCAGCCCGGAAGGGAAAGGAAAATGACCGGCGGCTTTTAGCGGCCTATGAGATTCTTGTCAACCGTTCCAAGCGAGCGCGATCGGGCGGCCGTCCGAGGGGGGACCGCCGCATCCATGGAGAGGGCCAGGGCGCCGCCCCGATCACCTCCGCTCCCGTCCGCCCCCCGTCGATGGGGCGACGCCGACCCCGCCCGCACGGAAGGCCCGTTCCGGGCTGGATTCGAGCGGGTGCGGTATCGCGATCGGCACCCGTGTCCCGCTCCCGGGTTGCAAGGAACGGTGGGAAACACGCGCTATGCCGTTGACATTCCCCAACCCGGTGCGTAGAAATCGCACACTTCGGCCATCTCGCAACACCGTGTTTCGAGATCGTTTCAGGGCGGCCTCAAAGGGTTTCAAGCTGGCTCCACCGTCTGGCTTCAGCTTCTCGCATCTCTCCTAGGGAGGAAGTCATGAGGAAGAAGTTGCTGCGCCTCCTGTGGGTGGCACCCGTCGCGATGCTCCTGTTCGCTGGCGCGGCCTCCGCACAGTCCACCGGTCAAATCGTCGGCATCGTGAACGACGCCGCAACGGGCAAGCCCGTGGCGGGCGCGCTCGTCATCGCCACCTCCAAGGCCCTCCAGGGCGAGCAGACGGCGGTCACCGACGCGAAGGGCGCCTACACCATCCCGGCGCTGCCCCCCGGCCTCTACAAGCTCGTGGCTCAGCTGCAGGGCTACAAGCCCGCCGAGCGCACCGACATCAACCTGCGCGTCGACTTCACCCTCCGCGCCAACATCGCCATGGTCCCCGAGGCCGTGCAGATGGAGGAGCAGGTGGTGAAGACCGGCACCGCACCCGCGGTGAACATCGGCTCGGCCGAGGCCGGCACCATCGTGTCGAAGGAGTTCCTCGCCAGCGTGCCGACCACCCGCACCTTCGAGCAGGTGGCCACCATCGCCCCCACGGCGACCCGCGACAACTACGGCGTGTCGTTCGCCGGCGCGTCCTCGCCCGAGAACAACTACATCATCGACGGCCTGCGCGTCTCCGACCCGAGCTACGGCACCCTCGGCACGAACCTGCTCACGAACTTCGTCGACCAGCTCGACGTCAAGGTCGGCTCGTTCATGCCCGAGTACGGCTACTCCTCGGCCGGCATCATCAACACCGTCACCAAGTCGGGTGGCAACGAGTTCCACGGCTCGATCTGGGGCAACCTGACCCCGGGCATCTTCACGCCGTCCACGCCCGCCACCTTCAACAACGGCCAGGCGGTGGCCCTCCAGTCCACGCCCTACAAGGGCGGCTACCAGGCCGACTTCGGCGTCGAGGTCGGCGGTCCCATCGTGAAGGACAAGCTCTGGTTCTACGCCGGCTTCGCGCCCCAGTACGGCTACACGGCGCGCACCAAGTACTACCAGTCGCGGACCACCTGCAATCCGGCCAACGGCCCGTGCTCCGGCGCCTTCCAGCTCGACCCGTACGGCCAGTTCGTGATGAACCCGATCGCCGGCACCCAGTCCGACGCCTCGGCCGGGTTCGATCGCTACTTCGCCATCGCCAAGCTGACCTGGCTCATCAACGAGAACCACAACGCCTTCGTGTCGTTCAACACCCAGCCGACCAAGAACTACGGCTTCGTGGCCTCGAACGGCAACGCCGAGTCGGTGACCTCGAACAACAACACGAACAACACCAACGTCACCCTGAACTACACCGGCAAGTTCCTCGACAAGCACCTCCTCTTCGAGGTGCACGGCGGCTGGTACAACCAGACCACGAGCTACACGTCGACGGCCTTCAACGGGATCGACAACCTGAAGACCCCGTCCATCAGCTGGCGCACGACGCAGAACCTCGCCAACTTCGTCGACGTGAACTGCCCGGTGGCCGGCGGCTGCGTGGTGCAGAACTACTTCACCGGCGGCATCGGCTACTACGACAACCCCGTCTCCAACCGCTACGCCGGCGCCGCCTCGCTGACCGGCCTCTTCGACCTCGCCGGCCAGCACCAGCTCAAGGCCGGCATCCAGATCGACTACGCCACCTACTCGAACGACCGCTACTACTCCGGTGGCGCCGCCCTGCGCGCCCGCGGCCAGACGACCATCGCCAACACCGCGGCTCCCAGCCTGAACAACGCGGTGCAGATCTTCCGCGCCTACGGCAACCTGGACCCGCACTCCATGATCGAGCCGGGCACCTCGGCCAACTGGTGCGCCTCGGTCGACGCCAACGGCAACTGCGTCAACCCCGGCCTCAAGGACCCGAACAACCCGGGCGTGTCGTCGGCCACCACCAACACCTGGTCGAACGGCTACTACATCCAGGACAGCTGGACCATCGCCAACGTCCTCACCCTGAACTTCGGCGTCCGCCTCGACACCCAGAAGATGCAGTCCCCCACCTGGCAGTCGATCGACGCCACCTCGCCCGTGCTCAACATCACGAACGAGTGGGCGCCCCGCGTCCAGGCCATCTGGGACTTCACCGGTACGGGCCGCGGCAAGGTCACCGGCAACTGGGGCATGTACTACGAGGCCATCCCGCTCGACATGGCGCTCCGCGCCTTCGGCGCCGAGCAGCAGGTCCGCGGCGTCTACGAGCTGAGCAGCTGCGCCGGCCGTGACGTCAAGACCAACCCCGGCTTCGACCCGATGTCCACCTGCCAGAACGTGTACGGCCTCGCGGCCGGCCAGGGCCCCGGCCCGAACACCGTCACCCTGGGCGGCCAGCCGCTCCTCGGGTCCAGCGCCGGCTTCCAGCTGACGAGCTCGTTCTACTCCCCGGTCGCTCCCGACCTGAAGGGCGCCTACACCACCCAGTTCGGCGGCGGCGTGCAGTACGAGATCCTCCAGGACCTCACCGTCGGCGTGGACTACCTGGGTCGCCGCATGGGCAACATCATCGAGGACATGTCCTCGGACGACGGCACGAACTACTTCATCGCCAACCCGACCGTGTCGGCTCCCTGGACGGTCGCCGCCGGCCCGTACGCCGGGATCACCCTCAACCCGAACAACGCGGCCGGCCTCTCGCCGACCACCGGCGCCATCTACTCGGTGAACTGGCCGAAGCCGACCCGTTCCTACGACGCGGTCTCGTTCACGGTGAACAAGCTGTTCTCGAAGAAGTGGCTGGCGCAGGCGAGCTACACCTGGTCGTCGCTGCGCGGTAACTACCCCGGCCTCTTCCGCGGTGAGAACGGCCAGCTCGACCCGAACATCACCTCCGAGTACGACCTGGTCGCCCTCCTCGGCAACAAGAACGGCCCGCTCAACGGCAACAAGACCAACCAGATCAAGGTGGCCGGCTCTTACAACGCCACGCTGTCGCCCGACGTGACGCTGGTGCCGTCCATCAACTTCCAGGCCTTCTCCGGCATCCCGGTGAGCGCCACCGCCGCCCAGGCCATCTACGGCAACGGCGAGTCCTACCTGCTGCCCCGTGGCGTCGTCGGCAACCTCGACTGGACCATCCAGCTCGACGCCGGCGCCAAGGTGATGTGGGCGCTGTCCGGCCCGTACACCCTGCAGTTCAGCCTCGACATCTTCAACCTGCTGAACATGCAGACCACCCAGTGGGTCGACATGAACTACACGTTCGACTTCGCCACGCCGATGCAGAACGCGCAGTGCGGCAACAAGACCTCGGCCACGAGCAAGGACCCGCTCTCGGCCCTGAACGCCGCCTGCCCCGACCTGCCGTACGCGCGGACCCTCGACGATCGGCGGATCAGCCCCAACCTCAACTTCGGACGTCCCGCCGCCAACACCGGCATCGCGGCCTACCAGGCCCCGATCTCGGCTCGGTTCGGCGTGGCGCTGAGCTTCTAACCGGGCCATCCCCGAGAAAGGCCAAGGAAACCCCATGATCACGAGCAATAGGACCCTGGGTGGATTCGGGCTGGTGGTGGCCGTGCTGGCCGCACTGTCCGTCACTGCCTGCGATCCCTACATCGGAGCCAACAACGCGTCGCCGACCGTCATCGGCGTCAGCATGACCGACACGTCCTACAACGAGGTCGCGCCGCCCGACTCCCCGGGCTGCGTGGCCCCGTACCCGCAGGTCGACAAGGCCTGGGCCGACCAGGTGTACCCGGGCCTCTGCAACCCGGACAACATCGCGTTCGGCATCCCGACCGTCTGCCCCGTGCTCTGCTACCCGCCGCGCATGGGCCCCGGCTACGCCCCGCTCTACACGGGCAACCTGGGCGGCACGTACCAGACCACGCTGCTCCCCAACACCTACACGTACCAGCTGCCGACGGCCTACGTGCTGGGTGCGGTGAACAAGGTCCCGCCCATCTACGAGAACGACGAGACCGAGCAGATCTTCAGCTACGGCACCATCCGGATCCTCTTCAACAAGCTGCTCGATCCCAAGACCGTGCAGCCGGATCCGCTGGACTGCAAGCCGCCCACCGGCGCCGGGTCGCTCAAGGTGTTCCTCGGGACGACCGACGTCACCGCGACGCACCCGGTCTGCTACAACCCGAACTCCGATACCGAGTACTGGGGCGCGAGCATCACCGTGACCTCGCCGAAGCTCATCAACCTCGGCACCACGGCCAACCCGTTCCTCGTCCCCATCCTCGAGAACAACGCGACCTACCGGGTCGTGGGCGCCGTCGCCGACCAGCAGGGCAACCAGCTGAACGTCGACGTCACCGTCATCACCGGCGACGACCTCATCGTTCCCGCGCCCCCCGCGGCTCGGTAGCCGACATCCGCACGGGCCTCCGGGCCCGGGCGTGAAGCAACTCAGGAGCCGGCCTTCGGGCCGGCTCCTTTCTTTTGTGCGGGTCGCGGGGCGTCGTCGCGGGCGGTCGGACGCTTGCCGGCGTCCGGGGAGCGCCCCCGTCGCTGGGTAACCGTCCGGTCCTGGGCGTCTTGACGTAGTTCTCGCGGTGCCCGCGCTTCGCGGGTGGTCTCTCCTCTTGTCGGTGTTCGTGTTCGCCGTCGGCCGGTCAGGCGGACGGCCTGGTTTCCGGCGGTGTCCAGTTGTGCGGCAGGATCTCGTCGATGCGCGAGGCGGGGTGGGTCT
>JBBIOL010000117.1:0-10585 GCA_037443385.1 Anaeromyxobacteraceae bacterium
CGCCGCCTCGGCCCGGACGCGCTCGGCCTCGCGGGTGGCCGCGACGGCCTGCGCCTCGAGCGCGCGGGCCCGGTCGGCCGCTGCAGCGGCCTCGGCCCGGGCGTCGGCGAGCCGCGTGGTGAGCTTCTCGATCTCCTCGCGCAGCGCCGGGGCCCCGGCCGCCTTCTTCACGGCCTCGGCCTGCTCGAAGGCCTTCTTCTTGGCCTCCCGCAGCTGGTCGCGGAGCTGGGAGGCCTCCTCCCGCCGCTCCTTCGCCTCGGACCGGGACGCCGACGCCTCCCTGGACGCGGTCTCGGCCTGCGCCTGCAGCTTGCGCAGCTCCGCCTCCTTGCTGGCCAGCTGGCCGCTCGAGGTCCGGTGGGAGGCGAAGAAGAAGACGGCCGCGAGCACCGCGGCGAGCGAGATGAAGAGGAGGATGCCGGTCATGGGGGGACGAAGCTATCGCCGCCCCCGTCCTCTTGGCAAGGCAGTACGGGGCCGGGTTAGATTCCCGGCTTGCGCAGGGTCGCCACCAGGATCTTCCTCGCCTTCGGCGTGTCGCTGGCGGCGTTCGCGCTGGTCTCCGCGTTCGGGATCGCGCGCCTCCACGACCTCGGTCGCAAGCTCCGGCTGCTCTCCGACGGCTACCTCCCGCTCACCCGGATCGCCGCCCAGCTCGACGTGAAGGACCTGACCTCCTCCCGCATCGCCGAGGTCCGCGGGCTCGACCCGGGGGCGCGCCGTGCGCTGGTGGCGCTCGCCCGGGCGCGGTTCCCCTCGCTCGTCCGGGAGCGGATCGCCGAGGGTCGCCTGGTCGCCGCACGGGTGCTTCCGCTGGCACCGCCGGAGGAGGCCGCCTTCCTCCGGGAGGTCGTGGGCCGGCTCGACGGCCTCGACGCCGCCTGGGCCCGGTACGACGCCGCGGCGCGCGACCTCCTCGACGCCGCGAGCGGAGGGGATCCCCTCCCGGAGGAGGCCATCCAGGCCGCCCGGACCATGGAGCGGGCGCTCGCCATCGACGTGAAGCTGCTCCAGGCCGCGCTCGAGAGCCACACGAGCGAGCTCGTGCTCTCGGCCGGGCGCGAGGAGTCGCGCACGGTGACGTCGATCGTCCTCTACACGCTGCTCGCGCTGGCCGTCGGCGCCGGGGCGGCGCTCGTCTCCCAGCGGCTGCTCGCCCCCATCCGGACGCTCACCGAGGGGGTGAAGGCCATCGCCTCGGGAGACCTCACCCGTCAGGTCTCGGTGCGGGGCGCGGACGAGCTCGGGACCCTCGCCCGCGAGTTCAACGCCATGGCCGCCTCGCTGGAGCGTCAGCGGCAGGAGCTGGCCCGCGCCGAGCGGCTGGCGGCGGTGGGGCGGATCTCCGCCCACATCACCCACGAGATCCGCAACCCCCTCAACTCCCTCGGCCTGAACGCCGAGCTCCTCGCCGACGAGCTCCCGGAGGAGGCCTCGGCCGAGGCGCGGGCCCTGCTCGCCGCGATCACCCGGGAGGTGGACCGGCTGAACGGGGTCGCGGAGGAGTACCTGCGCTTCGCGCGCCTCCCCCGGCCGGTCATGGCGCGGGAGGACCTGAACGAGATCCTGCGCGGCCTCGTCGACTTCGTTGCGCCGGAGATGGAGGCGGCCGGGGTGAGCCTCTCCCGCGATCTCGATCCCGACCTGCCCCCGGTGCGGGCCGACGAGGGGCAGCTCCGCGCGGCGTTCCTCAACCTGCTGCGCAACAGCCGGGAGGCCACGCCGGCCGGCGGGACGATCGGCGTACGCACCGCCCGGACCGCGGACGGGCAGGCCGAGGTCACTGTCTCCGACGACGGATCGGGTATCCCCGCGGAAGCACTGGAGAGAATCTTCGATCCGTTCTTTTCCACGAAGTCGGGAGGAACCGGGCTGGGACTGGCGTTCACGTTGCAAGTCGTCCGGGAGCACGGCGGAACCATCCGGTGCCAGAGCGAGGTGGGGCGGGGAACGTCGTTCTCGGTCCGCATCCCGCCCGCGCCACCGGAGCCGGCCGGCGAGGAGGCCGTACCCGCGTGAACCGGAACCGTCGAAGGCCGCGATCCACCGAGCCCCTCCGGGGCCGCTCCCCCCTGTCGGAGGGACCCTTCCTGCTCGGGCAGCGCGCCCGGCTCCCGAACGGTGCGCGCATCGTGGTGGCGCGGACGCCGGGGCTCCACTCGGCCATGCTGGCGCTCTACGTCCGGGTGGGCTCCCGCCACGAGCGGCCCGAGACGAACGGCGTCTCCCACTTCGTGGAGCACCTCCTCTTCCGGGGGAGCCGCGGCTACCCGGACAGCCGGGCCATGAACGCCGCGGTCGAGGCCGCCGGCGGGAGCATGAACGCGGTCACCGCGCGCGATCACACCTGCTTCTACACCTCCATCCACCCGGCCGGCGTCTCCACCGCCATCGACGTCCTGTCCGACCTGGCCCGCCGCCCGCTGCTCCGCGACGTCGAGGTGGAGCGCCGGGTCATCCTCGAGGAGATCCTGGACGAGGTGGACGCCCGGGGGCGCGACGTCGACCCGGACAACCTGGTGAAGCGCATCGCCTACACCGGCCACGGCCTCGGGCAGAAGATCGCCGGAACGCGCGGGACGGTCCGTGGCCTCGACCTCGGGGCGCTGCGGGCCCACCACGCGCGCCACTACGTGGGCACGAACCTCGTGCTGGTGGCGGCCGGGCCGGTGGCCTTCGAGGAGGTCGTCGCGCTCGCCACGCCCCGCCTCGCCGCCTTCCCGCGGGGTGCGCCCCCGGTCTCGAGCGCCCCGCCCCCGTGGCCGGACGGCCCGACGCTCCGGGTGGTCGAGCACGACGACGCGCAGGTGGAGTTCTCGCTCGCCTTCCCGTCGGTGCCCGAGAGCCACCGCGACCACGCCGCAGCGCTCGTGGTGCGCCGCCTGCTCGACGACGGCCTCTCCTCCCGGCTTCCCTTCGAGGTGGTGGAGCGGCACGGCCTCGCCTACTCGGTGCACGCCAGCCTGGAGACCTTCGAGGACGCCGGCGTGTTCACCTTCGAGGGGGCGTGCACCCCGTCGCGGCTCGGGCGCGTGGTGGAGGAGATCTTCCGGGTGGTGGCTGGCCTCTGGGACGGAGTCCTGCCGGAGGACGAGCTCGCGCGTGTGAAGGAGCGCCACCGCATGTCCCTCACCTTCGCCCTCGACAACCCCTCCGAGCTGGTGGGCTGGTTCGGCTCGGGCGAGCTCTTCGGAAGCGAGGAGACCCTCGAGCAGCGGTGCCTGCGGGTCGAGCGGGTCACCGCGGCCGACGTCCGCCGGGTCGCCCGCGCCACCTTCCGCCGCCGAAGCCTGGTCGCCGTGGCCGTCGGCCCCGACGCCCCGGCGCTGCGCCGGGCGCTCGCCCGCACCACCGAAGGCTCGCCCCTGCCCTGATCCCCGGGAGGGCCGTGGGGGTGCCCGGGGGTGGCGGCGTCGGGTAGCATCCGCGCATGGACGCGGTGCTCCTCGCCTGGAACGACGTGCTCGCCACCGGGATCGCCGAGATCGACGACCAGCACCGCGAGCTCTTCCGGTGCGTGGATCGGGTGCGCGACGCCACCGCCGCGGGCGACGGCTCGGAGCTCGACCGGACGCTGGCCTTCCTCCAGGACTACGTCGAGTTCCACTTCCGGGCCGAGGAGCGGTACATGGCCTCGCAGCGGTTCCCCGGGATGGCCCGCCACGTCGAGGAGCACGCGGCGCTGCTCGAGGCGGTGCGCGCCATCGTCGCCGACCACCACCGGCAGCGGGGCGCGGCGGGCGCCCTCGAACGCGTCGAGCACTTTCTCTCCGACTGGATGCGCACGCACATCGCCGTGACCGACGTGGCGCTGGCCCGCTTCGTCCGGCGGGCGCGCCCGGGCTGACGGGCGCGGAGGTCGCGACGCCGGGCTGCGTGCGTGCCGGTTCGCCCACCCGCCCGTGCTCTGCTACGCTCGCGCGGATGGCGGGCTTCGTCGAGCGGGCGGTGCGCCGGATGCGCGAGGATCGCGGCTTCAGCCGCAACCGCCACTTCCTCGCCCTCTCCTCGCCGGAGGGGCGTCGGGCGGTCCGCATCGCACGCCACCTGCGCTCCATCGAGCGCGACCTCGAGGCCGGCCTGCCCGCGCGCGCCGAGCGGCGGGACGGGCGCGTGCGCCTCACCCTGACCTACCGGGCCGGTACGCGCGAGGCCTGGCTGAGCGGCGTCGAGTACCGGATGCTGCTCGCCAACCCGGCCGCGCGGGCCGCGCTGGGCGAGGAGGAGACGGGGTAGGCCGGGCGGGGCTGCGGCTACAGCGCGGTCGTTCCCTCGAAGACCTTCTCGGCCGGGCCCTTCATGCGCACGACCAGGTCTGCGCCGACCGTGATCTCGAGCGGGCCGCCGGGCAGGCGGACCGTGACCGGCCCCTCCCCGGAGATCCGACCCTCGTGGATGGCGGCCACGGCGGCCGCGCAGGCGCCCGTGCCGCAGGCCTCGGTGAGCCCGGCGCCGCGTTCCCAGACCACGAGGTCGATGGCCCTTCCGGCTGCGCGCCCGAACCCCACGTTCACCCCGCCCGGCACCTGGGCCTCGATGGCCGGCCCGACCGAGCCGGCGCGCCCGGGCTCCGGGCCGTCGAGGGCGACCGCGTGCGGGTTGCCCATGGAGACGCGCACGGTGCGCACCCGCTCGACGCCGATCACGAACTCCTGGGGCCCCTCGATGCGGGCACGCCCCATGTCGACGGTGATCGCCTCGATGCCGTCCGGGCCCCGGTGCACGGTGCAGGCCCTCGGGCCCGCGTCGGTCTCGACGAGCACGACGCCCGAGAGGCCGCGCGTCTCGGCGAGGTGCCGGGCCACGCAGCGCACGCCGTTGCCGCACATGGCCGCGACCGAGCCGTCCGGGTTGTAGATGTGCATGTAGGCGGCGCCTCCCTCGCGGGCGGGGAGCACCGAGAGCACGCCGTCGGCGCCGATGCCGCGCCGGCGGTCGCAGAGCGCGACGGCCCGGGGCGCGGGCATGACGGACTCGGCCTCCACGACCACGAAGTCGTTCCCGAGACCCTGGTACTTCCAGAAGCGCGTCGCCACGGCCGGCATGCTAGCCCATCCTCTCACCCGCAGAAACGCGCGATGGCCCGGCCGTAGATCTCGGCGGCCTGGCGGAGCTCGGCGAGCGGCACGAACTCCCCGGTGCGGTGGGCCACGCGGATGTCGCCCGGCCCGAAGACGCAGGCCTCGGCGCCCAGGTGGATGAGCTCGGGGAGCTCGGTTCCGAACGGGATGGCCGTGGAGCCGTTCCCGCTCTCGGCCTCGAGGAAGCGGACCACCTCGGCGTCGGGCGAGGTGACGCCGGCGGGATCCACCCGGAGCGGAGTCCGGGCGACCTGGAGCCGGTCGCCGAACGAGCGCTCCAGCTCCCGCGAGGCCGCGTCCACCATCTCGAGCGCCTTCTCCGGGGGCTGCCCCGGTAGCGGCCGCCACTCCAGCGTGAAGAAGCACTCGCCGGCCAGCACGTTGCGGGCCTTGCCGCCCCGGATGATGCCCACGTTGAAGGTGGTGTGCGGCGGGGAGAAGGCCGGGTCCACGTGCTCGGCGGCGAGGCGGGACTGGATGCGCTCGATCTCGGTGACCAGGCGGACGGCGGCGTGGATGGCGGAGGCGCCCACGTCCGGGAAGGCGCTGTGCCCCTCGACGCCGGTGAGGGTGACGTCCACGGCGCAGTAGCCCTTGTGGGCGCGGACCGGCACGAGCCGCGTGGGCTCGCCGATGATGGCCCGGGCCGGGTGGATGCGCCCCTCGTGGGCCAGCGCCTTCGCGCCCTGGCAGCCCACCTCCTCGTCGGCGGTGAAGAGGAGCCAGAGCGTGCCCCGGGCCGGCCTCACCCGCGAGGCCGCCTCGAGCATGGCGGCGATGGAGCCCTTGGTGTCGGCGGAACCCCGGCCGTAGAGCTTGCCGTCGCGGACCGCGCCGGAGAGCGCCTCCCCCCAGTCGGCGTCGAACGGCACGCAGTCGGTGTGCCCGACCAGGGCCAGGCCGCCCGGCGCGTCCGGGCCGAGTCGTCCGACCAGGTTGCCCTTCTCGACGCCGGCGGCGTCGAGCCAGGTCATCCGTCGGGTCTCGAAGCCCAGCCCGCGCACGCGCGGCTCGAGCCAGTCGAGCACGGGGAGGTTCGAGCGCGACGAGGTCGAGTCGATGGCGACGAGCTGCCGGAGGGTCTCCACCAGGTCCATCTCATCCTCCCCAGAGCCTGCGCATGGTGCGCCGGAAGTCCCCCGCCACGGCCTCGCCCGACGGGCGGCCGGGCGCGGGAAGCCCGTCCCGGATCACCGGATCGCCGGCCACCATCACGTCGCGGATCGCGGTCCGGGCGCCCGAGAAGACCACCGTGGCGACGAGGTCGTCCGCGGACGTGCCGGCCACCGACGCGTCGTCCAGGTCGACGGTGACCAGGTCGGCCGGGTCGCCGGGCGCGAGATCCCCGCCGGCGAGCCCGAGCGAGCGCATGCCCCCGCGGGTGGCGGCGGAGAGCAACCGGAGGGCGAGCGCGTCCACCCGCGCGTCCCCCTCCGGGGCGAGCACGCCGCGTTCCCGGCGCACGAGCCGGAGGTGCCCCTCCAGCGCGCGGGCCTCCTCGAGCGGGTCCACCTGCACGAAGGAGTCGGTCCCGAGCGCCAGTCCGGCGCCGGCGCGCAGGAGCGCATCGGCCGGGACGACGCCGTCGCCGAGGTCGCGCTCGGTGGTGGGGCAGGCGCAGACGGTGGTCCCGGTGCGGCCCAGCGCGGCCACGTCACCGTCGGTGAGGTGGATGGCGTGGACCGCGGTGGTGGCCGGCCCGAGCGCGCCCAGCCGCTCGAGCAGCCCGACCGGGGTGAGCCCGTGCTCGGCCCGGCACTGCTCGACCTCGGCCGGCTGCTCGGCCACGTGCACGTGGAGCGGCCAGCCGCGGCGCCGGGCCTCCCCGGCGAGTTGCTCGATCCACCCCGCCGGGCAGGCGCGCACGCTGTGCGGGGCGAGCCCCACCGTCACCGCCGCGTCGCCGGCGTGGGCCGCCGCGATGCGCGTCGCGCCCTCGACCACGTCGTCCGGAGACCCGTCCACGAACCGGCGCTGCTCCGGCGAGGGGGAGATCCCGGCGCCGCCGCGGGCGTAGCCCACGCGCAGGAGCGCGATGCGGAGCCCCACCTCCCGCGCGGCCGCGATCACCTCGGAGGCGAGCCGGTCGGGCGCCTCGTAGGGCCGGCCGGACGGGTCGTGCGACAGGTAGTGGAACTCCCCCACCGCGGTGACGCCGGCCCGGGCCGCCTCGTGGAAGGCCATGCGGGCGGCGGCGCGCACGTCGTCCGGCTCGAGCCGGGCGGCGGCGCGGTACATGGCGTCACGCCAGGACCAGAAGTCCCCGCGGCCGGGTTGGCGCACCTGGGTGCGGCCGCGGATGGCCCGCTGGAACGCGTGACCGTGGGCGGAGACCAGCCCGGGCAGGATCGCCCTGCCCGCGAGCCGGATCCGGTCGAATCCGGGAGGCGGCTCGCCCACCGCCACCACCCGCCCGCCGGCGATGGCGAGCGCGGCGCCAGCGTGGACGCGCCCGCCCGAGACGAGCAGGTCGGGGACGAGGGCACGCGGCGGCGACGGCGGCATCCGGACACCCTACCCCGGCAGGACCACCGCCGCGGCATCCAGATCGAGGTCCACCTTGCGCAGGGCCTCCTCCACCAGCTCCCGGTGGAGGTAGAGCGCGACGAGCGCCCGCTCCACCGCCTCGCGGGGGGCGCCCCCCTGGCGGGCGGAGTCGACGAGGCGCTCCTCCTCCGCGTCGGCGTGGGCCGTGAGCCTCTTCGTCGCCCGCTCGACCCGGCGCGCGAGCGCGGCACGGGCGGCCTTCTCCCCCGCCGCGGCCGCCGGCTCGATCACGTCCGCGGGCGGAGGTGCGCCCCGGGCGTCGCGGGCCGAGTCCACCGCCTCCTCCAGCCGGGTCGCCCCGCCGTCGACGACGGCGTGCCCGGCCGCGAGATCGACGAGCGCGGCGATGGGCGACTCGTCGAGGTACCGCGACGCCTGCCGGGAGGGCACCCGCGCCCCCGGCGCCAGGTCGGCGGGCGCCGGCCAGCGCAGCTTCCAGCGCTGGTAGAGACCCCCGCCGCGCGGGGCGGCGCGCGACTGGAGGAACGCGGTGCGCCCGGCGTCGCCGTCGCGCGCCAGCTCGAGGAGCGCCTCGGCCAGGCGGTGGCCGGTGGCGAACCATTCCAGCTCCTCGCGGACGACCGCGGTCTCCCGCCAGAAGCTGCCGAGGAGCGTGCGTTCCTCGGCGGGCAGCTCCATCCCCGGGAGCGCCTCGATGCGCATCCCGGAGCCGAAGGTGAAGGCCACCTCGAACGGGTGAACGTTCTCGTCGGTGTCCACGTCCATGCCCACCCGCCGGCCGGCCTCGACGACGAGCTCCTCGAGCTCCTCTTCCAGCCAGCGCGACAGGGTGGCGAGCGAGGCGCCCACGTCGCCGTCCTCCGGGGGCTCCTCGCCCATGCGCGCGAAGGCCGCCCCGACCAGCGACTGGAGCTCGGGCAGCGCCGCCGACCGGACGTCGAGGAGCGGGTCGTATCCCTCGTGCTGGGCGCGTCGCCCCTCGGCGACACGGGCCGCGAGCTTCCGGCGGAAGGCCTTGCGCGCCTTCTCGGTGCGCTTGGTCCGGAGCTCGGCCAGCTCCTCCGGCACCGACGCCAGCACGGTGTCGAGGCCGCCCACCGGCTCGTCGAAGATGCCGATCTCCTTCTCGTAGAGGTCGGCCAGGAAGGCCTCCTCGCCGGGCTCCGGGAGCACGTGGATCTCCACCGGGCGGGCCTGTCCCAGGCGGTCGAGACGGCCGATGCGCTGCTCGAGCGTGAGCGGCGAGTCGGGCAGGTCGAGGCAGACGAGGTGCGAGGCGAACTGGAAGTTGCGCCCCTCGCCGCCCGACTCCCCGGAGAGGAGCAGCATCGGCCCCTCCCGGTCGCGGAAGCGGGCCACCAGCCGGTCGCGCACCTCCAGGCTGCCGGCGTCCTCGTAGAGCAGCGCCTCCAGCCGCTCGGAGGCGGCGATGCGGGCCTGCAGCTCCCGCAGCCGGTCCAGGTCGCCGCCGAAGACCAGCACCTTCTCGCCGGCGCGCGCCAGCCGCCCGCAGAGCGCGGCCGCCGCCTCGATCTTGCCGCCCGCCGGGACGTCCTCGCGCCGCAGGACACGCCGGGTGAAGGCGCCCACCTTGACCCGCCGGTTGCGGACCAGGCACGCCGACAGGCCGTAGCGGCTCGCCAGGTGCTCGAGCAGGGCCGCGCGCGACGGGGCCTTGCGCTTGCCCGCGGGGGCGGCGAAGGCCTCGTCGTCGGGGGCGAGGCCGCGCAGTCGCTCCAGGGCGTCGTCCACCTTGCCGCCGGCGAGGAGATCGCGCGCCACGCCCGCGTAGGCCTCGTGGGCCTCGAGCCGGGAGAGGAAGGCCTCGAGGGTGCTGGTGGGCACGACCTCGACGAGCGAGAGGAGGCGGAAGTACTCGCGGGGATCGAGCCGGACCGGCGTGGCGGTTAGGAGCAAGAGGCCGAAGGAGGCGCGGGCCACCGGGGCCACGGCGTCGAAGAGCCGGTCCCCGGCCAGGTGGTGGGCCTCGTCCACCACCACGAGGTCGAAGGCCTGGGCCGCGGCGGCGGCGGCGAGCCCCGGGTCGGAGGCGAGCTGCTCGTGGGAGACGATGGCCAGGCGCGACTGGGAGAGCGCCGCCTCCGGCCCGCCCAGCGCCGCGATGCGGTCCGGACCGAGCAGCGAGAAGAGCGCGTTGAACTTGTGGAAGAGCTCGGCCATCCACTGGAAGGCGAGGTGCTCGGGCACGAGCACGAGCACGCGCTCGGCGAGGCCGAGCTGCCGGAGCCCGGCGAAGACCAGGCCGGCCTCGATGGTCTTGCCGAGTCCCACCTCGTCGGCGAGGACGAAGCGGGGGATGCGGTCGGAGAGGATGCGTCCCGCGGCGCCGACCTGGTGGGGGAGGACGTGGACGCGGGAGGAGAGCAGCGCCCCCAGGCCGTCGGCGCGCCGGAGCGCCTCGAGCCGGGCCACGCGGGTGCGGAGCGCGAAGGCGGCGGCCGGGCCGCTGTCCCCGGAGGCGAGCCGGTCGAGCAGGCCGCCGGTGGGGCGGTCGACGGGCGTGTCGTCGGGCACGGCCACGAGCGCGCGATCGCGCCCCGAGACCACCGTGACGCCCTCGCGACCTGCGAAGCGGACCGCGATCCGGCGTGCGTCCTCGCCCACCTCGAGCACGATCCCCACGCCCCACGCGGGTTGGGCCCGGTGGACGAGCTTCTGCCCCTTCTTCCAGCTCATGCCGCCCGGTCCTCTACTCGGCGAACCTGCGCCAAACCATTCATTTATTCTCGGGACCTGGCGGGGGCTTGTGCGGCCGGAGGAACGTTGACACCGGCGCAGCGCCAAGCTAGAACCCGCTCGCTCGCTTCCCGGGGGCGGATAGCTCAGGGGTAGAGCGTCGCCCTTACAAGGCGAGGGTCGCAGGTTCGAAGCCTGCTCCGCCCAAGCTTCATTGACTTGGGGTGTTAGTTAAGTCGGTTATAACGCCGGCCTGTCACGCCGGAGGCCACGGGTTCGAGTCCCGTACACCCCGCCAG
>JBBIOL010000118.1:0-10163 GCA_037443385.1 Anaeromyxobacteraceae bacterium
GCGAGCCGGGAGCAGGACGGGCCGGCGGCGCGGGCGGCCGGGAAGGAGCTTCGCGACGCGATGCGAGAGCTCGGGATCGGCAGCCTCCCCTGGCACGCCATCGCCGAGGTGCGGGACGCGGAGCGCTCCCTGCGGGCCCGGGCCGCGGACGACGCCGTGGAGCACGCCACCCTCGCGGTCGCGCTCGCTCCCGACCTCCCCGAGCCCCGCCTGGCGCTCGCGCGCGCGCGGCTCTCGGCCGACCCGACCCATCCGCTTCCCGCGCTCCGCGCCGCAGCCGACGGCGTCCTCGCCGCCGGTCGCGACCCGCACGTGGCACGGGCGCTGCTCGGGGACCTCGCCGGGGCCGCGATCGCCGCGCTGTTCGGCGCGGCGGCGGCGACGATCGGTGTGCTGTTCCTGACACGGCTGCGGGTCTTCCTCCACGACTTCCGCCACCTCCCGGTGGTCCGGTCGGGCACGCCCGGGCAGGCCACCGCGCTCGCGCTCGCGCTGCTCGCCTTGCCCTTCGTCTTCCGGCTCGGTCCGTTCGCGATCCTCCTCGTCGCGGCGCTCTCGGCCTGGGTGTACCTCTCCAACCCGGAGCGCGTGGCGGTGACCCTGTCCCTCCTCGCCCTGGTGGCCATCCCGCCGCTCTCCGGCCTGGCGGCCCAGGCCACCTCCTGGCAGGGCACGCTCGCCGACGACGTCCACGAGATCGAGACCGGCTGGCCGTCCCCGGCGTTCGTCACCGCGATGGAGGAGCGCTCCCGGCGCGAGCCGCTCCCGGCGCCCGCGCTGCTGGCCGTCGGGCGCTGGTACAAGCGCCAGGGCCGGCTCGACGAGGCGCGCCGCTGGTACGAGGCGGCGCTCGCCGCGGAGCCGCGCTCGGCGGAGGCCCAGGTGGACCTCGGCAACGTGCTCTTCCTCGCCGGGGACCTGGAGGGGGCGAAGGACGCCTACGTCGCCGGGGTGGAGCGAGCGCGCGACCTCTCCACCGTGGCCGCGGCGCAGTACGACCTCTCCAAGCTCCACCTGCGGCTGGCCGCCGTCGGCCAGAGCTCGGAGGCCAGGCGCAAGGCCCAGCTGGCCGACCCCGCCTACCTGGCGCGGCACGGTTCCGACGAGGACTTCCGGGCCAACGCCTGGCTCGTGGACGCGCTGCCGCCGGTGGAGCGGCTCGCCGAGCTGGCCGCGCGGGACCCGGCCCCGCGCGCGGTGGCGGAGGACGCGCTCCGGCGCGTGGCCGGTCCGCTCGCGCGCTGGGGGTGGCCCTTCCTGCCGCTCGGGCTCGTGGCCGCGCTCTGGCTGCTCACGCTCGCCGTGACCCGGCTGCACCCGGCGGCCCCGTGCGACCGGTGCGGGAGGCCGGCCTGCCGCCGGTGCGATCCGGGCGCGTCCGCGAGCTGCGGCCAGTGCGTCAACGTCTTCCAGCGCAAGAACGCCGTCGACCCGCGGGACCGTGCGCGGAAGGAGCGGCAGGTGGCCCGCCACGCCCGGTTCCGCCTCCACCTGGAGCGCGGGCTGGCGATCGTCGGGGGAGGCGCCGGCCACCTCGTGGGCGGGAGGCCGCTCACCGGGTTCCTGGTGCTCTTCGCCCTGCTCTTCCTCGGCTTCCTCGCCTGGTCCTGGCAGGGGGTGACCCCGCCGCCCCAGCACTCGCCCTACGCGGTGGCGGCGCGGCTCCTCGTGGCCGTGCCGCTCTTCGTCCTCCTCTACGCCATCGCGCTGCGGGACGTGTTCCGCCGCACCCGCCCGGACTGATCCATGGCGCTCACCGGCACGCTCAAGGACTTCGGGATCGCCGAGATCCTCCAGCTCATCGGGCAGCAGTCGAAGAGCGGGGTGCTCCACCTCGAGGCCCGCGGCGAGGAGATCCACGTCGTCATGTGGAACGGCTCGGTGGTGAGCGCCGAGCACGCCGGCCGCAAGGCGCGCGACAAGCTGGGCAGCCTGCTCGTGCGCGCCGGGCTCATCTCGCCGGAGCAGCTCGAGCAGGCGCTCGCGGTCCAGCACCGGACGCTGCGCCGCCTGGGCGACATCCTGGTCGAGCTGGGCATGGTGACGAAGGAGCAGCTGCGCGAGATGACCGCGCTGCAGACCACCCAGACCCTCTACAAGCTCTTCCACTGGAAGTCCGGGACCTACGCCTTCGAGCCTCGCGAGGTCGCCTTCGACCGGGAGACCGTGTCCCCGCTCCGCTGCGAGTCGGTGCTGATGGAGGGCTACCGGATCATCGACGAGTGGCCCATCGTCCGGCGCAAGATCACCTCGGCCGCCATGACCTTCGAGCGGCTGAAGGAGCTCGAACCGCCCGCGGCCGGGGCCGAGCGGCGGACCCGGGACGGCGAGTCGGCCGCGCTCGGGCGCAACGAGTGGCGCGTCTACGCGCTGGTGCAGCCCGGGGTCACCGTCGAGCGGATCGCCGATCGATCCCGGCTGGGGGAGTTCGAGGCCTCGAAGGCGCTCTTCAACCTGTTGAACCTGGGGGTGCTGCGGGCCATCCCGCCGGCCCACCGCTCGCCCGCGGCCGAGGTGGGCGCCTACGCCCGCGGCTGGCGGGAGCGGCTCCGGCGCGGCGCGGCGGGCGTCGCGGCGACCGTGGTCATCGCCGTGGCGCTGGCGGCGCTCGTGCTGCTCGTCACCGGCGGGGCCGGACCGGGGGCGGCACGGCCGCTCGACGACGACCGCGCCCGCCGCTTCGTCTCGCGCTACCAGGTCGAGCGGCTCCGGGCGGCGCTCGAGGTCTACCGGGTCGAGACCGGGGCCTACCCGGCCGGCCTGGCGGCCCTGGTCGAAGCCGGGCTGGCGCGGCCGCGCGACCTCCGCTACCCATGGTCCCAGGCCTACGCCTACCGGCGCCAGGGGGACGGATACCTCCTCGCGCCGCCCCTGGAGTGAGCGGAGCTCCCGCCCGAGGAGGAACCTTGTCCCAGCAGTCCCCGGCCCCCGGGCCCATCCGGATCGAGTTCCCCGACGGCGACCGGCTGCGCGTGCTCTGCGGGACCCACCAGGAGAACCTCAAGCTGGTGGAGCGGCGCACCGGCGTGCAGCTCGGCTCCCGGGGCAACCAGGTGGTCGTGGCCGGCGGCGACGCGGCGGCGCGGGAGCTGGCCGAGCGGGTGCTGCGGGAGCTCTACGCGCTCGTCGAGGCCGGCTACCCGCTGCACCTCGAGGACGTGGACCAGGCCGCCCGGCTGGTCGCGCAGGGGCAGTCCCCGCGCGAGGTCTTCGGCGACACCATCTACGTGACCGCGCGGCACCGGGTCATCACGCCCAAGAACCTGGGCCAGCGACGCTACGTGAAGGCCATCCGCGAGCACGACATCGTCTTCGGCATCGGTCCGGCCGGCACCGGGAAGACCTACCTGGCCATGGCCATGGCGGTGGCCCACCTGGTCGAGCGGAAGGTGAAGCGGATCGTGCTCACCCGGCCGGCGGTGGAGGCCGGGGAGCGGCTCGGCTTCCTGCCCGGGGACATCGCCGAGAAGGTGAACCCCTACCTGCGCCCGCTGCACGACGCGCTCTTCGACATGGTGGACCAGGACAAGGCCAGCGCGTTCATCGAGCGGGGGATGGTCGAGGTGGCGCCGCTCGCCTTCATGCGCGGCCGCACCCTGAACGACTCCTTCATCATCCTGGACGAGGCGCAGAACACCACCACCGAGCAGATGAAGATGTTCCTCACCCGGCTCGGCTACGGATCGAAGGCGGTGGTGACCGGCGACGTCACGCAGGTGGACCTGCCGAGCGGCCGCCCGAGCGGGCTGCTCGAGGTGCAGAAGGTGCTCCGCGGCGTGGAGGGGATCGCCTTCTGCCCCTTCAGCGAGGTGGACGTGGTCCGCCACCCGCTCGTGCAGGAGGTGGTGAAGGCCTACGAGGGATACGAGGCGCGGCAGCCGCCCAGGCCGGCATGACCGCTTGAATCCCGCCCCCTTCGGTGCCACCCTCCGCCCTCGTGGACGAACCCGTCGACCCGCCGCCGCCCCCGCGGCCGTCCCTCCGGCTCCCCGAGCAGCTGGCGGCGGTGCTCCTGCTCGTCGTGGCCGCGGTGGCCACGGCCTTCCTCTCCATCCCCGGCGAGTTGCGGCAGGTTCCCGGGGAGGAGGCGCTCGGGCAGCCGGCGCCGGCGACCGTCCGCGCGCCCCGGGACCTCGCCATCCCCGACGAGGAGGGCACCCGCCGGCGGCGCGAGGAGGCGGCCCGGGAGGAGCCGCGGGTCTTCGACGCGGATCCGGGGGCCGAGGCCGAGGTGGCCGCCCGGGTGCACGGGGCCTTCCAGCTCATGCGCGCCACCGAGTCCGACCTCCGGGACCGGCGCCCGCCCGGCCACCGGGAGTCCCGCGCCGACCAGGCGGAGCTCGCGCGCGCCCTGGCCGCGCAGCGGGACGAGTTCTCCTCCCGCCTCCAGCTCTGGATCGACGACCCGAGCTTCGCGGCCCTCTCCGAGGCCCGCTTCGACGAGGCGACGGAGGAGAAGCTCCTGCGCCTCACCCGGGCCGGGCTGGCGGTCCCGGTCGTCGAGGACCGGGCGCTCCTGGTCGCGGACCGCGAGCGCGGGATCCGCGTCCGCGACGTCCGGGGCGGGACGGCCCGCGGGGAGCGGCTGGTGCAGGACCTGGGCGGGCTCTCCGACCTGCCCGCCGCGCGCGCCGCGGTGGAGCGGGAGGCCGGGGCGCTGCCCGCGACCGCGCCGCGCCTGCGCACCGCCCTGGCCGCGGTGGCCACCGATCTCCTGCGCCCGTCGCTCGTGCTCTCCCAGTCCGAGACCGAGCGGCGCCGGGCCCTGGCCGCCGCCGCGGTCGCCCCGGTGGTGATCCCGGTGCGCCGCGGCGAGGTGGTGATCCCCGCCGGGGAGCGGATCGAGCGGCGCCACCTGGCCATGCTCCGGGGCATGCGGGAGCAGACACGCCTCTTCGACCGCGCCGCCATGCGCGTGGGGGCGGGCGTTCTGGTGGCGGCGACGCTCCTCGTCCTCTGGGCGGCCGCGGCGCGGCTCGGAGGGACGATCCGGCCGCGCCGCCGCGGTGCGGTGCTCCTCTCCGGCCTGTACCTCGCCATGCTCGGCGCGGCGGCCGGGGGCGTGGCCCTCGCCGACCGGCTCCACGAGCTCGTCCACCCGCTCGGCGTCGAGGCCCTCTCGCTGCTCGTCCCGGTCCCCGCCGGGGCGGCCGTGGCCTCCATGCTGCTCTCGCCGGCGGCCGGGATCCTCCTGGCCATCGCCGTCGGGTCGTCGGTGGGGCTGCTGGGCGGGCCCTCGGTGATCGTGGGCATCCAGGTCACGCTGGCCTCGGTCACCGCCGCCCTGCTCCTGGCGCGGGTCCAGCGACGCCGCCACGTGTGGCAGGCCGGCCTGGCGGTGGGCGCGCTGCAGGCCGTCCTGGTCGCGGCGGGCTGGCTCTTCGCCGGGAAGGCGCGCTTCGAGCTGCCCCCGATGGACCTGGCCGCCTCGCTCCTCGCCGCCTTCCTCTCCGGCGCGGTGCTGCTCCCGGTGGCGGTGCTCCTGCTCGTCCCGGCGCTGGAGCGCGCGCTGGGGCTCGCGAGCGATCTGCGGCTGCGCGATCTCGCGAGCCTCAACCACCCGGCGCTGAAGGAGCTCATCGTCCAGGCACCCGGCACCTGGCACCACTCGGTGGTGGCCGGGGCGCTCGCCGAGGCCGGGGCGGACGCCATCGGCGCCGACGCGCTCCTGGCAAGGGTCGGAGCCTACTTCCACGATCTCGGGAAGGGCGCGGATCCGGCGTCCTACATCGAGAACACCCGGGGGGAGAACCGTCTCGCCGAACTGCCCCCGCGGCAGGGCGCGGAGCGGGTGCGCCGGCACGTCGAGGCCGGCGTGGCCGCCGCCCGCCGGTGGAAGCTCCCGCGGGCCGTGGGCGACATCGTGGCGCAGCACCACGGCACGCGGCTCGTCTCCTTCTTCTGGTCGAAGGACCGGAAGGCCGGGGAGGGGGAGGAGGAGCTCGCCCCCTCCTACCGCTACGCCGGTCCGCGCCCGCAGACCCGCGAGGCCGGGCTGGTGATGATCGCCGACGCCTGCGAGGCCTCCTCGCGCGAGCTCCCGGAGGTCACGCCGGAGCGGTTGCTGCACCTCGTTCGCCGGCGGATCTCGGAGATCGTCGACGAGGGGCAGCTCGACGAGAGCGAGCTCACCATCGGCGATCTCGACGCCATCGCCCGCGCCATGGCCACCGCGCTCCACGCCGTGTACCGGGCCCGCTCCCCGGGAGCGCCCCAGCCCCCGGCGCCCGACCGGGCCGCGCTCCAGCTCGTCCGCCCGTGAACGTCGAGATCCGCTGCGATCACCCGTCCGGCGCCAGGGTCACCCGCCACCTGCGCGCGCGCGCGCCGGCGCTGCTCGCCGCGCTGGGGCGACCCGGGGCCGGCCTCTCGGTGCTCCTCACCACCGACGGCCGCATCCGGACCCTCAACCGGCGCTTCCGCCGGGTCGATCACGCCACCGACGTGCTCTCCTTCCCGGCCGACGACCCGCCCGGCCGCGGCCCGTTCCTGGGCGATCTCGCCATCTCGCTCGACCTGGCGGCGCGGCGGGCCCGGCGCGCCGGGCGCACGATCCTCGAGGAGGTGGACCGCTACCTGGTCCACGGGCTCCTCCACCTCGTGGGCCACGACCACCTCCGTCCGGCCGAGGCTCGCCGCATGGCCCGCGCCGAGGACGCGCTGCTGGGCGGGGCGGGCATGGTGACCGTCGCCACCGGGAGGGCCGCGCGCCGATGAGGCAGCGGGCCGGGAGGTTCGCGCTCGCGGCGCTCGGGGGCCTCCTCGTGGCCCTCTCCCTGCCGCTCGTGGTCCCGGGGCTCGGGCTGCGCGAGGTCGACCCGGCCGGGCGCATGGAGCTTTTCGCCTGGTTCGGGCTGGTGCCGGCGCTCCTCGCGCTGCGGGCGGCGCGCGGGGCCGGCGAGGCGGCCCTGCTCGGCCTGGTGGCGGGCCTGGCCGCGTTCTACGCGACCATCTACTGGGTGAGCCACGCCATGACCGCCTTCGGCGGCCTGTCGCAGGGGGTGGCCTTCGTCGGGCTCACGGCGCTGGTCCTCTTCATGGCCGCGCACTGGATGGCCGCCTTCTGGGCCACGTTCACCATCCGTTCACGGACCGGGTGGCCGGCCTGGGTGGTGCTGCCCCCGGTCTGGGTGGCCACCGAGCTCTCCCGCAACTACCTCCTCACCGGCTATCCCTGGGGCAACCTGGGCTACACGCAGGTCCGGCACGAGACGGTGGCGCAGCTGGCCGCGCTGGGCGGGCCGTACCTGGTGGCCGGCCTGGTGGTGCTCTCGAACGCGGTGATCGGGGCGTGGTGGGAGAGCCTGCGGGCCGGCCCGGGGGCCTCCCGGCCCTGGCGGGCCACCGCCGCGGTCGGCGTGGCGCTCGCGGCCACCATCGCCTGGGGCACCTGGAACCTGTCCTCGGTGCGCGCGGAGATGGCCACCGCACCGAGGGTGAAGGTCGGCCTGGTCCAGGCCAACGTGAGCCAGGAGGTGAAGAACCAGGGGCCGCAGCAGGCCGCCCGCATCGTGGGACGGATGTGGCCGCTCACCGTGGAGGCCGACCGCCGGGGCGCCGACCTCGTCGCCTGGCCGGAGGCCTCCTGGCCCCGCGCGCTCCCGCCGGGATTGCGCGACCTCCGCTCCGTCGCGCCGGACCTGGAGCCCCTCTCCCGGGCCCACCTGTTGCTCGGCGCCACCACGCTCCGCTGGGTGGACCAGCCCGGGGGGCGCGTTCCGCAGCTCGAGAACGTGGCCTTCCTCCTCTCGCCGGGGCTCACGGTGATGGACCGCTACGTGAAGCACCACCTGGTCCCCTTCGGCGAGTACGTCCCGCTGCGCGACTGGTTCCCCTTCCTGCGGTCGGTGGTGCCGGCCATGGCGCCCATCGCGGCCGGGAGCCGCCTCGTCCCCATGGATCTCGTGGCGGGTGGGCGGCCCCTGCGCATCGCCCCGCTCATCTGCTTCGACGCCATCTTCCCGGAGGTGGCCCGGGTCTTCGCGCGGCAGGACGCGGACCTGCTCGTGAACCCGACCAACGACGCCTGGTACGGCTACTCGTCCGGCCCCTACCAGTTCCTGGCCATCGTGCGCATGCGGGCCATCGAGACGCGGCGCGCGGTGGCCCGGCCCGCCTACGCGGGGGTGAGCGCGCTCGTCTACCCGGACGGGACGGTGGCCCCGGGCGCGCTCGAGGTGGGCCCGGTGGACCGCGCGCTCGCGCCCGATCCCGACGAGCCCCCTCGACTGCTCGTCGGGGACGTGCCCGTCTTGCGGGGTCGCACGCCCTACACTAGAGTCGGCGACCTCTTCGCGGGGGCCTGCGCGGTCGTCTCGGCCGGCATGCTCGGCCTGGCGCTGCTGCGCCGCCCCCGCAGAACCGCGCCGGAGACCTGAACCCCATGCCGTCCCAGACCGCCGAACGACTCGCCGGGATCGCCGCCCGCCTGGAGGCGCTCCGGGGGTCCCTTTGACGTCGAGCGCAAGCGCTCGCGCGTCGCGGAGATCTCGCGGCTCTCCGAGGACCCCGGCTTCTGGGCCGAGAACCAGAAGGCCCAGGCGCTCCTGAAGGAGAAGGCGCAGCTCGAGGGCACGGTCGCCGACTGGGACCGGGCCTTCGCCGCGCTCTCCGACGCCCGGGCGCTCGACGAGCTGGCCGAGGAGGCGAGCGACGCCGACGCACGGGCCGAGGCGGCGGCTCACGCCGACGGCGTGGAGCGGCACGTGGCCGGCCTGGAGTTCCGGCGCATGCTCTCCGGACCCCACGACGGCGCCAACGCCATCGTCGAGGTGAAGAGCGGCGCCGGCGGGGTCGAGGCCATGGACTGGGCCGCCATGCTCTACCGGATGTACGTCCGCTTCTGCGAGCGCAAGGGGTGGGAGGTCGAGCCGGCCGACCTGGTGGCGGGGGAGGAGGCCGGCATCTCGTCCGCCTCGTTCATCGCCCGGGGTCCCTGGGCCTACGGCTTCCTCAAGGCCGAGCGGGGCGTGCACCGGCTGGTGCGCATCAGCCCCTTCGACCAGAACGCCCGC
Organism: Anaeromyxobacteraceae bacterium; assembly: GCA_037443385.1. Taxonomy (GTDB): domain Bacteria; phylum Myxococcota; class Myxococcia; order Myxococcales; family Anaeromyxobacteraceae; genus CAIOAK01. Next base: position 9,015 of record JBBIOL010000118.1, read on the forward strand.
CGCCAGACCAGCTTCGCCGCCGTGGACGTCACCCCCGAGATCGACGACGACATCGTCATCGACATCCAGGAGTCCGACGTGCGCGTCGACACCTACCGCTCGTCCGGCGCCGGCGGCCAGAAGGTGAACAAGACCGACTCGGCGGTGCGACTCACCCACATCCCCACCGGCATCGTGGTGGCGGTGCAGAACGAGCGCAGCCAGCAGAAGAACCGCGGGGTGGCCTGGAAGATCCTGCGCAGCCGGCTCTACGAGCTCGAGGAGCGCAAGCGCCAGGCCCAGCGGGACGCCGAGGAGGCCCAGAAGAAGGACATCGACTTCGGGTCGCAGATCCGCAGCTACGTCCTGCAGCCCTACCGCCTGGTGAAGGACCTCCGCACCGGCGTGGAGACCGGAAAGGTGGACGACGTGCTCGACGGGGAGATCGAGGGCTTCATCCAGCCGTACCTGCTCGGCGTGCGCCGGACCGACCGGGCGGTGGACGACTAGGACCGCCGCGGCTCAGGTCGGGGCGTAGGCGATGGGCTGCCGCGCCTGGAAGAAGCGCTCGATGGCGTCCACCGCCCAGCCGGGGAGGCCGATGAGCCGGACGCCGCACCCGGCGGGCTGGCGGCCGGTGGTGGCCGACTTGCCGCGGAGGAACGAGACCTCGCCCTCGAGGTCGAGGCGCCGCCCGTCGGCGAGGCCGAGGCGCAGCTGGATGCGCGTGCCGACCGGCGGCGGCATGGCGGTGGCGATGAACACGCCGCCCGAGTCGATGCGGCGGGTCGATCCCACGTAGAAGTTGTGCTCGGACACCAGGCTCACCGAGACCTCGACGCGGGTGTTCGGCGGCGCCGGCCGCGGGCGTTCCCCGACCAGCTCCTCGTCGATGAGCGACATGAGGTCGGGTGCAGGCCGGGAGGGGGCGCGCGTGGGCAGCTCGTCCGCGTCGGCGAGCGCCGGCGGGACGATGGACGGCGGCCGGGGCGCGGCCCCCGCCGGGTGGCCTACCGGGTACGGGGCCGCCGGACCGGGGGCCGCGGGGGGAGCGGGCGGGAAGGGGGCGGTCCGCGGGACCGCGGCCGGGCGGGCCGCCGTCGCGGGGGAGGCGAGCGCCTCGGCCAGGACGCCCGGGCGTGCGAGGAGCTCGGCGCGCGCCAGCGCCCG
>JBBIOL010000119.1:0-9946 GCA_037443385.1 Anaeromyxobacteraceae bacterium
GCCGTCGCGGCGCGCCCCGGGGACGCGCGCCTCCTCGCCGCGCGTGCCCACGTGCTGGAGCGCTCCGGGCGCGCCGCCGAGGCGGTGGCCTTCCTGCGGGAGGCGCTCGCCGCCCAGCCGCGCGACGAGCGCCTGCTCTTCGCCCTGGGAGCGGCGCAGGACCGGGCTGGCGACCGGGCCGGGGCCCTCGTCACCATGCGTGAACTGGTGGAGCTCGCGCCCGGCAACGCCGACGCCATGAACTTCCTGGGCTACGGGCTCGCCGAGCGGGGGGAGCGGCTCGACGAGGCCGAGACCCTGGTCCGCGGGGCGCTCGAGATCGAGCCCGACAACGGGTCGTTCCTCGACTCGCTGGGATGGATCCAGTTCCAGCGCGGGGACCTGCCGGCGGCGGTGGCCACGCTGGAGCGGGCCGAGGCGCTGGCCGGCCCGGAGCCCACCATCCTCGAGCACCTCGGCGACGCCTACCGGCGCTCCGGGCGGAACGCCGACGCGGCCCGGGCCTGGCGCCGCGCGGTCCAGGTGCTCGACGACGGGGCCGAGCCCGACCAGCCCGACCAGCGGGCCGGCATCGAGCGGAAGCTGCGCGACCTGCCGGGCGGCGAGCTCCGCCCGGCCCGGAGGTGAACGTGACCGTACCCGTGTTCCCCGGCCCCGGACTGGCCCGCCACGCGCAGGGAACCGTGCGTGCTCCCGGCGGGCCCGACATCCACTGGGAGCGCTACACGCCGGAGGGGCCGCGCTCCACGGTGATGGTCCTGCACGGCGCCGGCGACCACCTGGGGCGCTACGCCGGCCTCACCGACGCGCTGGTGCGGGCCGGGCACGAGGTGGCGCTCCTCGACTTCCGGGGGCACGGCCGGTCGGGCGGGAAGCGCTGGTTCGTGGAGCGCTTCGAGGACTACCTGGCCGACCTCGACGCGTTCGCCGCGCGGGTGCGGGCCGACGCCGGGGGGCGGAGGCTCTTCGTCGCCGGCCACAGCCAGGGCGGTCACGTGGCCGCCCACTGGGCGCTGCGGGGGGGACGGGACGTCGACGGCGTGATCCTCTCCAACCCGTACTTCCGCCTCGCCATCGATCCACCCAAGGTGAAGATCTGGTCGGCGCTCCTGGTGGGCAGGGTCGTCCCCCACCTGCCGGTGGACGCCGGCCTCGACCTGGCCACCCTCACCAGCGACCCGGAGATGCGGGCCTGGACCGACGCCGACCCGCTCTACCTCCGCAAGGCCACGCCGCGGTGGTTCACCGAGTCGGGGCGCGCCCAGGAGGACCTGCGCCGGGACATGGCCCGCTTCGACCGGCCGCTGCTCCTGCTCCTCGGCACCGGAGACCGGATCGCCGACGGCGCGGCCGCCTCCGAGTTCTTCGCGGCGGCCGCCTCGAGGGACAAGACGGTGAAGGAGTACCTGGGATTCGAGCACGAGATCTGGAACGAGCGGGAACGGCACCGCCCCATCTCGGACGCGGTGGAGTGGATCTCGGCGCGCAGCGCCCCAGGAACGCATTGACCGGGGCGAGCGGCGCCTCCTATCCTGCGACGCGAGGGAGCATGGGCGCGAACGACGATCGGCAGGACGGGGCGCCGGCGGAACCGCCGGTGGTGGTGGGGCCGGCGACCACCGTCGACGGCGACGTGCGCGGCCCGGGCGACCTGGTCGTCCACGGGACCCTGCGCGGGAGCGTGGACATGGGCGGCACCGTCCGTCTCGAGGCCACCTCCGACGTCCGGGCCGACGTTCGCTCTCCCCGGGTGGTGATCGTGGACGGCGCCCGGTTCCAGGGCCAGGTGGACACATCCGGGGACGAGCCCGCCGCGCCGCCGGCCGGGCTGGACGCCCTGCGGCGCCACCTGCGCCTGCGCGGGACCTGACGTGGAGCAGGTCCGGCTCGACGCCATCGCCGACGACGCGACCTTCCGCCTCCGGGAGCCCGGCGACGTGTCGGCGCTGGCCACGGCCATCGGCCGGCTCGGCCAGCTCACGCCGGTGGACCTGCGGCCGCTGCCGGCCGCGGACGGGGAGGGCCCCCGCTACCAGGTGGTCGCCGGCTTCCGCCGCATCGCCGCCGCGCGCCTGCTCCAGCGGGACCGGGTGCTGGCGCGGGTGCACGCGCCGCTCGCCGATCCGGACGCCTGGGCGCTGGCGCTCGGGCCGACGCTGTTCGCCGAGCCGTGGGACGCCCCGGCGCGGACCATCGCCGAGGAACGGGTCCGGGCCTTCCTCCCCTGGGCCGAGCCCGCCCTGCGGACCTCCCCGACGCCGCGGGCCGGCGCCGGGGGACCGGGGGTGGCCGCGGTCGATCCCCGGTCGCTCGCCCTGCGCGCCTGGGAACTCAACCGGGACCTCGCCGCGGCCTGCGGCCGATGGGATTCCCTCCCCGCCGAGGCGCGCCGCGCCGTCGTCGAGCAGCTCCGCTACGTGACCCGCCTCCTGCCCATCCTCGAGAGGGACCCGCGATGAACCTCGCCGACGACCGCACCCGGCTGCTCGAGCTCCTGCGGCAGCTCTCCTTCGAGCGGCGCAAGGTCGTGCTCGCCTCCGGCAAGGAGAGCGACTTCTACGTGGACTGCAAGCGGACGGCGCTCACCGCCGAGGGGCACGTGCTCGTCGGGCGGCTGCTCTTCGACCGCATCCGCAGGCTGCGCCCGCTGGTGCGGGGCGCGGGCGGCCTCACGCTCGGCGCCGACCCCCTCGCCAGCGCGGTCGCCGTGGCGAGCTTCCTCGCCGGCGAGCCCGTCGACGCGTTCATCGTCCGCAAGGAGCCCAAGGGGCACGGGACCGGCCAGTGGATCGAGGGTCGCAAGACCATCCCCGACGGGAGCCGCGTGGCGGTCCTGGAGGACGTCATCACCACCGGGGGCAGCGCCGCCCGGGCCATCGAGCGCTGCCGGGCCGAGGGGCTCGTGGTGGCCGGTTGCTTCGCGCTCGTGGACCGGCAGGAGGGCGGGCGGGAGGTCCTCGAGGCCATGGGCGTCCCGGTGGACGCGCTCTTCACCCGCGCCGACTTCCTGGGATGATGGGCACGATGGCCCGACCCCTCGTCGTCCTCGCGCTCGCGCTCTCGGCCTGCGGCTACGTCTCCCCCGCCGTCACCCCCGGCACGCGGGAGGGGGCCTGGGCCGAGGCCCGCGACGGCGCCACCCGCACGGCCAAGCTCTACGACCTGCTCGAGGACGTGGCCTTCGCCACCGCCACCTGGCAGTCGGAGGCGGTGCGCACGGCCCGCGTGGATCGCATGGCGGAGTGGAAGGGCATGCTCCCGGCCGAGCGGGACGCCGCCCTCGCGAGGGAGCGGGCCGAGGCGGCCGAGGGCGAGGAGTTCCTGCTCGCCTTCTTCACCGACGACCGGAAGGCCAACGACCTCGCCACCGATCGGGGCACCTGGCGCGTGTCGCTGGTCATCGACGGCACCGAGCAGGCGCTGCCGGTCCAGGTGAAGACGGTGCGCAAGGACCCGACCCTCCAGGTCCTGTACCCGTACCTCACCGAGTTCGACACCATCTACCGCGTGCGCTTCCCGCGCTTCCCCGGCCCGGGCACGCTCGCCACGCGCGCCTTCGAGCTCCGCATCGCGGGGGCCCTGGGGGCGCTGCGCATGACCTGGCAACCTCCCGCGTCGCGTTAGGGGTCCCGGCGCGCCGACCCGCGGGGATCAGGCTCGCGGCACCGGCTCCTCCAGCTCGCCGCTGTGCACGACCGTGTCCTTCAGGTGGCGGTCGTCCGGGCTGGGGTGGTCGAGCAGGTAGTGGAGCCCGCGCGACTCGTTGCGCCGCAGCGCGCACTGCACGATGAGCAGCGCCACGTCGGCGAGGTTCCGGAGCTCCACCAGGTCGGGCGCGACCTGGTACCGCCAGTAGTACTCACGGATCTCGGAGCGCAGGATGCGCAGCCGGGTGCGGGCCCGCTCGAGGCGCTTCGCCGAGCGGACGATGCCCACGTAGTTCCACATCAGGCGGCGCAGCTCGTCCCAGTTGTGCGCCACCACCACCCCCTCGTCGGGGGCGAGCGCGTCGCCGGGGTTCCAGTCGGGGACCGGCGGGGGAGGCTGCCGGCCCGCGAGCAGCTCCACCGCGGCCAGCGCCCCGCGCCGGCCGAAGACCAGCCCCTCCAGGACCGAGTTGGAGGCGAGCCGGTTGGCCCCGTGCAGGCCGGTGCAGGCCACCTCGCCCACCGCGAGCAGGTGCGGCACGCCGGTGCGGCCGTGCAGGTCGGTGACCACCCCTCCGCACTGGTAGTGAGCGGCGGGGACCACCGGGATGGGCTGCACGGCCATGTCGATGCCGAACTCCCTGCACGTCTGGTAGATGTGCGGGAAGTGGTCGAGCAGGAAGGCCTTCGGCAGGTGGGTCATGTCGAGGAAGGCGCAGTCGTCGCCGCGCCGCTTCACCTCGGCGTCGATGGAGCGGGCCACGATGTCGCGCGGCGCCAGCTCCTTGCGCGGGTCGTAGCGGATCATGAAGGCCTCGCCGGCCTTGTTGCGGAGGATGCCCCCCTCGCCCCGCAGGGCCTCGGAGATGAGGAAGCTCTTCGCGTCCGGGTGGAAGAGGCAGGTCGGGTGGAACTGGAAGAACTCCATGTTGGCGACCGAGGCGCCGGCCCGGTAGGCCATGGCCACGCCGTCGCCCGTCGCCACGTCCGGGTTGGACGTGTAGAGGTAGACCTTGCCCGCGCCGCCGGTGGCGAGCACGGTCACCGCAGCGGTGAGGGTGCGGATGGTGCCCGTGGCCCGGTCGAGCACGTAGGCGCCGAGCGCCCGGTTCGGCCCGGGGACCCCGGCGCGCTCGCTCGTGATGATGTCGATGGCGACCTGGTCCTCCTCGATGCGGATGCCGGCGGCGGCGCAGGCCGCGAGCATGCGCTTCTCGATCTCCATCCCGGTCGTGTCCTTGGCGTGGGCCACGCGACGGCGCGAGTGGCCGCCCTCGCGGGTGAGGTGGAGCCGATCGGGCCCCTCCCGGTCGAACTCGACGCCGAGCGACTGGAGCCAGCGGATCCGCTCCGGGGCCTCCCGGACCGTGACCTCGACCGCGTCGAGGTGGCAGAGGCCCGCGCCGGCGACCAGCGTGTCCTCCACGTGGAGCGGGAAGGCGTCGTCCGGGCCCAGGACGGCGGCCACGCCCCCCTGGGCGTACTGGGTGTTGCCCTCCTGGCGGTTGCGCTTGGTGAGGACGAGGACGCTCCCGCTCCGGCAGGCCTCGAGGGCGAAGGAGAGCCCGGCCACGCCTCCACCCAGGACCAGGAAGTCGACGTGCTCGCGAGATGTCGTGGACATGGCGCCGATCCCTAGCACGGTGCGCCGGAAGTTGTCCCGGGGGGCCTCCGGGCGGTAACCTTGGGTGGTCCGTGCCCTCGTCTCCGGCCATGCTCCTCGTGGGCGCGATCGCGCTCGTCCCGGCCCTCGCCGGGGGCAGCGACGTGTTCGCCTGCCGCGACGCGGCCGGGAACTGGGTCTTCGGGAACGTGGAGCAGGACCGGTGCGTGGGACGGGTGCAGCGGCAGCGATCGGCCGCGGAACGCCGGTCGCCTTCCGGCACCTCGTCCTGGGCTGGCGTGGCCGCCACCATCCGGGCCATCGAGTCGTCCTCCCGGGCCTACAAGGACCACGTGCGGCGCGCCGCCCAGAAGTACAGCCTCGCCGAGGAGCTGCTCCACGCCGTGATGGCGGTCGAGTCCGGCTACCGGGAGCGGGCCGTGTCGGAGAAGGGGGCCAAGGGGCTCATGCAGCTCATGCCGGGGACCGCCCGCGACATGTACGTGAGCAACGTGTGGAGCCCGGAGCAGAACATCGACGGCGGCGCCCGCTACCTGCGCACGCTCGCGAACAAGTACGACGGCGACCTCGCCATGACGCTCGCGGCCTACAACGCCGGCCCGGAGGCGGTGAAGCGGGCGGGCGGCGTCCCGCGGTACGCCGAGACGCAGGACTACGTGAAGCGGGTGCTCGCCGTGTACGAGAAGCTGAAGAGCCTGAGCGCGAAGGGGTGACGGGTGGCCACGGCGGCAACGGACGGGATGCTGGCGGCCCTGGACGAGGACTTCCGGCGCCAGCTCGACGCGGGCGAGGAGCGCCTGGCCGCCGGCGACCTCGACGGCGCCCGGGAGGCGCTGCGACGGGCCGCGTCGCTCGAGCCCCGGGGCGCCGCCTCGCTCGGGCTGCTCGGCCAGGCCTGCTACCGCGCCGGCCTGTTCGCCGAGGCCGCCGAGGCCTACGGCAAGGTGGTCGACGACAGCCCGGCCGAGGTTTCGCCCCGGGTGAATCTCGGGCTCGCCTGGATGAAGGGCGGCAAGCTGGCCGAGGCGGTGCGCCAGTTCTCCATCGCCCTCGATCTCGATCCCGAGCACCGGAAGGCCATGGGGTATCTCGGCCTCGCCCTGCTCGAGTCGGGCAACGCGCGCGCGGCCCGGCCGTGGCTCGAGAAGGCGGGGAGCGCCGCGCTCCTCGCACGCTGCGACGCCCTGCTGGCGGAGGCGGCCCGGACCTCCGGCACCGTTCCGAGCCCGGCCGCCACGGCGCCGCACCCCACCCCGGTGGCCTTCCCGGTCCCGGCGGGCCTGCCCGTGGCGCGTCCCGCGCCGACACCGGGGGCCGCGCGGGTGAGCCCGATCCCCGGGGGCCTCGGCGCCTTCGCGGCGGGGCGCACGGTCCGGCCGCCGCCCGAGGTGTTCGCGGTGGACGCCGGCATCCTCCACGTGGCGGTGCGCGGGGAACTCGTGTGCCGGATCGACGGGCTGTTCGCGCTGCGCGGCTCCGTGGCCGCGCACCCGGAGGTGAAACGCTTCCGCGGCAAGCTCACCGAGAAGCCCTTCGGCGCCGGGCGGCTGCGAATGCACCGGATGTCGGGGGAGGGCGCGCTCTTCTTCCGCACCGGCGGCTGGGTGTTCACCGTGGTCGACCTCGCCGGCGACGCCGGGTACTTCCGGGAGGAGTCGGTCTTCGCGCTCGAGGAGGCGGTGATCTTCGAGAACGGCCGGGTTCCGTCGCGACAGTCGCGCGACCTCGACCTCGTGCACCTGCGTGGACGCGGGCGGGTGCTCCTCCGGACCGTGGCGGCGCCGGTGGCCATCGAGGTCGCCGGCGACGAGCCGCTTCGCGTGCCGCCCACCTCGCTCGTGGGCTGGTCCGGCGCCATCACGCCGCGCATCGGCTCGCCGGAGGGCGTCGAGGGGACGCCCACGGCGGTGGTCGTGGCCGGGATGCCGGCCCTCGTCGAGCTCACCGGCGAGGGGCGCGTGTTCGTCGATCCCGACGCCGCGCCGGCGGACTGAGACGCGCTTGGGGAACCTCCGCCGAGACCTGCTCAACGCGCCCAACGCCATCACCGTGGTGCGCATCGCCATGATCCCGCTGATCCTGGCGTTCACGTACTACGAGGGGCGGGTGAACAGCTTCGTCGCCGGCGTCCTCTTCGCGGTGACCGGCGCCACCGACTTCCTCGACGGGTGGGTGGCCCGGCGCACCGGCACGGTGACCGTGGTCGGCAAGTTCCTCGACCCGCTCGCCGACAAGCTCATCGTGGTCTCGGTGCTGGTCATGCTGGTGCACCTCGGGCGGGTGCCGGCGTGGCTCGTCATCCTGATCCTGGCGCGCGAGTTCATGGTGACCGGGCTCCGCACCATGGCCATGGGCGAGGGCATCGTCATCGCCGCCGGGCAGGAGGGGAAGTACAAGACGAGCATCCAGATCGCCGCCATCTCGTTCCTCCTCATCCACTACCGGTACCGGGTGGACTTCCTGGCGTTCGAGGTGGACGTGGACGCGAACGTGGTGGGGACCTGGCTCCTCTACCTGTCGGTGGCCTTCTCGCTCTGGTCGGCGTGGGTCTACATCCGGGACTTCTTCCGGGCGGTCTACGCGCCCGAGCCGGCGGCGTCCGCGGGAGGGCCGGAGGCGGCCTCCGCGGGGCGGGAAGACCCTTGACACCTCCGCGGGGGTGGCCCTATAAATCCGCCCCTCGCTACAGGATCTTGCGGGAATAGCTCAGTGGTAGAGCATCGCCTTGCCAAGGCGAGGGTCGAGGGTTCAAATCCCTTTTCCCGCTCCATCTAACCCCCGGTTTCGACCGGGGGTTTTTCTTTGTCAGCCCTCCTTGTGCCCCACATGTGCCCCATCCTCGGCGGGCACCGGGCGATCGAGCACCTCCACGGCTTCGCGCTTCACCTCCGGAGAGAGGTGGGCGTAGCGCATCGTCATGTCGATGGTCGCGTGCCCGAGCAGCTCCTGCACGGCCTTCAGCGCCACGCCTCGCATGACGAGGTGGGACGCGAAGGTGTGCCGGAGGTCGTGGGTGGTGAGCCGCTTTGCGAGGCCGGACTTCTTGCACGCCCTCGGGACCACGTCCTTCACCCGGCTGTGGGTGAGACGCGTCCCGTCGGTCTCGCAGAAGACGTAGTCGCCCCTCAGGTGACGGTGGGCCTTGAGCGTGGCCACCGCCTCGCCCGAGAGCGGCACCTCCCGCGTGCGACCGCCCTTCGGAGTCCCCTCCTGGTCGTGCCAGAGGGTCCGCCGGACGACGATGCGCCCGGCCACCAGGTCGACGTCCTGCCACTTGAGCGCCAGCAGTTCGCCGACGCGGAGGCCGGTCTTGAGCGCCGTCACCAGGAACGCCTTCCACTCGGACTCGGCGGCCCGCAGGAAGCGTTCCGTCTCCTGGAACGAGAGGAACTGGAAGTCGCCGTGGGTGACTCGCAGCTGCTTCACCCGGGGCGCGTGAGGCAGCTCGCCCCACTCGACGGCCAGGTTCAGCATCTTCCGGAGGATGGTCAGGTGGTTGTTCACCGACTTCGCCGCCTGTCCGTCCTTCAGCTTCCGGGCCTTGTAGGTCTCGACGTCGGCCGGGCCGATCGTGTCGAGGCGCCGCCTCCCGAACGCGGGAACGAGATGCGTGCGCAGCACCCAGCGCTTCGCGTAGACCGTGCTGGGCTTGTTGTTCACCTCCGAGTAATCGAGGAACCGCGACTGGAAGGACTCCAGCGTCGGGACCTCCTTCACCTCCTTGCCAAGGGTTCCGGCGAGGATCGCGTCGCGCACCTGCCGCTCGTACTTCTGCGCGCCGCGTCGGGTGTTCACCGGCGAAAAGTCGCGCACGCGCCGGGGACGCTGCCCCGGCATCGCGACCTTCACGTCGATGGCCCAGTGCGTCTGCACCTTGCCGTCCTTTCCGATCCACTTCCGCAGCCTCACGCTCATCGGTCGTCTCCGAGCGCGGGACCGCCGTTGCCTCGAAGCCAGCCTAACAGGGCGTCGCGGCCGATGCGGATGGAACGGCCCATGCGGATGACGCCGGGGACCCGGCCGTCACGCACGGCGTCGTAGAGCGTCTTCCGGTTTACACGCAGGAGACGCGCCGCCTCGTCGACGGTGAGGGCCGGGGGTAGGTTGGGGGCCGTGCCTGCGCCGGCCTCTCCGGCGCCGTCATGGGCGGCGTCGATGCCTTCGCCTGGCAGGTCCTGGGCCACGTCTCACCCTGGGCGGCCACCCTCGACGACGGCCGCGGCCGAGCGTCAGGGCCGCTTCCGCCGGGCTCCGGCCGGGGCGTCGAACCCGGGGCCCTTCTCGCGCAGCTCGAGCGCCCGCTGGAAGAGGAGGTGAAGGAGGTACTCGTAGCGCTCCATCCGGAGTGCCTGCCGGTCCTCCTCCAGGAGGGCCGTGGCCGCGGCCGGGAGGCCGAACCAGGTGCGCAGGCCTTCGAGGTGCCGGCTGACGTACGCGGTCAGGTCCATCTCCCGCCGGGCTGCCTCGGCCTTCAGGAAGGTGACGAGCTCGCGGGGTAGCCGGAACGTCTGCATCAACTTCTCGGTCGTGCTCGGTGCGGGCATCGGGGTCTCCGTTGACATCTATTCGTATGTCAACTCTAACCTATCTCGACATACGACGCAACCCGTGCCGATCACTCGGAGCTAGTCAACACATCGCTGACAGTTGACTGTAGGGTTACAGGGCAATCTTC
>JBBIOL010000120.1:0-9834 GCA_037443385.1 Anaeromyxobacteraceae bacterium
CCGAGGCGCCCCCGCCCGCCGCCCCCGCCCACGGGAGCCACTGACATGCCGTCCGGATACGAGATCGCGGCGCTCCTCCCCTTCCTCCTCCTCGTCCTGGGGGCGCTCGTCCTCATGATGTCGGAGGCGTTCCTCCGCTCCGGCGGCCGGGGATACCAGTCCGGCCTCGCCATCGTCTTCGCGGCCGCGGCGGCGCTCTCGGTGCCCTTCGTGCCCCAGCGCGTCCTCTTCGCCGGGCAGGCGGTGAGCGACGGCTTCGCCGGCTTCGTCACCGTGGTGGTGTGCGCCGGGGTCGCGCTCTCGGCCCTGCTCGGCCGGGGCTGGCTGCAGGCCCGCAACATGGAGCGGGGCGAGTACTACGCGCTCGCGCTCTTCGGCGCCTCGGGCATGGTGCTGCTCGGCATGGCCACCGACCTCCTCGTGGCGTTCATCGCCATCGAGGTGATGAGCCTCGCGGTCTACGCCATGGCGGCCTACCCGCGTCGCGGCCAGCGCCCGCCGGAGGCGGCCTTCAAGTACTTCATCCTCGGCTCGTTCGCCTCCGCCATCCTGCTCTACGGGTCGGCGCTCTACTACGGCGCCACCGGCGGCACCCAGCTCTCGGCCATGCGCGGCGGAGGAGGGGCGCTGCTCGCCGCCGGGCTCGCGCTCGTCCTCATCGGCCTCGCCTTCAAGGTGGCCGCGGTTCCGTTCCACGCCTGGACGCCCGACGTCTACGAGGGCGCCCCCACGCCGGCCACCGCCTTCATGGCGGCGGGCGTGAAGGCGGCCGCCTTCGCGTTCCTCACCCGCGGCGTGCTGGCCATGGTGGCGGGCACTCCCTACGCCGTCGGCAACGAGCTGGGCGGCGTGCTCGGCCTGCTCGCGGTCCTCACCATGGTGGTGGGCAACCTCTTCGCGCTCCCGCAGCGGAACGTGAAGCGGATGCTGGCCTACTCGTCCATCGCCCAGGCCGGGTACCTGCTCGTCGGCGTCATCGCCGCCTCCACGCCCGAGGGGCGGGGGCAGGGGCTCTCGGCGGTGCTGGTCTACCTGGCCGCCTACGCGGTCACCGTGGTCGGCGCCTTCGCGGTGCTGGCGGTGCTGGAGCGGCGCGAGCCGAACCCCGACGCCTCCCCGGCCGACGCCTGGGACCTCTCCCGGTTCAGCGGCCTCGCCAGCCGGCGGCCGTGGCTCGCCTTCGCCATGGCCATCTTCATGCTGTCGCTCGCGGGCGTGCCGCCCACGGCGGGCTTCGTGGCCAAGCTCTCGGTGTTCCAGGCCGCCGCCGCGGCCAAGGCCTGGGGGCTCGCCATCGTCGGCGTGCTCACCAGCATCATGGGCGTCTACTACTACCTGCGGGTGGTGGTGGCGATGTACATGCGCCCGGCCGAGGTCGAGGAGGGCGCGGCGGCCCCGGGACCCGTGGTGGTGGCCATCGCCGTGGCGGCGCTCGTCGTGGTGGTGGTGGGCTTCTCGCCCGAGCCGCTCGCGGCCTGGGCGCGCGCGGCCGTGCTGCGCATGTAGCCGGGAACGGCCCCGGCTCAGCCGGCCGGGGCCACCCCGCCGTCGATCCCGTACCGCTTCATCTTCCGCCACAGCGTGGTGGGCGAGACGCCCAGCTCCCGGGCCACCCGCCCGTTGTCCCCGTCGCAGCGGACCAGCGCCGCCTCGATGGCGCGCCGCTCGGCGGCGGAGACCGCGTCGGCGAGGGTGGTGGAAGGCGGGCCGGCCCGTCCCTCGTGGCCGAACGACACGTCGGCGGCGCGGATCTCGAGCCCCTCCGAGAGGGCGGCGGCCTGCTCGACCGCGTTCTCCAGCTCGCGGACGTTGCCCGGCCAGTCGTGCTCGAGCATGCGCGCCAGCGCGTCGACCGTCCACGACTTCCGCCCCCCGTTGCGCCGGTTGTGCCGCTCCAGGAAGTGGCGGGCCAGCAGCGGGACGTCCTCGCGCCGCTCCCGCAGCGGGGGGATGCGCAGGGGGACCACGTTCAGCCGGTAGAAGAGGTCCTCCCGGAAGCGCTTCTCGGCGATGGCGCGCCGGAGGTCCTGGTTGGTGGCGGCGATGATGCGGACGTCGACCTTGACCGGCGCCGACTCGCCGACGCGCCGGATCTCCCCCTCCTGGAGGGCGCGCAGGAGCTTGGCCTGGAACCCCGGCGTGGTCTCCCCGATCTCGTCGATGAAGAGCGTGCCGCCGCTGGCCTCCTCGAAGAGCCCCACCCGGGCCCGGACCGCGCCGGTGAATGCGCCGCGCGCGTGGCCGAAGAGCTCGCTCTCCAGCAGGGTCTCGGTGATGGCGGCGCAGTTCACCGGGACGAAGGGGTGCGCGCCGCGGCGGCTGCCGGCGTGGATGGCGCGGGCCACGAGCTCCTTCCCGGTCCCGGACTCGCCGGTGATGAGCACCGTCGCGTCGGTGGGGGCGACGCGGACGGCGCGATCGAGCACCTCGCGCAGCGCGGGCGAGCGCCCCACCACGTTCTCGAGCCCGTAGCGGCGGCGGAAGTCGCCCGCCAAGAGGCTCACCTCGCCGAGCAGGCGCCGCTTCTCCACCGCCTTCTGCACCCGGACGAGCAGCTCGTCGCCCTGGAAGGGCTTCGACAGGTAGTCGTAGGCGCCGCGCCGCACCGCCTCCACCGCCGACTCGATGCTGCCGTAGGCGGTCATGACGATGACCTGCACCGAGGGCGAGATCTCGAGCGCGCCGCGGAGCACCTCCAGGCCGTCCACGGCGCCCATGCGCAGGTCGGTGAGCACCACGTCGAAGGGCTCGGAGCCCATCCGCTCCAGCGCGGCCGCGCCCCCCTCGGCCTCGGCCACCTCGTGCCCGGCCTGGCGCAGCAGCATGGCGGTGGTGACCCGCATGTTGCGCTGGTCGTCGACCACCAGGATGCGGCCGGTGGGGGAGGCGGTGGGTGGGGAGGGCTCGCTCATGGCGCCGGAGATCCGGGGGGGCCCTCCATCCTATCGCGCCCGCCGGGATCGAGCGGGAAGCGGAGCTGGAAGGTGGCGCCCCGGTCCCTCCCGGGAGCCAGGTCGACGAACCCGCCGTGCCCCTCGGCGATGCGCCGGACCACCGCCAGGCCCAGCCCGGTGCCGGTGGCCTTGGTGGTGAAGAAGGGCTCGAAGATGCGGGGCCGCATCTCCTCCGGGACGCCCGGCCCGGTGTCCCCCACCTCGACCACGGCGTACCCGGCCTCGGCGCGGGTGCGCACCGTGAGCAGGCCGCCGTCCGGCATGGCGTGCAGCGCGTTCACCACGAGGTTCACCACCGCCTGCCGGACCTGGTGCGCGTCGAGGGGGACCGGGGGGAGCGCCTCGTCGTACTCCCGGTGGACCTCGATCGCCCCCTCCACCTGCGCCAGCGCGGACACGAGCGAGTCCTCCACCAGCCGGTCGAGCGGCTCGGCGCGGATGGCGGGCTCGGCCGGGCGCGCGAAGTCGAGCAGGTCGCCGACGATCCGGTTGAGCCGGTCGGCCTCCTCCTGGATGGCCTCGAGCAGCACGCGAGCGTCCCCCTCCGGCCGGAGCAGGTGGTGCAAGGAGGAGAGCGAGTTGAAGATCACGCCCAGCGGGTTGCGGACCTCGTGGGCCACCACCGCCGACAGCTCGCCCAGCGCCGCCAGGCGCTCCCGGTGCACGAGCAGCTTCTGGGCGCGACCCAGCTCGGCGTAGCTGCGGGTGAGGTCCTCGAAGAGCCGCGAGTTCTCCACGGCCACGCCCATCTGGGCGGCCACCGCCGAGAGGAGCTGGAGCTCCACCTCCCGGAACGGGACCGGCCGGCGACGTCCCAGGCCGAGGAGGCCGAGGGCCCGCTGCTTCACGACCATGGGGACGAGCGCCACCGCCTCCAGCCCCTCGTGCGCGCGCAGCGCCCGCCCCAGGTCGGAGGCCTGCTCCATGGCGGTGACGTTGACCGGGCGGAGCGATCGCAGCGCCTCCCCGGCGAGCCCCCGGCCGGCCGGGATCCGGGCCAGGAGGCGCTTGCCGGTCTCCCCGGCGGTCCCGGCCATGGCGCGGCCCACGAGCTCGTCCCCCTCGAGCGTGTAGGCGGCGCCCACGTCGGCCCCGAAGGTCTGCACCATGCGCCCGAGCGCCTCCCCCAGGAGGGCCCCCGAGTCCATCGTCGCCGACGCGACGGCGGTCACGTTCATGAGCTCGAGCTCGGAGACCCGGCGCCTGAGGTCGTCCACGAGCCGCTGGGACTCCACGGCCGCGGCGAAGGGGCCGGCCAGGCCGCGCATGGTGGGCACCACCGGCTCGGAGCGGTCCCGGCGGCGGCGGAACCCCACCGTCATCACCCCCACCACGCGCGAGCGGATGCGGAGCGGGACGGTGGCGAAGCTCTTGAACCCGGCGCGACGGAACCCGCCCCGCTCCGGCTCCTGGAGGTCCTCCAGCTGGAGCAGCTCCGGGCGCGCCCCGCGGAGGAGCCCGCCGAAGTACCGCGACCGGCCCACCGGGATGCGCGCGAAGGGGGCCATCAGGTCCGGGGAGTCGCCGCGGAAGTGGCCGAGCAGGAGCTCGTCCCGCTCCGGGTCGAGGAGCCAGATGGCCACGCCGTCGCAGCCGAGCGCCTCCTGCACCACCTCCCCGCCGCGGGAGAAGAACTCGGCCAGGCCGAGCGCCGTGGCCGAGACCTCCACCAGCTGGTTGCGCGCCCAGACCGCGGCGGCGGCGTCGGCGGAGGCGAGCGCCGCCGACACCTGGGCCCCGAAGAGCCGGAAGGCCGGGAGGTCGGACGGGCCGATCCAGTCCCCCACCGCCGCCAGCGCGGTGTCGGGGGGCTCCCCCACCTTGAGGGCGATGGCCCGCTCGAGCCGCGCCGCGCGGACGGCGTCGGCGGCCGCGGGCGGCAGCCCGACGATGCGCGAGGCGGCCGCCGGCGCGTCGTCGACGTACATCACCCCCTCGCGCCAGGTGGATCGGAGCGGGCGGACGCGGCGGCCGGTGGGCTCCCCCTCCAGGCCCGAGGCGAGCAGCGAGGCCACGACCGGCCCGGGCGCGTGGAAGCGCTCCACCCGCGACTCGTCCCCGTCGAGGCGGAGCTGGACCGCGGCGAGGCCGATCTCGGCGAGGCCCGAGACCACCGTGTCGAGGACGCCGTCGCGGGTCTTCTCCCGCTGGACGCGGGCTCCCAGCCGGGCGAGCCCCTCCAGCCGCTCGAGGTGCCCCGCGCGCTCCGAGAGGTCGACGAACTGGAGCAGGAGCTCGTCCGGGCCGAGCGGCGCCACGTGGACCTCGAGCGAGAGGCTCCGGCCGTCCGGGGCCTCGGCCGCCACCTCGTAGACCGTGGGCTCGGCCAGACCCTGCAGGCGGCGCTCGCGCCGCCCGCGGACCCGCGCGCCCTCTCCCGGGGCCAGGAAGGCGTCGAAGGGCTGGCCGACGATCGCCTCGGGGGGGACCCCGGCCAGCGCGCACGCGGCCCGGTTGGCGAGCACGATCCGCTCGGCGCGGACGAGCAGCGCGGCCACCGGCAAGGCCTCGAGGAGCTCCGCCGGGGTCACGGGCCGCCTCCGTCCCCCCGCAGCACGCGCCGCTCCCCCACCCGCAACGTCACCTTCTCGCGGTCGAAGTACTCGGCCAGCGGGATGACGTGCTTGCGGGTGGCGCCCACCATCTCCTTGAAGGTCGGCGTGTCGATCTCCCGGTGCGCCCGGAGGTGCGCGAGGAGGCGTGCGCGCAGTCCGCCCACCGCGGCGGCGTCGAACCAGATCTCCGGCGAGACCCGCACCACCACGCCCTCGGCGGCGAGCAGCTTCAGCACGGCGCCCACGTCCGCGGGCGAGGCGCCGGTGAGCCCGGGGAGGTCGGCCACGCGCGGCGGGGCGAGGGCGCCGTCGCGCAGGAGCGCGGCCACCCGGTCCTTGAGGGCGCCCCCCTTTCCGCCGGAGGCCGCCACGTGGCCGTGCAACCGGACGAGGTCGCCCTCCAGGACGAGCTCCCCCTTCTCGGCCAGCTGGGCCACGAGGCGCTGGAAGAGGCGCGGATCGGTCACCGGGGGGAGCCGCCCGCGCAGCTCCTCGCGTCCGGCGCCGGCGGCCAGCGGGTGGGCGGCGTGGAACTCGCGCAGCGCGGCGAGCAGCCGCTCGCGGAGCAGGGAGGCGACCGGCCCGGCCACCCAGGAGCGGTGGTCGCGGTCGAAGAGCAGGGCCTGCCCCCGGGCTCCGAGCCGCTCCAGCGCGGCCTGGACGGCCCGCGGGGAGAGGGCGGTCCGGCCGGGCAGGGCGTCGGCCGGGAGGCCGGCCGGTCCGGCCATGGCGAGCACCGTCGCGATCCGCGCGTCGACGTCGGCGCCCGCGAGCACGCGCAGCTGCTCCAGGTCCTCGGCCCGGCCGCGACGGCGCTTGCGCGGCACGACGGCGAGGATGCGCCCGCCACCCACGGTCTTGCCACGACCCTCGATGGCCCGGAAGCCGCGCAGGATGAACCGCTGGCCCGGCAGGGCCGCCACCGGGGCGGCCAGGCGGAGCTGGGCCGGCGCCGTGGCTCCCGGGTGCAGCTCGGCGCGGCCGTCGACGAGGGCCAGCGCGCAGGGGACCTGCGCGGTGCCGACGTGAAGCAGGAGCCGGGCCCGGTGGCGGAGGGCCCGGGGCGCCCCGGCGAGCAGGTGCACCTCGACGTCGAGGATGGAGGTGGGCGGGACCTCGCCGGCGTGGGTGAGGGCCTGTCCGCGGGAGACGGCGGCGGCGTCCACGCCCGGGAGGTTCACCGCCGTCCGCTGCCCGGCCGAGGCCCGCGACGCGCCCTTGCCGTGCACCTGCACCGAGCGCGCGCGGAGCTCGCCCAGGCCGGGTTCGGGCGGCACGAGCGCGAGCGCGTCCCCCTCGGACACCGTGCCGGAGAGGATGGTCCCCGTGACCACCGTGCCGAATCCCTTCAGCGAGAAGGCCCGGTCCACCGGCAGGAGCAGCGGACCGTCGGCGGGGCGCTCCGCCACCTCCGCGGCGAGCGCGCCCAGGACCTCGAGGAGCCGGGGCAGCCCCTCGCCGCTCCGCGCCGAGACCGGCAGGATCGGGGCCCCCTCGAGGAAGGTGCCGGCGCAGGCGGCCCGGATCTCCTCCTCCAGGAGCGGCAGCCAGTCGGCGCCCAGGCCGGGGAGCAGGTCGGACTTCGTCACCACCACGGCGCCCCGGGTGACGCCGAGCAGGCGGCAGATGTCGAGGTGCTCGCGGGTCTGGGGCATCACCCCCTCGTCGGCCGCGACCACGAGCAGGATCAGGTCCACGCCGCCGGCCCCGGCGGCCATGGCGCGGACGAACCGCTCATGTCCGGGCACGTCCACGACGCCGGCCACCGTCCCGCCGGGGAGCGGGAGGTGGGCGAAGCCCAGCTCGATGGTGATGCCCCGGCGCTTCTCCTCGGCGAGCCGGTCGGTGTCGATGCCGGTGAGGGCCCGGACCAGGGCCGTCTTGCCGTGGTCGATGTGCCCGGCGGTGCCGACGACGACCCGCTTCACCGGAGGTCAGACCCCGACGGTGCCGGGGTCGCCGGCGGGACCGCTGGCGTCGAGCTGGTAGTCCCAGGGGAAGACGATGAGCTGCGCGGTCTCCAGCGCGAACCACTCGGGCCGGGAGCCGCCCGGCCGCACCACCAGCGCCGCCGCCTGGACGTCGCGTGCGCCGCTGCGGCGCGCCAGGGCCTTGGCCTTGGCGAGCGTGTCGCCGGAGTTGGTCACGTCGTCGACCACGAGCACGTTGCGCCCCCGCGCCTCGGGCACCTTGAAGGTGGGCACGGCCCTGCGGTCGCGGGCGCGCTTCTCCACCCGGACCGGGAGGAACTCGGCGCGCATGGGGGCGGCGAGCGCGCCGCCCACGAAGATGCCGCCCCGGGCCACGCCCAGGATCACCTCGGGCTGGAACTTGGCGTCGATGCGGGTGGCCAGGTCGCGCACGATGGCCCCGAACTCGAGCCAGGAGAGCTCGCGCACGCCGCCGGGCGCCGGCGCCACCGCGCCGCCCATGCGCTCGAGGGCCCAGGCGTCGCCCACGCCGGCGCCGAGCGGCTGCTCGGCCCGGGGGCGGCGTCCGGAGCCGGTGCGTGCCCGGCGGGCCTTCGGGGCGGGAGCGGCGGCCTTCCGCGCGGCGGCGCGGGCCGGGGTCTTCTTCCGGGTGTTCTTCTTCGAGGGGGCGATGGCGAGCCTCCGCGGACGTGGCCCAGGGGGCCGGGAAGGGGAATCTAGCACGCGCCGGGGGATGGGGCCGATGGCCCCGGTGGCGGGTGGCGTCAGGCCTGGGCGCCGCCCGGGACGCCGCCCTCCAGCCGGCGGAGGATGTCGGCCAGCTCGGCCTCCTCGACGACGTAGCGCTTCTTGCAGAACTCGCAGTCGATGACCACCTGCTTCTCCGCGGCCAGGATCTGGCGGATGCCTTCCGTGCCCAGCGCGCCCACCGCGTTCACGGCCCGCTCGCGCGAGCAGTTGCAGACGTAGGCCACCTCGCCCTCGCCGAGCACCGCGAGCCCGTCGCCCACCACCGACCGGCAGAGCGCCGCGCCGGCCGCTCCCCCGGCGAGCGCGTCGCGAAAGGCCCCGGAGGCGATCCGGTGGCGGACCTCCGCGAGCGCCGCGGCGCTGCCCTCCGGCATCTTCTGGATCACGATCCCGGCCACCGCGCCGAGCGGCTCGTCGCCGCGGGCGAGCACCTGCACGTCGAGGGCGGTCTCCACCTGCTCGCTCGCCACGAAGTAGCGGCGCAGGTTCTCGGTCAGCGTGCCGGCCACGAACTCGACCGACCCGCGGTAGAACTCCCCGCGTCCGAGGTCGCGGAGCACCGAGAGCGTCCCCGATCCGCCCAGCGCGGCCCGCGGCCCGATGGCCGGATCGCCCGGGAAGTGGACGTCGGGGCGTCGGACCCGGCCGCGGACGTCGCCGTCGGTCCCCGCGTCCACGAGCAGCCCCGAGATCGGTCCGTCCACCTCCAGCGAGACGTTCACGCGGGTGCGCTCCTTCTGGAGGGAGCCGAGGAGGAGCCCCGCCACGAGCGCCTCGGAGAACACGGCGGCGCTGGTGGGCGCGAGGCCGTGGAGCATGCGGGCCATGCGGCAGAGGTCGGTGGCCTCGACCTGGACCACGCGCAGGTCGCCCGGGCTCGCGAGCCCGCGGAGGAGGAGGTCCCTCACGGACCCTCCGGCAGGGTTCCCAGGAAGGCGAGCAGCCAGGCCGGCATGGCCACGTCCGGCACGTCGACCGCGGCGCCGTCCAGCTGCAGCAGGGCGACGTCCGGGTTCGGGCAGGCGATGAACCCCCGCCACGAGGTGCCCTCCGACGGGCGCAGGTCGAGCGAGCACCCGCCTCCGGGCGTGCCGGAGATGCTGCCGGCCTTGAAGGAGAGGTCGATGCGGGCGTTGCGCCAGAGCCCCGAGACGAGGAGCGCGTCGCCGTCGGTGCGAACCGCCAGCTCCACGCCGGGGCCCTGGATGCGCCCGTCCTCGACGTCGAGCTGCGTGGTGCGCCCACCCACCGTCCCGATCCAGCGGCCCTCCGCGTTGCGCGCGATGCTGGTGCTGGGCCCGACCACCCGGTCCGGTCCGTAGGAGTTCGAGACCCCGGCGGTCCGCCCGAAGGCGGCGTACACCTCGCCCACGGGCCGGTAGGACGAGGCGAGCTCCACGCCGGTCGGGGGCGGCCGGCGCATGGCCAGCGGGACGCCCCGCTGCGCGCTCGTGGCGCAGGCGCTCGAGAGGGCGAGGAGGACGACGAGGGGGCGCCGGGTCATCGGGAGGACTTATCCCGCGCCCGGTCCCCTGTCACGGGGCCGCGCCGCCGGACGCGCGGGCCTGGGCTCCGGTCCCGCCGCGCGCCGCCGCCGGGGCAGCGCGATCTCCCCGCGCCGAGCCGCCCGATCCTGCCGACGGG
>JBBIOL010000121.1:0-9772 GCA_037443385.1 Anaeromyxobacteraceae bacterium
ACGAGGTCGTTCATGTACCCGATCATCTGCGCCCAGCGGGGCGAGGTGACCGAGTAGCCGACGCGCCAGCCGGTGATGCTGAAGGTCTTGGAGTAGCCGGAGACGAGGATGGCCCGCTCGGACATCCCGGGCAGGCTGGCCGGGGAGACGTGCTTCTTCCCGTCGTAGATGAAGTACTCGTAGATCTCGTCGGAGAAGACGAAGAGGTCGTGCGCCTCGGCGAAGTCGGCGACGACCTTCAGCTCCTCCATCGAGAAGACCTTTCCCGACGGGTTGCCCGGCGTGCAGACCATGATGGCGCGGGTCCTCCTCGTGACCACGCGCTCCAGGTCCTCGCGGGTGAAGGTCCAGTCGGGCGCCTTCATGGAAACGAAGGTCGGGACCGCCTCCACCGACAGCAGCGTGTTCCGGTGATACCCGTAGTACGGCTCGAAGAGGATCACCTCGTCGCCCGGGTTGAGGAGCGACAGGCACGCGCAGTAGAAGGCGCCGGTGGAGCCGGCCGAGACCGTGATCTGGGTCTCCGGGTCCACGTCCATGCCCTGGTCGCGCTTCAGCTTGAAGGCGATGGCCTGGCGCAGCTCGGCCAGCCCGTCGTAGCGGGTGTAGGTGTTCGTGCCGGCCAGCATGGCCCGGTGGGCGCCCTCGATCACCACCGGCGGCGGCGGCGTGTCGCAGACCCCCTGGGCGAGGTTCACCCCGCCCACGCGATCGCACTCGATGGTCATGGCGCGGATCTCCGCCTGGGTGATGGCGTCCGCGCGGTGGCTGAGCGAGAGGGCCATGCTCACCTCCCCTCGAAGTACTTCTTGATGGTTGCGGCGACGACGTCCACCTGCTCGGGGGTGAGCTCGGCAGACATGGGCAGCGAGATGACCTCGTTGCAGATGGCCTTCGTCTCCGGGAGGTCGAGGTCGCCGAGCTCGAGCCCCTTGTGCTCCCACACCGGCTTCATCCAGTGCACGAGCGTCTCGACCCCGTTGTCCTTCAGGAAGGCCCGGAGCGGGTCCCGGTGCCTCGTGCGGATCACGTAGTTCTGGTAGTTGTCCCAGTTCTTCGGGTCGGGGAAGTGGGGCAGGGTGAGGTCGCCAACGCCGGTGAGCGCGGCACGGTAGCGCTCGGCCATGGCGCGCCGGTGGGCGATCCAGCGGTCGAAGTGCCTCGTCAGCTTCACGTCGAGCACGGCGGCCTGGACGTTGTCGAGCAGCGCGGTGTAGCCGTGGTGGTGGTACTCGCCGGTCTCCCGGTCCTCGCCGTTGAAGCGGATCCGGCGGGCGTACACGGCGAGCTTCTCGTCGTCGGTGGTGATGGCGCCGCCGTCGCCGAAGCCGCCCAGCGTCTTGAACGGGTAGAAGCTGAAGCAGCCGGCCTTGCCGAAGCTGCCGCCCCGCTTCGCGCCGTAGCGCGCGCCGAGCGCCTGGGCCGCGTCCTCGATGACCACGAGGCCGCGCTTCTCGGCGATGGACATGAGCCGGTCCATGTTGCACACGCGGCCGTTCAGGTGGACCGGCATGACCGCGCGGGTGCGGGGCGTGATGGCGGCCTCGAACCGGTCGAGGTCCATGTCGTAGTCCTTCGCCACGTCCACCAGCACCGGCCTCGCGCCGGAGTGGACGATGGCCGAGATGGAGGCCACGAAGGTGTGGGCCACGGTGATGACCTCGTGCCCCGGGCCGATCCCCGCGCCGGTGAGCGCGAAGGCGAGCGCGTGATACCCGCTGTTCAGCCCCACCGCGTACCGCGTGCCCACGTAGTCGGCCAGGTGCTGCTCGAAGTCCTTCAGGTGGCGGCGGTAGATCATGTCGCCGTTCTTCAGGCACTCGGAGATGGCGCCGTCGATGTCCGCCTGGTGCAGGGCGTAGTGCTTGCGGGCGTCTACGAAGGGAACGGTGTATGCCATTTTCTCTCCTCAGCGAACGAGCCCGCGGACCATGGCGACGAGGTCCTCCGGGCCGGGGTAGTAGGCCATCTCGAGCGTCCGGCTGGTGGGCGCGGGAACGTCCGGAAGGGCGAAGCGCCGGATGGGGGCCTTCAGGCTGGCGAAGGCCGCCTCGCCCACGCCGGCGGCGATCTCGGAGGCGAGACCGCCGGTGAGCCAGCCGGAGTCGGCGACGACCAGCCGGCCGGTCTTGCGCACCGAGGCCACGATGGTGTCGCGATCCCAGGGCTTGGCGGTGACGAGGTCCACGTGCTCCACCGAGATGCCGGCGTCGGCGAGCGCCGGGAGCGCCCGGGAGACCACGAGGTTCATCCAGGAGGCGGCGACGACGGTGACGTCGGTGCCCTCCTGGCGCACCTGGGCCTTGCCGATCTCGGTCTCGTAGATCGCGTCGGGGACCTCGTCCGCGACCTCGTAGAGCCAGCGGTCCTCGATGTAGATGACGGGGTTGCCGTCGCGGACGGCGGCCACGAGCAGGCCCTTGGCGTCGCGGGCGCTGGCCGGCAGCACCACCTTCAGGCCGGGCACGTGGAGGAAGTGGGCCTGGAGGGCCTGGCTGTGCTGGGCCCCCTGCTCGCCGCCGCGGTTCACGATGGAACGGACGGTGAGCGGCACGCCCCGCTGGCCCCCGAACATGTAGGACCAGTTCGCGGCCTGGTTCACGATGGGATCCATGGCCAGGATCATGAAGTCCATGCGCGGGTGGACGATGATGGGACGCATCCCGGAGAGCGCCGCGCCCACCCCGGCGGCGGTGGTGGCGTTCTCGGAGACCGGCGAGTCGAGCACGCGCCCCCGGCCGAACTCCTTGTCGAGGTCGGTCATGGTGGTGCCGACGTACCAGGGGCTCCAGAGCCCCTGGCCGAACACGAACACCCGCTCGTCGGTGGCGAGCAGCTGACGCGAGGCCTCGAGGATCGCCTGGGCGTAGGTCTTTCGAGCCATGGGGTCGCCCTACCGGCCCACGTAGACGTGGTCGAAGACCGTGGACGGATCGGGCCAGGGTGCGGCGCGCGCCTTCTCGAGCGCACGCGCGACCTCGGCGCGGGCCGAGGCCTCGAGCTCCTTCAGCCGCTCCGGAGCGACGCCGAGCGCCTCGAGCCGGCGCCCGGTCCGGGCGACGGGGTCCTTCGGGAGCCAGTCCCGCAGCATCTCGTTGCGCATGACTCCCACGTCCATGTCCCAGCGCGGGCCCACGTGGCCGCGCCAGCGGAAGGTGCGGGCCTCGATCAGGGTGGGTCCCTCGCCGGCCCGGGCACGCTCGACGGCCCGCTGGGTGGCGAGGTGCACGGCCTCGACGTCGTTGCCGTCCACGACCTCGCCGGGCATGCCGTGGGCGACGGCGGATTCGGCGATGTTGTCCCTGGCGCGGCGCTCGGTGACGTACATGTGGCTCGCGTAGAGGTTGTTCTCGCAGACGAAGACCACCGGCAGCTTGTAGACCGCGGCCAGGTTCATGGACTCGTGGAAGTGCCCCTCCTCGGTGGCGCCGTCGCCGAACATGGGCACGGCGACGCGGGGCTCCTTGCGGAGCTTGTAGGAGAGTGCGGCCCCCACCGAGACCGGGATGGTGGCGGCCACGAGCGGGACGGTGCCCAGGATGCCCACCTTCTCGTCGTAGACGTGCATCGACCCGCCTCGTCCGCGCGAGCAGCCGGTGGCCTTGCCCAGCACCTCGGCCATGAGGCCGTCGAGGTCGCCGCCCTTGGCGAGGTAGTGGCCGTGGGAGCGATGGCAGCCCCAGATCGTGTCGTCGGCGCGGAGCGCCTCGCAGACCCCGGTGGCCACGGCCTCCTGGCCGATGTAGAGGTGGCAGGGCGTCTTCACCTCACCATCGGTGACCAGGTCGCCGAGGACCTCCTCGAAGATGCGGATGCGCTGCATCGAGAGGTACATCCGCTGCAGGCGGGCCAGGTCATGGGGTGGGTTGTGGGCCAAGCGGGGCTCCGTGCGGGCAGGTCGTGGGGCCGGCGTCAGGCCGGCACCTGGTCTCGGGATACGACGACGGTACGCGCACCCGGCGGCGGCGCGGCGCGAAGTGGGGAGGTGCGAGCGGCGACCTCCACGAGTTCGGGCGGGGCCTGGAGGCCGCGGAGGATCCGCCCGACGCCGGCGAGGGCGCGCTCGCGCGACAGGATGGCCACCGCGGTCAGCAGGATGACCCGGACGTCGAGCGCGAGCGACGCGTGGTCCACGTGGAAGAGCGCCAGCCGGCTCTTCCAGGGGCGGATGACCTGGTTGTAGAGCAGGTCGGGGTCGGCGGCGCCCTGCAGGATGTCGCCCTCGTCGGAGAAGACGATGGAGGCGAGGTCGGTGACGCCCGGACGCACCGAGAGGAGGCGCTTCTCCTCGGCGGTGTAGATGGCGGTTTCGCGCAGCACGTTGGGGCGCGGGCCCACCAGGCTCATGTCGCCCACGAGCACGTTCCACATCTGCATGAGCTCGTCGAGCTTGTAGGCGCGGATGAACTTGCCCACCCGGGTGATGCGCCGGTCGTCGCCGGAGGTGCTGTCCACCCCGGTCTTGTCGGCGTTCACCGTCATGGAGCGCAGCTTCACCATGCGGAAGGGGCGCTCGCCCAGGCCGGCGCGCGTGCCCACGTAGAACGGGGAGTGGAAGTCCTGCAGCCACACCAGCGCCATGACCGGGAGGAGCACCGGGGAGGCGAGGAGCAGGATCAGCGCGGAGACGGCCACGTCGAAGGCGCGCTTCACGTCGGACGAACCTCCAGCGTGGCCTCGCAGAGGAGGACCTTGTGCCTGCGGTCGGCCATCCCCGCCGGGAGGGGGGTGGGCTTCCAGTCGAGGTCGGCCGGGATCTCGAGCCGGGCCGGCATGGCGACCATCCGCCCGAAGACGAGCCGCTTCAGCAGCTTCTTCCCCCCCATGGTGCGGGGCATGAGGCCCAGCGAGACCACCAACTTCTTCACCGGGCGAAGGACGCGCTGGCGGACCGACACGGCGTCCACGGGCGTGTCGCCCAGGAGGCGAACCGTGAAACCGTGCGGGGCGAAGAGGGCCGGAAGCTCGACGGCCCCGAAGTAGGCGTGACTGTGGGGGCTCGGGTTGAAGTCGTAGAGGTCCTTGTTGGCGGTGGCGACGAGCACCTTGCCCCCCGGGCGCAGCACCCGGGCGCACTCCGAGACGAAGGCGGCCGGGTCGCGCAGGTAGTAGAGGGCCTCGAAGAGGATGACCACGTCGAGGGAGCGGTCGGCGAAGGGGAGCCGGTGCGCGTCCAGCTGCTCCACCGGGACGGCGTCGCCGTGGACCCGGCGCGCCGTGGCCACCAGCTCCGGGGACACGTCGCCGGCCCGCACCGACCGGGCCACCGACGCGAGGTGGGCGAGTCCCTGGCCCGTGCCGCAGGCCACCTCGAGCACGTCCTTGCCGCCGCAGAGGCGTCCCGCCCAGGCGTAGCGATGGACCATGCGGTCCACCTGCTCCTGCGAGACCTCCTCCCCGGCGACCTCGGTGAGCGCGGTGTAGTCGATGGGGGCTTCCGCGGAGGCGGAGGGCGAGGGCATGGGTCCTGGAGTTCCTATGAATTCCGCAGGCTTGACCGCGGACAACTGTCCGTGGACGGATGGCGGTCGAGCGGGGGAGACTCGCATGGGGCGGCCATCCCCGGCAAGGGCCAGAAACCGGTCGCCGACCGGAAGATCCTCGCGAGAATCTGTATCACTCAATGTCACATCCGGGCACGCGAGCCGTCCTTCTCCTGGGACCGGTCGATTTCGTTCCGGTCCCCCCGATTCTGGGTACACTGGGGCGACCGGGGGAGGATCAAGGGTAGATGCAACGAGTGGAAGGCAGGTCTACGGCGCGGTTCTCCGCGCTGATGGCGCTCGACGCGCTCGCGACGGCGTTCTCGTACATGCTTGCGTCGGTCCTGCGGTTCGAGGGAATGCCCCCGACCGAGTGGCTCCCCGACATCCGCGCGGCCCTGCCGGTGCTGGTGCTGTCCCGCGTGGCGGTGCTCTGGATCATGAAGATGCACCGCTGGTCCTTCTTCCTCTCCGGGCTCGAGGAGGCGGTGCGGCTCGGCGTGGCCACGGTGGGCGGGTCGGTCCTCTTCGCGGCCGCCTGGTTCGGCATCCACGGCCACGGGCTCCCGGTCTCCATCGTCATGCTGGAGCTCCTGCTCACGAGCGGGCTGCTCGCCGCCATCCGCTACTCGCCCCGGTTCACGGCGAGCTTCCTCGGCGAACGGCTCGAGGACGGCCGGCAGAAGGCGCTCATCGTGGGCGCGGGCAGCGCCGGCGACCTCCTGCTGCGCGACATCCGCCGCTCCCCGGAGAAGAAGCTCAAGGTGGTGGGCTTCGTGGACGACTCGCCCCGCAAGCAGGGGCTCACGCTCGGCGGCAAGGCCGTCCTCGGCACCATCGACGACCTGCCCGAGCTCATCCGCAAGCACGACGTGTCGCTCGTCATGCTGGCCATCATGGACCTCCCGGCCGACCGGCTGCGCAAGATGCTGGCGCTCTGCTCGGGATCGAAGGCCCGGTTCAAGATCATCCCGGCCTCCTTCACCCAGATGGACGAGAAGATCAGCGCGGCCATCCTGCACGACCTCGCGCCCGAGGACCTGCTGCCGCGCGTGCAGGTCGACTTCGACACCGCCGAGATCCGCGCCAAGGTGAAGGGACGTCGCATCCTCGTCACCG
This sequence comes from Anaeromyxobacteraceae bacterium, assembly GCA_037443385.1. Lineage (GTDB taxonomy): Bacteria > Myxococcota > Myxococcia > Myxococcales > Anaeromyxobacteraceae > CAIOAK01. The sequence goes on from JBBIOL010000121.1 coordinate 6,603, forward strand.
GCGGAGCCGGCTCCATCGGCAGCGAGATCGCCCGCCAGGTTGCGGCGCTCGAGTGCGCGCAGCTCGTGCTCGTGGACGTGAACGAGAACGGGCTCTACCTGAACGCCCGGCAGCTGCAGAGCGACCACCCGGACCTCATCCTGCACGCCGAGGTGGCCGACGTCCGCGAGCCCGACCGGATCATGCGGCTCGGCCGCCGCCACCGCCCCGACTTCGTCTTCCACGCCGCGGCCCACAAGCACGTGCCGCTCATGGAGGACGCGCCCGAGGAGGCGGTGAAGAACAACGTCTTCGGGACCATGAACGTTGCCCGCATGGCCGACGCGGTGGGCGCGAAGCGCTTCGTGCTCATCTCCACCGACAAGGCGGTGCGCCCCAGCTCGGTCATGGGCGCCTCGAAGCGCATCGCCGAGATGGTGGTGCGCGACCTGGGCCAGCGCTCGGCCACCCGCATGACCGCCGTTCGCTTCGGCAACGTGCTCGGCTCGGCGGGGAGCGTCATCCCCATCTTCAAGCAGCAGATCGAGCGGGGCGGGCCGGTGACGGTCACGCACCCCGATTGCACCCGCTACTTCATGACCATCCCGGAGGCGGTGGGGCTCGTACTGGCGTCCGGCCTCAACGACTACGGCGAGCTCTGCATCCTGGAGATGGGCGAGCCGGTGCGCATCGCCGAGCTGGCGCACCACCTCATCACCATGGCCGGCTTCGTGCCCAACCTCGAGATCCCCATCGTGTACACGGGGCTCCGCCCCGGCGAGAAGCTGCACGAGGAGCTCATGACCGAGGAGGAGGAGCGCACCCACCGGGCGCGCAACCGCATCCTCGCCGCCGAAAGCCCGCCGCCTCCCCCGGACCTGAAGGACCGGCTCGCCGAGTTGCGCAAGCTCGCCGACGCCGGTGAGCCCACGGCGGTGCTCGGCGCCATGCGAAAGCTCGTCCCCACCTTCCAGACGCCGCAGACCGACCCGGCGCACACCCCGGTCCCCACGATCCCGCGCAGCGCCTACGACCAGGACGGCAAGCAGCCGCCCAGCTTCCCGGTGCCGCCGGGGAGGGCGTGAGGTAAGCCCGTCCCGGCGCGGGGCGACGAATCAGGTCTACCCGGGAAGGCCCAGGAACAGCGCGAGGCCCTGGTCGATGGCGGCGGCCTCCCCGGGGCGGATTGTCCCGAACGTGCGGATCACGCGCCGCTTGTCCACGGACCGGATCTGGTCCACGAGGGCCCAGGAGGGCTTCGCGAGACCGCTCGGGCCGGGGGCGAGGGGTGGGTATAGCGCTCCCGCACCTGGCGTTCCGGTGACCGGAACCACGGCGATGAGCGGGAAGCGCTGGTCGTCGTTCACCGCCGGGTCGCTGACGACGACACACGGGCGGGTGCCGCGCTGCTCGTGACCCCGGGTGGGGTCGAGCTCCACGAGCACGACCGCGCCGCGCGGCAACTTCGTCATCGCCTCCCCGTCCAGCCCTTGCCGTCGACCCAGGAGACCGGCCTCCCGGCATCGGGGTCGACGAGGCCCTCGTCGTCCGGGAGCAGCGAGCCCCACTCGGCGATGCCGGCCTCGGCGACGGTGAGGGCCTCCGGGTGGGGGCTGGAGAGAGACCGCAGGAGCTCCTCGCGGCGGCGACGCTCGAGCTCGTGCAGCACGGCCACGGCGATGAACCGGCTACGGTTCCGCTCGTGCCGGTCGATGCCCTGGAGCAGGTCGGAAGGCAATGTCACGGTGACGCGTTCGCTGGGCACGCAGAAACCTCATATGACGAATCATATGATCACATGATTCGTGCGGTCAAGGATCTCACGCCTTCACGACCCGCGTCGGACCGCCTCCGCCCGGAAAGAGCCCGGCCACCAGGTTGCGCGTGTCCACCACGAGCGGGAGGCCGTCGAAGAGCGCTGGGTCCTTGAAGACGTCGTGGGCGGTGGAGACGACGACGGCGTCGTAGCCCTTCCAGACGGCGGCGTCCCTCGCCACCGAGCGCATTCCCAGCTCGCCGCGCTTGCGGGTGACCGGGGTCGACGGGAAGTACGGGTCGCAGTAGTCCACCCGGGCCCCGGCCTCCTGGAGCAGCTCGATGATCTCGTAGGAGGGCGACTCGCGGTCGTCGTCGATGTTGGCCTTGTAGGCGAGGCCCAGCACGAGCACCTTCGAGCCCTTGAGCGCCTTCGCGTCCTCGTTCAGCGCGTCCGCCACCCGCGACACCACGTGGCGCGGCATGGAGGTGTTGATCTCGCCGGCCAGCTCCACGAAGCGGGCCCACTGTCCGTGCTCGGCGGCCTTCCAGGAGAGGTAGAACGGGTCGAGCGGGATGCAGTGCCCGCCCAGGCCCGGGCCCGGGTAGAAGGGCATGAAGCCGAAGGGCTTCGTCTTCGCCGCCTCGATGACCTCCCAGACGTCGATGCCCATGCGGTCGAAGACGAGCTTGAGCTCGTTCACGAGGGCGATGTTCACCGAGCGGAAGACGTTCTCGAGGAGCTTCGCCGACTCGGCCACGCGGGTGGACGAGACCGGGACGACCTTCTTCACGCCGGTGGCGTAGAGGGCCACGGCGAGCTCGGTGGAGGCCGCGTCCACGCCGCCCACCACCTTGGGGGTGGAGCGGGTGTCGAAGTCCTTGCGGCCCGGGTCCTCGCGCTCGGGCGAGAAGGCCAGGAAGAAGTCCTTCCGGCAGGCGAGGCCGCTCTCCTCCAGGATGGGGAGCAACTCCTCGTCGGTGGTGCCCGGGTAGGTGGTGGACTCGAGGACGACGAGCTGTCCCTTGCGCAGCCGCCGCGCGATCTCGCGCCCGGTCCGGTGGATGTAGGAGTTGTCGGGCTCGCGGTGCTGGCCGAGCGGCGTGGGCACGCAGATGGCGATGGCGTCGCAGTCGCGCAGGCCGTCGAAGTCGGTGGTGGCGGCGTAGCGCCCGCTCCTCACCGCGGCGGCCACCCGCTCGGCGCCGATGTGCTTGATGAACGACTCGCCCCGCCGGAGCGACTCGACCTTGCGGGAGTCCACGTCGAAGCCGGTGACCTGGAACCCGGCCTCGTGGAAGAGGAGCGCGAGCGGGAGGCCGACGTACCCCTGGCCGATGATCCCGATGCGGGCACTGCGGTCCTGGATGCGCGAAAGCAGGGCGTTCTTCATGGGAGGGCGACTGTATCCTCGACCGGCGGCCGGGATGCAACA